>NZ_JBHWCC010000094.1:0-20908 GCF_042735715.1 Streptomyces sp. NPDC059582
CAACCAGCGGGCCTCCACCCGCCGGCGACGCCCGGGTACCTGCCCGAGCCTTGGACCGCACCGTCGCATCACACAACGTCGTGGCGCCGGCGCCCTATGAGGAGCAGCAGTCTTGCGCGAGTTCAGCCTTCCGGCTTTGTACGAGGTCCCTGCGGACGGCAATCTCACCGACATCGTCCGGAGAAACGCCGCGCAGCATCCCGACGTCGCCGTCATCGCCCGCAAGGTCGGCGGTAACTGGCAGGACGTGTCGGCCACCGTCTTCCAGGCCGAGGTGCGCGCCGCGGCCAAGGGCCTCATCGCCTCCGGCGTGCAGCCGGGCGACCGGGTCGCCCTGATGTCCCGCACCCGCTACGAGTGGACCCTGCTCGACTTCGCGATCTGGAGCGCCGGCGCGGTCACCGTGCCGGTGTACGAGACCAGCTCGCCGGAGCAGGTGCAGTGGATCCTCTCCGACTCGGGCGCCACCGCCTGTGTGGTGGAGCTCGACAGCCACGCGGCCGCGGTCGAGTCGGTACGCGACCGGCTGCCCGAGCTGAAGCACGTCTGGCAGATCGAGGCCGACGGGGTGGCGGAGCTGGGACGGGCCGGGCAGGACGTCTCCGACGCGACCCTCGACGAGCGCAGCTCGCACGCCCGGGCCGACGACCCCGCGACCATCGTCTACACCTCCGGCACGACGGGCCGGCCCAAGGGCTGCGTGCTGACCCACCGCAGCTTCTTCGCCGAGTGCGGGAACATCGTGGAGCGGCTGCGCCCGCTGTTCCGCACCGGCGAGTGCTCGGTGCTGCTCTTCCTGCCGCTCGCGCACGTCTTCGGACGGCTCGTCGAGATCGCGCCGATGATGGCGCCGATCAAGCTGGGCTGCGTCCCGGACATCAAGAACCTCACGGACGAGCTGGCCGCCTTCCGTCCGACGCTGATCCTCGGCGTCCCGCGCGTCTTCGAGAAGGTCTACAACTCGGCGCGCGCCAAGGCGCAGGCCGACGGCAAGGGCAAGATCTTCGACAAGGCGGCGGACACCGCGATCGCGTACAGCAGGGCGCTGGACACGCCGTCGGGCCCGTCGCTCGGTCTGAAGATCAAGTACAAGACCTTCGACAAGCTCGTCTACAGCAAGCTGCGCGCGGTCCTCGGCGGCCGGGGCGAGTACGCGATCTCCGGCGGCGCCCCGCTGGGCGAGCGGCTGGGCCACTTCTTCCGCGGTATCGGTTTCTCGGTCCTGGAGGGCTACGGCCTGACCGAGTCCTGTGCCGCCACCGCGTTCAACCCCTGGGACCGGCAGAAGATCGGCACGGTCGGCCAGCCGCTGCCCGGCTCGGTGGTGCGGATCGCGGACGACGGCGAGGTGCTGCTGCACGGCGAGCACCTGTTCAAGGGCTACTGGAACAACGAGGCCGCGACCGCCGAGGCGCTGGCCGACGGGTGGTTCCACACCGGTGACATCGGCACCCTCGACGAGGACGGCTACCTCAGGATCACCGGCCGCAAGAAGGAGATCATCGTCACCGCGGGCGGCAAGAACGTCGCCCCGGCCGTGATCGAGGACCGGATCCGCGCGCACGCGCTGGTCGCGGAGTGCATGGTGGTGGGCGACGGACGCCCGTTCGTGGGCGCGCTGGTCACCATCGACGACGAGTTCCTGGGCCGCTGGGCGGCCGACCACGGCAAGCCGGCGGGCTCCACCGCGGCGTCACTGCGCGACGACCCGGATCTGCTCGCGGCGGTCCAGTCGGCAGTCGACGACGGCAACGCCGCGGTGTCGAAGGCGGAATCGGTGCGGAAGTTCCGCATTCTGTCCTCCCAGTTCTCGGAGGAGTCGGGCCACCTCACGCCGTCCCTGAAGCTCAAGCGCAATGTCGTGGCGAAGGACTACGCGGACGAGATCGAGGCGATCTACGCGAAGTAGTCGCCGTCCGCCGGAGCGTTCCGGCCGGGCGTCATGGCGCGGTGTCCTCGGCGAGGACCCGCGCCATCGTGCGTTCCGCGAGCGCGGTGATGGTGACGAACGGGTTCACCCCGATCGAGCCGGGCACGAGCGAGCCGTCGGTGATGTAGAGCCTGGAGTACCCCTTGACCCGGCCGTAGCCGTCGGTCGCCTTCCCGAGGACGCAGCCGCCCAGCGGGTGGTAGGTGAAGTCGTCCGCGAACACCTTGCTGCCCGAGCCGAACAGGTCGTAGCGGTAGATCGTCAGGTTGGCCGCGTTGATCCGGTCGAAGAGCTTCTTGGCCATCGCGACGGACACGGCGCTCTGGGCGGCGCTCCAGCCGAGTTTCACCGCGCCGGACGAGGAGTCGTACGAGAAGGACGCCCGCTCGGGGTTCTTGGTGATCGCCAGGTACAGGCTGATCCAGTGCTCGAACCCCATGGGCAGCGGGGCGATCTCGGCGAAGACCGGGTTGGCGGTGTTGGCCCAGTCGTCGATGCCCATGACGGGCATGGTCGCCTGGTTGGCGCCGACGGTGTCCCAGATGTGGTTGGCGCGGCCGACCATGGTGTTGCCGTTGGTGCCCCAGCCCGCGCCCACCCCGGAGGTCAGCTCGGGCAGGGTGCCGGTGTCCCGGGCGCGCACCAGGAGTTCGGTGGTGCCGATGCTGCCGCCGCCCAGGAAGAGGTACGTGCAGCTGTACTGCTTGGTCTCCACGACCGTGCCGGTGGTGTCGATGCGGTCGGCGGTCAGGACGTACGACCCGTCGCTCGCGCGGGTCACCGACCGGACCTTCTCCAGGGTGTGGACGGTGACGTTGCCGGTGCCGAGGGCCGCGGCCAGGTAGGTCTTGTCGAGGCTGCGCTTGCCCTGGTTGTTGCCGTAGATGACCTCGCCGGCCAGCGCGGACTTCGTGGCCGTTCCCGCGGCCTCGCGCTGCATGTAGCCGAAGTCGTAGACGTTCGGCACGAAGGTGGTCTTCAGGCCGGCGTTGGCGGCGGCCTTGCGGGAGGTGCGGGTGAACTTGTACCACTCGGTGGACTCGAACCAGGCGGGGTCGACGGTGTTGACGCCGAGCATGGAGCGGGCGCGCGGGAAGTAGGTGCCGTACATCTCGTCGGCGTCCACGGTCGGGAACTGCTCGGCGAAGTAGGACTTCAGCGGGGTGACCGCCATCCCGCCGTTGACCAGGGAGCCGCCGCCGACACCCCGGCCGACGTACACGGACATGTTGTCGTAGTGGACGCGGTCGAGGACTCCGGGGTAGGCGCTGATGTCCTTGTTCACGAGGTCGAGCCACAGGAAGCTGGCCAGCGGGGCCTCCGTGCGGGTGCGGAACCACATCGAGCGCTGGTCGGGGGCGCTGGTGGAGCAGAACACCTTGCCGTCGCTGCCGGCGGTGTTCCACAGCCGTCCCATCTCCAGGACGAGGGTGCGGATACCGGCCTGGCCGAGGCGCAGGGCGGCGACGGCCCCGCCGTAGCCGGAACCGACGACGATGGCTGGGGCGTTGTCCACGGCGGCCGGTTCGGCGGCCTGCGCGGACTGGAGACCGATACGGGTGAGACCGGCCGCGGCGGCGGTCTGGAGGGCCATCATGCCCAGGATGTGACGTCTCGTCAGCTGACGCTGCATCAGTTTTGCTGTCATGGACGCAGCATCGGCGGATTATCTCCCTCCGCCTAGTGCCGCGGCAGGCAACGTTGGCCCGTGAGGAAGCGGCGTCCGGTGCGTGCTCCCGGCGTGCCGGCCGGAAGTCCTCGTACTGGACGTACTCGGGCTTTCGGCCGGTGCCGCGAGAGGGCCTGCCGGGCGTCGCGACGGGGCGCACGATGCCTGCTGCGGCACCAGGGCGTCCGCTACAGCAACGCCCGCAGCTTCTCCGCCAGCAGGTCCCAGCGCCACTTCTCCTCGACCCACCGCCGGCCCCGCTCGCCCATCCGGCGGCGCAGTTGCGCGTCCCCGAGAAGCGTGACGATCCGGTCCGCGGCCTCCTGCGCGAAGCCGCCCCGCACGACCCAGCCCGTCTCGCCGTCGAGCACGGCGTCGGGCGCGCCGCCCGAGTCCCCGGCCACCACGGGCAGCCCGGTCGCGGACGCCTCCAGGTAGACGATGCCGAGGCCCTCCACGTCGAGCCCGCCCCGCCGGGTCCGGCACGGCATGGCGAAGACGTCCCCGGCGCCGTAGTGCGCGGGCAGCTCCGCCCAGGGCACGGCCCCCGTGAAGCGCACGGAGCCGGACACCCCGCTCTCCCGGGCGAGCCGGCGCAGATCCTTCTCGTACGGGCCGCCCCCGACGATCAGCAGCACCGCGTCCGGCTCGGCCGCCAGGATCCGGGGCATGGCCAGGATGAGCGTGTCCTGCCCCTTGCGCGGCACCAGCCGGGACACGCACACGACCACCGGGCGGTCGGAGAGCCCGAGCCGGGCGCGCACCTCGGCACCGCCCGACCCGGGGTGGAAGGTCTTCTCGTCGACCCCCGGCGGCAGCTGCGCCATCCGCCCCGCCGCCTGCGGGCTGAGCGCGGGCGCGATCCGCGAGCGCGTGTACTCGCCGAGGTAGGTGATGGTGTCCGTGGACTCCCCGATCCGGCGCAGCAGCTGCCGGGCGGCGGGCAGCTGGGCCCAGCCGGCCTCGTGGCCGTGGGTGGTGGCCACCAGCCGCTCGGCGCCCGCCCGGCGCAGTGCCGGTGCCATCAGTCCGAGCGGCGCCGCCGCGCCGAACCACACCGACGTGCACCCGTGCTCGCGCAGCAGCCCGGCCGCCCGCCGGGTCGCCCCCGGCGTCGGCAGCAGCATCGTCGTACGGTCGCGTACGACCGTGAACGGCTGTTCGGCGTCGAAGGCGGCCGTCGCCTCGACGCCCTGCGGGCTCCGCTTCCAGGTGGAGGCGTAGACGACCAGCCGCTCGGGGTCGAGTCGCAGCGCCATGTTGTGCAGGAACGCCTGGATGCCGCCGGGGCGGGGCGGGAAGTCGTTCGTCACGATGAGGGTCTTGTCCATCGCCGCCGACCCTACCCAACGCGTCCGCGCGGCCGTCCCCGGCCGTGCTTCATGGCCCCCTCACGGCACGGCGGGTCATCATGTGGCTCTCGGCACGGCGGACGGACGGACAGGGGCTCAGGTGGAGACTGCGGGCGCGGGACGGTCCCCGGCGTGGCTGCTGGGCACCTGGACGGCGACGAGGCTGCCGCTCCTGCTGTGCGTGCTGAAGGTGTCCGTCTTCCCGGGCCCGGACGTCACCAGCGACGTGTCGGTGATCTACCAGGGCTGGTACGAGGTGCTGCGCCACGGCACCTTCCCGCTCGACGACGTCACCTGGCAGTACCCGCCCGCCGCGGCGCTGGCCGTGCTCTCCCCCGCGCTCCTGCCCTTCCTCGACTACGCGACCGCGTTCTTCGTCCTCGCCTTCCTGGCCGACCTGACCGTCCTCCTGCTGCTGCGGTACGCCGGTCCGCGCCCCGGCGGGTCCTCGCGCGGCGCCTGGACCTGGGTGGCGGGCGCGGCGCTGCTCGGGCCGACGCTCTACGCCCGCTACGACGTGATGGTCACCGCGGTGGCGGTGGCCGCGCTGCTGGCGGGCGCCCGGCATCCGCGGACGATGGGAGCCCTCGCCGGCGTCGGGGCGCTGCTGAAGGTGTGGCCGGCGCTGCTGCTCGTCGGGGCCCTGCGGCGCCGGGCGTGGGGCGCGGCGGCGGTGACCGTGGGCGCGGTGGCCGCGCTGTTCGCCCTGGCGATGCCGGGCGCCTTCGCGTTCCTGGCCGCCCAGCGCGACCGCGGTACCGAGGTGGAGTCGCTGGGCGCGCTGGTCTTCCATGTGGCCCGGCACTTCGGCTGGCGGGGCGAGGTGCTGCTCAACTACGGCTCGGTGGAGTTCCTCGGCCCGTATGTGGACGTCGTCAGCACCGCCGCCCTGGCCCTGACCGGCGCCGCCTTCGGCTGGCTGCTGCTGTGGCGCCTGGCGGCCACCCGCTTCCTGCCCCACACGCTCGCCGACGCGGCCTTCGTGGCGGTGCTGATGTTCACCGTCACCAGCCGGGTGATCAGCCCGCAGTACCTGGTGTGGCTGGTCGGGGTCGCGGCGGTCTGTCTGTGCCACCGCGGCAGCAGGATGGGGACGCCCGCCGGGCTGGTGCTCGCGGCGGCGTTCGCGACGGTGCTGGAGTTCCCCGTCTGGTTCGAGCACGTCGTCGCCAGTGACCCGCTGGGCGTCACCCTGCTCCTCGTCCGGGACGGCCTCCTGGTGGCCGCCACGCTCACCGCGGCCGTACGGCTGTGGCGCTCGACGGTGCCCCGCGGCCCCGAGGCGGTCTTCCCGGCTCAGGCGGCCCGCGCCGAGGAGGCCCCGGTCTCCTCCTGACCGCGGGCCGACCGCGCCCTCAGCGCCGCCGCCGCGCACTGCGCGGCCGTGGCGAGCGCCGGCGCCAGGCGGATGCCGGGCGGATGCCGGGCGGGCCGAGGCGGGACGGTCCGAGGGCCGGCGCGAGCTGGACCGCCGTGCCGAGCCCGGTCACCCGCAGCGGCACCGGCGCTCCCCCGCTGCCCTCGAAGACCCCGCCGAGCGCATACTGCCGGTGGCCCGGGCGACGGGCACGGCGGAGCGCGCGAGGCTCACCGAGGCCGTCGCCCACCTGGAAGGGCTCAGCCGAACTGCGCCCGCAGAGCGTCCCGCCACTGGGCGGTGAACTTCTCCGACGTCGTCCCGAGCACCTTCTTCATCGCGTCCTCGACCGCTCCCGCCCGCGCCCGGTGCGCGCCCACGGCCCGGTAGAACTCGCCCAGCCGGACCTCGCCCCAGCGGTCCGCGATCAGCCGGCAGGCCAGCCAGCCGCCCTCGTACGCCTGCGCCAGCCGGGTCGAGTCGCCGGTGAACCCGAAGTCCTTGTCGGCCGGCAGCGCCGCCGGGACCCGCCCGTCGGCGACGGCACCCGCGAGCTCCGGCGCGACCATGGACGCGCTGCGCCCGCTGCCGCGGTAGCCGACCCAGTCGGCGTACCCCTCGGACAGCCACAGCGGCGTGGCCGCGTCGGTGTGGGCGCGGGTGGCGACATGCGTGGTCTCGTGGGTGAGCACGACCTGCCGGCCGAGCGAGCCCAGCACGCCGTACGCGTCGGGATTGACGATGATCCGGTCCGCGGGCGCCCGGGCCGGCCCGCCGGTCTCGCCCGTGGTGACCGCCGCGATCCCGCGGTAGGAGGAGGCGGGCGAGGCCAGCAGCCCGGCCATCCCCTCCAGCGACTTCGGTACGAGCACCACGACGTGCCCGCTCCAGTCGGCGCCCCACGCCTGCGACACCGCCGGCACGGCGCGGTCGGCCAGCTCCGCGAAGGAGCGCAGCCGCTCGCCCGACTGCCCGGTCCCCAGCACCAGGCTGTGCGCGCCCCGGACGACGCTCACCGCGCCCTGGTCCCACAGCTGCTGCCCGGCCTTCTTCGCGGGCCGGTCGGACGTCACCCGCCACCGCCCCCCGGCGTCGAGGGCGAGCCCGAGGACGCGCGCGGCCGTGACGGGCGCCCTGTCGTACCCGCGGACGCTGTAGCGCAGCTCGGCGTCCGCGGAGGCCGTGTCACCGCTCGGGTGCACCGCGGTGACCCGGTAGGACCAGGCCGAGAACGGGACCGCCTTCACGTGGTCGAACCCGGCCGGGGTGCCGGTGGCGCGGTAGGCCGGCTCGTCGTGGCCGAGGACCGCGGCGGCCCGCGCGTCCAGCAGCCGTTGCACCTCGGCCCGCGCGCCGTCGGTCGCGGGCCGCCCGCCGCACCCCACCAGGGAGACGAGCAGCAGACACAGCGCCGCGACCGCGGATCTCGATCCCCGCCTTCGACCAGCCATCTTCCCGATCGTACGGCGCCGCTCGGGCGTCAGACCCGGGTGACCGACGAGATCGGCATCATGCCCACCGGGTCGTACCGCACGGGCGCCCCCGGATAGGGGGCGTGGATCACCTGGCCGTTGCCCACGTACATCCCGACATGGCTGGCGTCGGACCGGTAGACGACCAGGTCCCCGGGCCGGGCCTGGGACAGCGGGACCTGGTGCCCGGCGAACCGCTGGGCCTGCGAGGTGCGCGGCAGCTGCACCCCGGCCTGCGCGTACGACCACTGCATCAGGCCCGAACAGTCGAAGCCGCCCGGTCCGTTGGCACCCCAGACGTAGGGGCGGCCGAGGGCGGAGCGGGCGGCGGCGACGGCCGACGCGGCGCGGCCGGTGGCCGCGGCGCCGCCGAGTCCGGGAAGGTCCGCGCGGCCGGAGCGGGAGGCCCGGTCGAAGGCGAGGCGCTCGGCGAAGGGCAGCGAGTTGAGCAGCCGCCGCGCCCTGGCGAGCTTGTGCTCCACGGTCCGCTTGTGGCTCGCGACGGCCTTGCGGCTCTGTTCCAGCTCGGTCAGCTTCAGCGTCGCGTCCGCGCGCTCCTGGGCGAGCTCGCGCATGGCCGACCGGAGCTCCTTCAGCTCCCCGGCCTGGTGGGTGGTGATGCGGTCCAGGACGGAGGCCCGGTCGAGGTAGTCGGCCGGGTCGTCGGAGAACAGCAGCGCCAGGGAGGGGTCGAGGCCGCCGGAGCGGTACTGGGCGCCGGCCAGCGAACCGAGCTTCTCCCGCAGGGAGTTGATGCTCTGCTGCTGCCGGGCGATCCGGTCCTGGGCGTTGCCCACCTGGCTGCGCAGGAGGTCGGCGCGCTCGTCCGCCCGGTTGAAGGCCTCGGTCGCCTTCTCGGCCTCCTCGTAGAGGCGGTCCACCTCGGCCCGGGTGTCGTCGTGCGGCGCGGCCGCCGCCGGTACGGCTCCGAGCGCGGCGGCGGTGACGGACAGGACACTGAGGGCTGCGCAGGCACCCCGGTCGAACCCGGACGGTGCAAGGCGGCGATGGGACCCCACGGGAAACCGCACTCCTTCCGCTGGCGGACACTGACCGCTTCCCCGGCACGCGGCGGAAGCGCCACGGCGGTGTGGGGAAACGCGCCAGACAGTAGCCCCGCCACGGGGCGGCGGCCAAAGACGTCAGCGGGCACACAACGTGACGCCCCGCCGCTGACGCAGGTCATCGGCGGGGCGTGGGGTCAGTTGGCGGTGTCGCAATTCGCCCGTTCGGGCGGCGGCCCGAGGTCCCGGACCGGCCTCCCGGACCGGGAACGGTCCGGGAACGGCTCGGGCCGGACGCGGGTCAGATACGGACGCCGAACTGGAACGGCATGTTGCCGATCGACTCGTAGCGCACGACGGTGCCGGTGCGCGGGGCGTGCAGCACCTGGCCGTTGCCCGCGTACAGGCCGACGTGGTGCTGGTCGCCGTAGAAGATGACCAGGTCGCCGACCCGGAGGTCGCTCTGCGAGTAGATCCGCGTGCCGGCGCTGGCCTGGGCCTGCGAGGTGCGCGGGATGGTGACGCCGGCCTGGGCGTAGGCCCAGGAGGTCAGACCCGAGCAGTCGTAGGAGGCGGTGCCGGTGGCGCCGTAGACGTACGGCTTGTTGAGCTGGCTCCGCGCGGCCGAGAAGGCGGCGGCGGCCCGGCCGGAGGCGGAGGTGGTGTTGCCGAGGTCCACGCGCGAGCTGGCGGAGCGGCTGGCGCGGGCGTCGGCGGCGGCGAGGGCCGCCTTCTCCTTGGCCGTCAGCGTGTTGAGGAGCTTCTGCGCCTCGGCCAGCTTGGCCTGGACTTCCTTCTTCTTCTTGCCGAGTTCGGTACGGGTGGAGGCGAGGTCCTTGAGCTTGTCCGAGGCCTCGGTCCGCTCCTGGGCGAGCTCGCGCTGCTTCTCCTGGATCTTCTTCAGCGCCTCGACCTGCTGACCGCTCAACTGGTCGAGCGTGGAGGCCTTGTCCAGGTAGTCGTCCGGGTCGGCCGACAGGAAGAGCTGGAGGGAGGAGTCGATGGAGCCGGTGCGGTACTGGGCGGCGGCGGCCAGGCCCATGCTGTCGCGCAGGCCGTTGAGGTCTTCCTGGCCGCGGGCGACGCTGTCCTGGATGGTGGAGATCTCCTTCTGGAGCTTCTCCTGCTTCTCCTTGGCCCCGTTGTACTTCTCGGTGGCCTGCTCCGCCTCTTCGTAGAGCTTGTCGACCTTGGACTTGACCTCGTCCTTGTTCAGCTTCTCGCTCGGCGCGGCGTTGGCGGCCTGGGCGCTGAGCACGACGGCGGCTGCGGCTGCGGTGGTCAGCACGGTCACACGTGCACGACTCGGCTGCTTCGGTCGACGATGGGACGCCACGGAGACGAGCTCCTTCTTGTGAGTGATCACCCGTACGGAGATTCGAAGGCTGACCCTAGTGATGTTTCTGTGATCAGTTCAAATCCTCCGACGAAAAATCCCGGTTACGCACCGCATTCTTTGCACTCAACTCACATGCAGTGATGCTCGATTGACGCTACGTTGCGTGACGGTTCCGTCAATTCGGGCATTGGGCCCGGATCTTGACCTTCAGGACAGACGCTTGAGAAGGACCGCGGATGCCACCGGCCGCGCCCCCGCGCGGGCCACTCCGTCGGCCACCTCACGGTCGGTCGAGGCGACGATGACGGGCCGGCCGGGCGGCTCGGCGCGCACCAGCTGCCGGATGAGCTCGTCGGCCGTCACACCGGGCTTGGAGAACAGCACCCGCACCCCGCGCGGCGGCGCCAGCAGCACCGGGGCGGCCAGCTCGGCGCCGTCGAAGACGCAGGTGACCTCCGCGCCGGTCTGCGCGGCGAGCTGCGAGAGCTGCCCGAGCAGCCGCAGCCGCTGCTTCTCCAGCGGCATCTGCGGATAGCCGGTCTTGGTCACGTTGTAGCCGTCGACCACCAGATGCGCCTGCGGCAGCGCGAGCAACTGGTCGAGGATCGCCGGATCGTCCTCGGACAGCGCGCGGTTGGCGATGTCCTTCGGAGTCATCCGGCCGGGCTCGACCGCGTCCACGGTCTCCGCGGGCCGTACGGACACGGGCGGCAACGCCAGTTCCCGGCGCAGCCCCTGGGCCGCGTCGAGCACGGTGTCGAGCAGCAGCCGCAGCCGCATGTCCTCGACGCTGCGCCCCTCCCGGGCCGCCCTGCGGGTGGCCTCCAGGGCCGCCTCCACCTCGCCCAGGCGCCCCTTCAGCCGCCGCGCCTCGCTCTCGGCGGAGGACACCTGCGCCTGCGTCTCGGCGCGTACGGCCTCGATCTCGCCCTGCACCTTGCGCAGCGCCGCCTCGCCGCGCTTGACGTCGCTGTGGGCCGCGCGCAGCTTGCGGTGAAGCGATTCCGCTTCCCGCTTCGAGGCGTCCAGTTCGGTCCGCAGCCGCTCGGTCTCGGCCCGGGTCTGCTCACGGGAGCGGTCGAGCTCCTCGCGCAGCCGCTCCAGCTCGGCGCGGCTCTCCTCGTCGGCCCGCTCGGCGTCCGCGCGCAGCGCCTCCTCGCCCGCCGCGGTCACCAGCTTCACCCAGCCGGTGGGCCGCAGCACATAGGCCGCGGCCGCCACGTCCAGCGGGTCCGCGGCCGGGGGCGGCGAGCCTGAGTCGAGGGCGCCGGAGAGTTCCGGCTGCGCCTCTCTGAACTTCTCGCCGATCCGCTGCCGGAAGAGGGTGTCCGTCTCCAGCGCCGCGGCCATGGCGTTGCCCGCGAACTTGGCCCGACGATTCGGGGCGAACCGGGCGTACTGCCGCAGCTGGGCGGGCAGTTCCCCGATGGTCAGCCCACCGAAGCCGTCCGAGACGATCTGCACGACCCGGCGCCGCACGCCGTCGGGCAGCGGACGGTCGAGCACCTCGGCGGCGCCGTCGCCCGGCCCCCCGCCTGCGCTCTCCACCATCCGTCACACCCCAATACCTGTGCGGGGCCGCTCCCTGTCAGGAGCCGGCGCCCGGCCTGTCCACGAGTTCCACCTGATCCACCGCGTTGCACCAGCGGCAGCGCACCGACTCGATGGTCTCACTGACCACCTCGCGCTCCTCGACGTTCGGCGCACCGGCCAGGTCGAGGTGGACGTACTCCACCACCTTCGACGAACGGGTCACGTCGAAACGCGTGAGATTGCCGCAGAGGGTGCAGCGCCACCGCGTCGAGGCGGTCGGCAGGGGAACCGTCATCGGGGCTGTTCGCCTTCCTTCTATTGTCCGTGATGCACCGTGCTCTCCCCGGCGCATGTGGCTCGTAACCCTACGGCCTGGCGGGTACTCATCGCCCGTCCGTCCACGGCGGCGAGGCGGTCTGTCTTAGTGCGTCCGGGTACGTCATGCTCTGTAACCATGATCAGCAACTGGAACGGAACCGCGGGCAGAGCGTTCCGGAAACCGTCGGCGCCCGTGACGTACGGGCTGATCGCCCTGTGCTGCCTGGTCTTTCTGATCGGCCCGGCGTCGGGCTTCAACCCGGGATACGGCACCGGCGACGAGCTGGCGGCTGCCCAGCGAACATATTTCCGACACTGGGGCGTGGTCCCGGCCGAGCTGTTCCAGGACGCCGCCGGACAGGCGCTGACGCCCGTCACGGCCCTGTTCGTGCACGGCAGCTGGGTCCATCTGCTCGGCAACATGCTCTTCCTCTACGTCTTCGGGGCGATGACCGAGGAGCGGATGGGCCGGGTCGAGTTCACCCTGTTCTACGTCGGATGCGGCTACCTCGCCCTGCTGGGGTACGCGGTGGCCAACGCCGGCTCCGAGCAGTCGCTGGTCGGCGCGTCCGGGGCGATCTCCGCGGTACTCGGCGCGTTCCTGTTCCTGTTTCCCAGGGCCCGGGTGACCAGTCTCCTGCCGTTCCTGTTCTTCCTGCCGATGCGCTTTCCGGCGTGGATCGTGCTGCCCTTCTGGGCGGCCCTGCAATGGGTGGCGGCGGGCCAGGCGACCCAGGGTCCCGGCGTGGCCTATCTGGCGCACCTGGTGGGCTTTGGATCGGGCTTCCTCTACGCGTGGGTGCGATTCGGCCGTACGACTAGAGTGAAGGCCGCCCCAGCTCCGGCCCCCGAGGGAGAGACCCAGCCGTGATCACCGCGATCGTCCTGATCAAGACCAGCGTGGACCGGATTCCCGAGATCGCGGAGTCGATCGCCGCGCTGGAATCCGTGAGCGAGGTCTTCTCGGTCACCGGCACCTACGACCTGATCGCGATGGTGCGGGTGCGGCAGCACGAGGATCTGGCGGAGGTCATCCCGGGCCGGATCAGCAAGATCCCCGGCGTGGAGGGCACGGACACGCACGTGGCGTTCCGGACCTACTCCCAGCACGACCTGGAGGCGGCGTTCGCGATCGGTCTCGACTCCTGACCGCCGCCTCCCGAAACCGCGCGGTCAGACCGCCGGGACGCAGCGGCCGCCCTCGGTCCGGTACTGCCACTTCGCGCCGTCCCTGACCAGCTCCCGCACCGCGGTCACGAACCGCTCCACGTGCTCGTCCGGCGTCCCCGCGCCGAAGCTCACCCGGATCGCGTTGAGGGACTTCTCGCCCGGCGCGGCCTCGGGGGCACCGCACTCTCCCTGGCTGCCGGGGTCGCCGCCCAGCAGGGTGCGCACCAGCGGGTGGGCGCAGAACAGGCCGTCGCGGACGCCGATGCCGTACTCGGCGGAGAGCGCGGCGGCGAAGTGGGAGCTGTTCCAGCCCTCCACGACGAAGGCGAGCACCCCGACCCGCGGGGCGTCGTCGCCGAAGAGGGACAGGACGCGGACCTCGGGGACCTCGGCGAGACCCGCCCGGACGGTGTCGATCAGGTACTGCTCGCGGGCCACGAGGGCGTCGAAACCGGCCTCGGTGAGGGCCTTGCAGGCGGACGCGATGGAGTAGGCGCCGATCACGTTCGGCGAGCCCGCCTCGTGCCGGGCGGCGCTCTCGTGCCACTCCACGTCCACTCCCCCGTCCGCGCGCCGGGTCACCCTGCGGCTGGCGCCGCCGCCCGCGAGGTAGGGCTCGGCCGCGCGCAGCCAGTCGGCGCGGCCGGCCAGGACGCCGGAGCCGAACGGGGCGTACAGCTTGTGGCCGGAGAAGGCGACCCAGTCGACGTCGAGGTCACGGACGGAGACCGGGTGGTGCGGAGCCAGCTGGGCGGCGTCCAGGACGATGCGGGCGCCGTGCGCGTGGGCCGCCGCCGCCAGCTCGCGTACGGGCCACAACTCCCCGGTGACGTTCGAGGCACCGGTGACGCAGACCAGGGCCGGGCCGTGCGGGTCGCGGCCGGCGAGGGCGCGCTCCAGGCTCGCCACCGCCTGGCGTGGGGTGCGCGGGGCGTCGAGGCAGGTGACCCGGGCGTTCTTCCAGGGCAGCAGCGAGGCGTGGTGCTCGGTCTCGAAGACGAAGACCTGGCAGTCGGCGGGCAGCGCGGCCGCCAGCAGGTTCAGGGAGTCGGTGGTCGACCGGGTGAAGACCACCTGGTCGGCGCCGCGGCAGTCCAGGAACTCCGCGACGGTCGCGCGGGCGTTCTCGAACAGGTCCGTGGAGAGCTGGGAGAGGTAGCCGGCGCCGCGGTGGACGCTGCCGTAGTACGGGGCGTACGCCGCCACGTCGTCCCAGACACGCTGGAGGGCGGGGGCGCTGGCCGCGTAGTCGAGCGCGGCGTAGGTGACTTCGCCGCCCGTGACCAGCGGGACGGTGACATCTCGCCCCAGAACGGGCAGGGGGTGACAAACGGCCTGGGCGGTGGCAGCGGTGGAGACGGACATGGGGTACTCCCGTGAGAGGCAAGGCGGAACCGCCACGCGAGCCGCACCGGGCTCGAGCGTGGGGAGGGTGAAAGGGGTACGCGGAGGCGGGGCTCTACGCCCTATCGCATTCGCTTGCTCACGGAAGGCTCCCTCGAGGACCAGGACCCCTGGTGCCGCGCTCGCTCAGGAGCGTTCGAGGGGTCCGCGCTTGCCGTGGACCTCGCTGCCCACGACCTGGTCTTCACCCGGGGCACCCCGCCACGGACGGAGGGTTGCCGGACAGTCGGCCGGGGCCTCATGACTGTCACTCATGACCTGGTTCACCATCCTGCCACACGGTCTTCGACGCGCAAGGCGCGGTCCGGATCCTGGACCGCGCCTCGCCTCACGTCGGCCGTGGGTCAGGCGTTGCTGACGGCCACCCAGCGCTCCAGCGTCCGCTTGGCCGCGCCCGAGTCGATCGACTCGGCCGCCTTGGCCATCCCGGCCCCGATCTGCTCGGCCAGCGTCCCGGAGCCCGGTTCCAGCGCCACCAGCGCCGCCGCCGAGTTCAGCAGCACCGCGTCGCGCACCGGCCCGGTCTCGCCGTTCAGCAGCCGGCGCGCCACGTCCGCGTTGAACGACGCGTCGGCACCGCGCAGCGCCTCCACCGGCACCAGTTCGACACCCACGTCCCGCGGGTCGAAGGTCTCCTCGGTCACCATGCCGTCCCGGACGATCCACACCCGGGAGGTGGCCGTCGTGGTGAGCTCGTCGAGACCGTCGTCGCCGCGGAAGACCAGCGAGGAGTTGCCCCGCTCGGCGAAGACACCCGCGATGATCGGCGCCACCCGCGGATCGGCCACCCCGACCGCCTGGGCCCGTACCTTCGCCGGATTGGTCAGCGGACCCAGGAAGTTGAACACCGTCCGGATACCCAACTGTCCCCGGGCCGCCGCCACATGACGCAGCGCCGGATGGAACTTCACCGCGAAGCAGAAGGTGATCCCGGCCTCCTCGGCGACCTCCGCCACCCGCTTCGGCGTCAGTTCGAGATTGACCCCGAGCTTCTCCAGCACGTCCGAGGCACCCGACGCCGACGACGCGGCCCGGTTGCCGTGCTTGACGACCTTGGCGCCGGTACCGGCGATGACGATGGAGGACATCGTGGAGATGTTCACCGTCTTCGCGCCGTCGCCGCCCGTGCCGACGATGTCGACGGTGGCGCCCGGCACGTGGATGACGTTCGCGTGTTCGTACATCGCCCGGACCAGGCCCGTGATCTCCTCGACGGTCTCGCCCTTGGCCCGCAGCGCGACCACGAACCCGGCGATCTGCGCGTCGGTCGCCTCGCCGCGCATGATCCGGTCCATCGCCCAGGCGGTGCTCTCCGCGCTCTGGTCACGGCCCTCCAGCAGGCCGTTCAGTACCGCGGGCCAGGAACGGCCCGCCGCGATGTCGCCTCCAGCGGGGGTCACAGCGCTCATCAGCCGCTCCTGGTTCGTAGACGGTTCGCAGACGGTTCGCGGACACGAAAAAGCTGGTTACACCCTATCCAGCGCCGGGCACCGCGAAGGGCCCCGCCCGGAGACCGGACGGGGCCCTTCTGTGCGCGTGGCGAGCGCAGCGATCAGTGGTGGCCGTGGCCGCTCGTGATCTCCTTGTACTCGTCGACGGTCGGCTTCGGGATCTGGCTGTCCTCGTCGAAGTACGCCTTGCTGAGCTTGGCGCGAAGCTTCTCGGAGCCCGTCACCTTGCGCTCGACACCGTTCTCGTCGACCGCGGGGCCGATCTCGAGCGGCTGGTACTGGTCGTGCGCCGTGATGGTGTGCAGCTGCTCCTGGCTGAGCGGCTCGTGGACCTCGATGAACTCACCGTGCGGCAGGCGCTTGATGGTGCCGGTCTCGCGACCGTGCAGCACCTTGTCCCGGTCCCGGCGCTGGAGGCCGAGGCAGATCCGCTTGGTGAGGAGGAACGCGATGACCGGTCCGACGAAGAAGAAGATCCGCACGAACCAGGTGATCGAGTTGATCGACAGGTGCAGGTGGGTGGCCCAGAGGTCGTTGCCACCACCGACCAGCGTGATCATGTACATCGTGACCCAGGCGACGCCCAGCGCCGTACGGGTCGGCGCGTTGCGCGGGCGGTCCAGGATGTGGTGCTCGCGCTTGTCGCCGGTGAGCCAGGACTCGATGAACGGGTAGACCGCCAGCGCGCCGAGCACGACACCGAAGAGGACCAGCGGGATGAACACGCCCAGGACGAGCGTGTGACCCCAGAAGTTGACCTCCCAGCCCGGCATGAAGCGGATCAGACCCTCGGCGAAGCCCATGTACCAGTCGGGCTGGGCGCCGGTGGACACCTGGTCCGGCCGGTAGGGGCCGATGGCCCAGATCGGGTTGATCTGAGCGATCGCCGCGATCGCCGCGACGACACCGAAGACCAGGAAGAAGAAGCCTCCGGCCTTGGCCGTGTAGACCGGCAGCAGCGGCATGCCGACGACGTTCTTGTTGCTCTTGCCGGGGCCCGCGAACTGCGTGTGCTTGTGGTAGAAGACCAGGATCAGGTGGCCCACGACCAGGCCGAGCATGATGCCCGGCAGCAGCAGGATGTGGATCGAGTAGAACCGCGCCACGAAGTCGTGGCCCGGGAACTCACCGCCGAAGAGGAAGTACGAGATGTACGTGCCGACGATCGGCATGGACAGGATCGCACCCTCGGTGAAGCGGACACCGGTGCCGGAGAGCAGGTCGTCCGGGAGCGAGTAGCCGGTGAACCCGGTGAACATGCCCAGGACGAACAGCAGGAAGCCGAACAGCCAGTTGATCTCACGCGGCTTGCGGAACGCGCCCGTGAAGAACACGCGCATCATGTGCACGAACATGCCGGCGAGGAAGATCAGCGCCGCCCAGTGGTGGATCTGCCGGATGAGCAGACCGCCACGCACATCAAAGGAGATGTGCAGCGTCGAGCTGAACGCCTCCGACATCAGCTGTCCCTGGAGCGGGACGTAGCTGCCGTGGTACTCCACCTCGTTCATCGACGGGTGGAAGAACAGCGTCAGGTACACACCCGTGAGGATGATGATGATGAAGCTGTAGAGGCAGACCTCACCCAACATGAACGACCAGTGGTCGGGGAAGATCTTGCGCATGTTGGACTTGGCCAGGGAGTAGATCCCGAGCCTGCCGTCGGCCCAGTCGGCGACACGCTCGCCGGCCGGCGCCTTCCCGCGCGAGCGGTCCGACGGGTTCGTGGTGCTGGTCGTAGTGCTCATCCGCGCTCCCAGAATGCAGGACCGACGGGCTCTTCGAAGTCGCCGAGCGCCTCGAGATAGCCCTCGTCGTTCACGCCGATGCGGAGCTGCGGCAGGGCGTGACCGGCGGGGCCGAAGATCACTCGGGCGCCGTCGGACAGGTCGAAGGTGGACTGGTGACAGGGGCACAGCACGTGGTGCGTCTGCTGCTCGTACAGCGAGATCGGGCAGCCCACGTGGGTGCAGATCTTGGAGTACGCCACGATGCCCTCGTACGACCACTCGAGCTCGCGCTTGTCCTTGATGTTCTCCGGCTGGAGCCGGACGATCATCAGGGCCGCCTTGGCGATCTCGTTCTGGAACTCCTCGTCGTGCTCCTCCAGGCCCTCGGGCTTGGCGAAGGTCAGCGAGCCGACGGCCACGTCCGAGGCGCGCAGCGGCTCGTTCGTGTTCATGTTGACGAGCAGCTTGCCCTTGGACCACAGGGTGTGGCGGAGCGAGGTCCCGGGCAGCGGGCCGAGGTCGCGCAGCAGCATGACGCCGGAGAGCGGGAACAGGGCCAGCGCGCCGAACATCGTGTTGCGGATCAGCTTGCGACGGCCGAGCGCGGACTCCTGGGCGCCCTGCTTGAAGTCGGCCAGGACCTTGGCCTTGACCTCCGGCGGCGCCGCGATCGCGTGCCGCTCGTCGGTGATCTCGACATCGGACATCAGGGTGCGGGCCCAGTGGACCGCACCCGCGCCGATGCTGAACAGCGCCGTACCCAGCGTCATGCCGAGGGCGAAGTTCAGCGCGCTGAGGTGGCCGATCGGGAACACGAAGATCGACTTGTCGGACGGGATCGTCACGTACGAGGCGATGAAGCCGGCGGTGGCCAGCATCGACAGCGTGAACATGAAGGCGACCGCACGCTCGGACCGCTTGGCGGCCCGCTCGTCGATGTCCTGGATCCGGTGCTCGTGGGGCGGCAGCCCCGGGTCGGCGAACGGGTTCTGCTCGTCCGCGACGTCTACGGCACCGTGCGTGTGGTCCTGCACAGCGGGCAGGTTCTCTTCTGGAATGTCTTGGCTACTCATGACTTCTTGGCCTTTGCGGTCCGAGCGGCGACCCAGACGGCGACCGCGATCAGGGCGCCGAGACCGAAGATCCACGCGAACAGACCCTCGCTGACCGGCCCGAGGCCGCCCAGTTCGAGACCGCCGGGGTTCTCCGTCTCATCGCTGTTGACCACGTTCAGGTACGCGATGATGTCCTTCTTGTTCTGCTCCGACAGCGTGGTGTCGGGGAACGAAGGCATGTTCTGCGGGCCGGTCTGCATGGCCTCGTAGATGTGCTTGGGGTCCACACCCTCGAGGTTCGGCGCGAACTTGCCCTTGGTCAGGGCACCGCCCTTACCGGTGAAGTTGTGGCACTGCGCGCAGTTGGTGCGGAAGAGTTCGCCACCCTTGGCGATGTCCGCGCCGTCGGGGCCGTACTGCGCCGAGGTGGGCACGTTCGGGCCGGCGCCCAGCGAGGCGATGTACGCCGCGAGCTGGTCGATGTCGGCCTGGCTGTAGATGTTCTTCTTCTTCACCACCTGGGGACCCTCGGAGGTCGCCGCAGGCATACGGCCGGTGCCGACCTGGAAGTCGACGGCCGCGGCGCCCACGCCGACCAGGCTCGGTCCGTCGGAGCTGCCCTGACCGCCGGTGCCGTGGCAGCTGGCGCAGCCGACGGCGTAGAGCTTCTTGCCCTCGTCGATGGCGAGGGACTGGGAGGTGTCATCGGCCTGCGCCTGGCTCGCGGGCGCGAACGCGGCGTACAGCCCCCCAGTGGCCGCCAGCGCGAGGAGTAGGACGACGACCGCCGCCAGCGGATGGCGTCGTCGTGCGGAGAGCTTTTTCACGGATTACCCCGGTGTCAGGATCTTCTGCGTCGATGCTTCTGGAAGGTGCGCGGGAACGGACCCGGCTACTTGATCATGTAGATCGTGGCGAAAAGGCCGATCCAGACGACATCGACGAAGTGCCAGTAGTAGGACACGACGATGGCCGCGGTCGCCTGCTCATGGGTGAACCTCTTGGCCGCGTACGTCCTGCCGAGGACGAACAGGAAAGCGATCAGGCCGCCCGTCACGTGCATGCCGTGGAAGCCGGTGGTCAGGTAGAACACCGAGCCGTACGGGTCGGAGGAGAGCGAGAGCCCGTCCTTCTTCACCAGCTCGGTGTACTCGTAGATCTGACCGCCGATGAAGATCGCACCCATGATGAAGGTGATGATGAACCAGCCCCGGAGCTTCTTCACGTCACCGCGCTCGGCGGCGAAGACGCCGAGCTGGCAGGTGAGGGAGGAGAGCACCAGGATCGTGGTGTTCGTCGCCGAGAACGGGAAGTTCAGGGCGGACGCCATTTCCTTCCAGTGGTCGGGTCCCGTCACCGATCGCAGGGTGAAGTACATCGCGAAGAGGGCCGCGAAGAACATCAGCTCGGAACTCAACCAGATGATGGTTCCGACGCTGGTGAGGTTCGGTCGGTTGACCGACGGGTGCGCGTGCCCGGTGTCTACTGTCGTTGCTGTCGCCACGACCGACATTATGTCGGTCCCTTATCCCGCCCTCACTCCGGGGGGTGCCGTTCGGAGTGTTCCCAGCGTGTGTAGTGCCCGTATGGCCCATCGAAGCGGTGTTCCAACAGGTGTTGACAGCCTGTTCAAGGGAGTAGCATCCGGCGCATCGGTTCAGTCCGTAGGACGCTGACGTCTCGGAGGAAGCATGCAGCCGACCGCCACGGTGCTGGTCTACAGCGACGATTCCAACACCCGCGAACAGGTGCGGCTCGCGACCGGACGCCGGCCCGCTCCCGACGTACCCCTGGTCGAGTTCGTGGAGTGCGCGACCCAGGCCGCGGTGGAGCGCGAGTTGGACCGGGGCGGGATCGACGTCTGTGTACTGGACGGCGAGGCCGTGCCGATGGGCGGCATGGGCCTGTGCCGGCAGATCAAGGACGAGGTGTTCGCGTGCCCGCCCGTGCTGCTGCTCATCGGGCGGCCGCAGGACGCGTGGCTGGCCACCTGGAGCCGTGCCGACGCGGCGGTGACGCTCCCGGCCGACCCGGTGGAGTTCGCGGCGGCGTTGGCCGCTCTGCTGCGGCAGAAGAGGCTGCTCAGCGCGTGACGGTGCGGGGCGCGGGGCGGCACGTCACGAC
>NZ_JBHWCC010000095.1:0-19691 GCF_042735715.1 Streptomyces sp. NPDC059582
CCCTTCCTCGTCATGCCGCGGGTCAGGCCTTGACGCGTACTTCCTTGCGGAACTTGGCCGTCAGGTCGGCGGCGCCCGTCAGGTCGGCGGCCTTGCCGGACATCGCGTCCGCCATGTCGATGTGGATGACGACGCCCAGCGTGCTGTGGTCGGCCCAGATGCACACCGGCATGCTGATCGAGCTCGGTCCGGCCGAGGCGCCGGACGACTCGTCGCCCTTCACCTTGGTCTCCTGGCACTTGAGGACCGCGCCGTCGAGTCCGCTCGGCGTGTAGGCCTTGGGGCTGCCGACGACCTCGCCGTCTTTGTCCTTGTTGGCGCTCTTCTTCATCTCGGTGAACATGCCGTCGACGACCGCCTCGGGGTCGTCGATGTCGCCGTACACACCCATGAAGTTGATCATCTTCATGGCGAGGTAGTTGCTCTCGTCCCCGGACTGGTAACCGGCGTGCACGTCCTTGGCGTTCTTGACGCCGTGCTTCTCGGCGTCCTTGACGTCGTTCTCGTCGAAGCCGCCGCTGTCGGCGTCGTCGGACTTCTTGTACTCGGTCAGCACCGTCGCCGGAGTGGTCAGCTTGTGCGCTCCGTCGTCGGCTATGTCCGAGCCGCCGCCGCCCCCGCCGATCACGAAGTACGCGGCCACCGCGATCGCGGCCACGACGGCCACCGCGCCGAGGACGATGGCCGTCGTCTTCTTGCCGCCGCCCGGCGCGGGCGGCTGCGGGACGCCGTAGGGCTGCTGGCCGTAGGGAGGCTGCTGCCCGTACGGGTTCGGCTGCTGCGGCACGCCCTGCGGGGCCTGCTGCGGATAGCCGTAGCCGGGCTGGGCGGGCGGAGCCTGCTGGGGGTAGCCATAGCCGGGCTGGGGAGCCTGCGGCTGCTGGCCGTAGGGGCCCGGCTGACCGTACGGTCCGGGCTGCTGAGGCTGCCCGCCGTACGGGCCCGGCTGGTTGTGACTCATTACTGCGTTCCCCTCCAGAGTTTATGTGTTCCCGACATCCTGGCTCAGGCTCGGGCGGCCCACGGCATCGGGGGTCTCACCGTTACAGAACAAAGGCGTTTCGGGACCACGGTGTGACACCTCTAAACTGACCCCGTGACCGACAACGCTCAGCAGCAGCCACCCGCGCCCGACACCGAACTGCCGACCCAGTACGCGCCGGCCGATGTAGAGGGGCCGCTGTACGAGCGCTGGGTGGAGCGGGGTTACTTCGAGGCGGACGCGAAGAGCGACAAGCCTCCGTTCACCGTCGTCATCCCGCCGCCGAACGTCACGGGCAGTCTGCACCTCGGACACGCCTTCGAGCACACCCTCATCGACGCCCTCACCCGCCGTAAGCGCATGCAGGGCTACGAGACGCTGTGGCAGCCCGGCATGGACCACGCCGGCATCGCCACGCAGAACGTCGTCGAGCGCGAGCTCGGCAAGGAGGGCAAGTCCCGGCACGACCTCGGCCGGGAGGCGTTCGTCGAGCGCGTCTGGCAGTGGAAGGGCGAGTCCGGCGGCCAGATCTCCGGCCAGATGCGGCGCCTCGGTGACGGTGTCGCCTGGTCGCGCGAGCGCTTCACCATGGACGAGGGCCTGTCGCAGGCCGTCCAGACCATCTTCAAGCGGCTCTACGACGACGAGCTGATCTACCGCGCCGAACGCATCATCAACTGGTGTCCGCGCTGTCTGACCGCCATCTCGGACATCGAGGTCGAGTACCAGGACGACGACGGCGAGCTCGTCTCGATGAAGTACGGGGAGGGCGACGAGACCATCGTCGTCGCCACCACCCGTGCCGAGACCATGCTCGGTGACACCGCCGTCGCCGTTCACCCCGAGGACGAGCGCTACAGGCACCTCGTCGGCAAGCTCATCAAGCTGCCGCTGACCGACCGTTCCATCCCGGTCGTCGCGGACGAGCACGTCGACCCCGAGTTCGGCACGGGTGCCGTCAAGGTCACCCCGGCCCACGACCCGAACGACTTCGAGATCGGCCAGCGGCACGACCTGCCGGCCATCACGGTCATGGACGAGCACGCGGTCATCACCGTGCACGGCCCGTTCCAGGGCCTGGACCGCTTCGAGGCCCGGTCGGCGATCGTCGCCGCGCTGCGCGCCGAGGGCCGGATCGTCGCCGAGAAGCGGCCGTACGTCCACTCCGTCGGCCACTGCTCGCGCTGCAAGACCACCATCGAGCCGCGCCTGTCCATGCAGTGGTGGGTCAAGGTCGGCCCGCTCGCCAAGGCCGCCGGTGACGCGGTCCGCGAGGGCAAGGTCAAGATCCACCCGCAGGAGATGGAGAAGCGGTACTTCGACTGGGTCGACAACCTGCACGACTGGTGCATCTCGCGCCAGCTGTGGTGGGGCCACCGGATCCCGGTCTGGTACGGCCCGAACGGCGAGATCGTCTGCGTCGGCCCCGACGACGAGGCGCCCACCGGTGAGGGCTGGCACCAGGACACCGACGTCCTCGACACCTGGTTCTCCTCCGGCCTGTGGCCGTTCTCCACGCTGGGCTGGCCCGAACAGACCGAGAGCCTCGCGAAGTTCTACCCGAACTCCGTCCTGGTCACCGGCTACGACATCCTCTTCTTCTGGGTCGCCCGGATGATGATGTTCGGCCTGTACGCGATGGACGGCACCCCGCCGTTCCACACCATCGCCCTGCACGGCATGGTCCGCGACCAGTTCGGCAAGAAGATGTCGAAGTCCTTCGGAAACGCGGTCAACCCGCTGGACTGGATGGACAAGTACGGGTCGGACGCGCTGCGCTTCACGCTGGCCCGTGGTGCCAACCCCGGTGTCGACGTCCCGATCGGCGAGGACTGGGTCCAGGGCTCGCGCAACTTCGCCAACAAGATCTGGAACGCCACGCGCTTCGCGCTCATGAACGGTGCGACGGTCGAGGGCCCGCTGCCGGAAGCGTCCGCCATGTCGGCGACCGACCGCTGGATCCTCTCCCGCCTGAACTCGGTCGTCGCCGAGGTCGACGCGCTGTACGAGGACTACCAGTTCGCCAAGCTGTCGGACGCCCTCTTCCACTTCGCCTGGGACGAGGTCTTCGACTGGTACGTCGAGCTGTCCAAGACGACGTTCCAGGCGGGCGGCGCGGCGGCCGAGGTCAGCAAGCGGGTCCTCGGTGAGGTCCTCGACGTCACGCTGAAGCTGCTGCACCCGGTGGTCCCGTTCGTCACCGAGACCCTCTGGACCACCCTCACGGGCGGTGAGTCGGTCGTCGTCGCCGAGTGGCCGAAGGCCGTGTCCGTTCCTGGTGCCGACGCACCGGGCGGCTTCCGGGACGCCGACGCCGAGCGGGAGATCGAGGGCCTTCAGTCGGTGATCACCGAGGTCCGGCGCTTCCGTGCCGACCAGGGCCTCCAGCCCGGCCAGCGGGTCCCGGCCCGGCTGGCCCTCGACGGCACGCCGTTCGCCGCGCACGAGGCGGCGATCCGCCAGCTGCTGCGGCTCCAGCCGGAGGGCGACGCGTTCACCGCCACGGCGACCCTGCCGGTCGCGGGGGCGGAGGTCGCCCTCGACCTGTCCGGCACGATCGACGTGGCCGCCGAGCGCAAGCGGCTCGCGAAGGACCTCGCCGCGGCCGAGAAGGAGAAGGCCCAGGCGAACGCCAAGCTCGGCAACGAGGCCTTCCTCGCCAAGGCCCCGGACAACGTGGTCGACAAGATCCGCACCCGCCTCGCCAAGGCGGACGAGGACATCGCGCGCATCCAGGCCCAGCTGGAGCGACTGCCCCAGGCGTGAGCACGTCCGACGCGTGCAGCGCCTGCGGCACGCCCGACGCGTGCAGCCCGCGCAGCACATCCCGTACGTCCAGTACGTCGGTGAAGGCCCCCGGACCCCACGGTTCCGGGGGCCTTCGCCCGTGCGCGTCGGCGCCCGCAGCCGCGCGTGTCGGTGGGCGTCCGTAGACTGGCCCCGTGAGTGAGCTCCCCCCAGACAGCAGCGAGCAGCCCGACCCGCTCGACCCCTTCGAAGAGATCGTCGCGGCCGAGACGGACCGCGACCCCGATCTCGCGGTGATCGAGGCCGGCAGCCGGACCCTGCGGACGCAGGGCGGCCCGGCGCAGGCCGATGTGCCGACGCGGCCGGCGGACCCCGAGGTCGACAAGGCCCTGCGCGAGGTCGAGACGGAGCTGGCGACGCGCTGGGGCGAGACCAAGCTGGAGCCGTCGGTCGCCCGGATCGCCGCGCTGATGGATGTGCTGGGCGAACCGCAGCGGTCGTATCCGTCCATCCACATCACGGGGACGAACGGCAAGACCTCCACCGCCCGCATGATCGAGGCCCTCCTCGGCGCTTTCGAGCTGCGCACCGGGCGGTACACCTCGCCGCACGTGCAGTCGGTCACCGAGCGGATCAGCCTGGACGGCGCGCCGATCTCCGCCGAGCGGTTCGTGGAGACGTACCAGGACATCAAGCCGTACGTCGAGATGGTCGACGCGGGGCAGGAGTACCGGCTGTCCTTCTTCGAGGTGCTGACGGGGATGGCGTACGCCGCCTTCGCGGACGCGCCGGTGGACGTCGCCGTCGTGGAGGTGGGCATGGGGGGCAGCTGGGACGCCACCAACGTCATCGACGCGGGCGTCGCCGTCGTCACCCCGATCGACCTGGACCACACCGACCGGCTCGGCGGGACGCCCGGCGAGATCGCGGTCGAGAAGGCGGGCATCGTCAAGCGGGGAGCGACGGTCATCCTGGCCCAGCAGCCGGTGGAAGCCGCGCAGGTGCTGCTGAAGAAGGCCGTCGAGGTGGACGCCACCGTGGCCCGGGAGGGTCTGGAGTTCGGGGTGGTGGCCCGGCAGGTGGCGGTCGGCGGGCAGTTGCTCACGCTGCGCGGGCTGGGCGGCGAGTACAACGAGATCTATCTCCCGCTGCACGGCGCCCACCAGGCGCACAACGCGGCCGTCGCGCTCGCCGCCGTCGAGGCGTTCTTCGGCGTGGGTGCCGAGCGGGCGGAGTCGCTGGATCCGGACACGGTCCGCAAGGCCTTCGCGGCCGTCTCCTCGCCGGGACGGCTGGAGGCCGTACGGCAGTCGCCCACGGTCGTCCTGGACGCCGCGCACAACCCGGCGGGCGCGCGGGTCACGGCCGAGGCGATCGGAGAGGCGTTCGACTTCAGCCGGCTGATCGGCGTGGTCGGGGCCAGCGCCGACAAGGACGTGCGGGGGTTCCTGGAGGCCTTCGAGCCGATCTTCGCCGAGATCGTAGTCACGCAGAACACCAGCCACCGCGCGATGGGCGCCGACGAGCTCGCCGCGATCGCCGTCGAGGTGTTCGGGGACGAGCGGGTGCAGGTGGAGCCGCGGCTGCCGGACGCGCTGGAGGCCGCGATCACGCTGGCCGAGGAGGAGGGCGAGTTCGCCGGCGGCGGCGTGCTGGTCACCGGCTCCGTCATCACCGTGGGCGAGGCCCGACTGCTGCTGCTGGGAAGGGACTGATTTCCACCGTGCGTACGCTCTGTTCCTCGACCCTGATCGGCGAGGTCTTCGTCATCGGCTTCGCCGGTCTGGTCGCGATGAAGGATCCCGACCTGTCCATGTCGACGGTGTGGACGGTCAGCGGCATCGCGATGTTCCTGTGCGTGGCGCTGTGCGGTGTGGTGACCCGGCCGGGCGGGGTCGCCCTGGGCTGGGTGCTCCAGATCGCGCTGATCGCCTCCGGCTTCGTCGTCCCGACGATGTTCTTCCTGGGGGTGCTGTTCGCGGCGCTGTGGTGGGCCTCCGTGCACTACGGGCGGAAGATCGATGAGGCGAAGGCGAGATTCGCGGCGCAGGCGGCCTCCCCCCGGCCTGACGCTGCGTGACGGGCGCCTGAACACGCCCTGTAACCTCATCCCACCGCACACATGTCAGTAAGAAGGAGCCCTCCCGTGACGCAGCGCACCCTCGTCCTCCTCAAGCCCGACGCGGTCCGTCGTGGCCTGACCGGCGAGATCATCAGCCGTATCGAGCGCAAGGCCGGCTGGCAGATCACCGCGCTGGAGCTGCGCACCCTGGACCAGGAAACCCTGGAGCTGCACTACGGAGAGCACCAGGGCAAGCCCTTCTACGAGCCGCTGGTGCAGTTCATGGCCTCCGGCCCGGTCGTGGCGCTCATCGTCGAGGGCGAGCGGGTCATCGAGGGCGTCCGGGCGCTGGCCGGTCCGACCGACCCGATCGCCGCGGCGCCCGGATCCATCCGCGGTGACTTCGGTGTGATCGTCCGCGAGAACCTGATCCACGCCTCGGACTCCGAGGAGTCCGCCGAGCGCGAGGTGAAGATCTTCTTCCCGGGTCGTTCCTGAGCAAATTTTTCGCAGATTTTTCTGAGGGGCCGTCACGTCTCCTTGCCCGCCTGACCTGGGACGGCCGTGCATTTTCGGCCGTCCTTCGGCATATGCGTGCCGATCGGGGGAACGTGTGCCCCCGATGGGCCGTCTCCACAAGCGAGGCGGCCCGGCATCTGCTGACAATGGCGAAGACCCTCGCGCAGTGTTCGTGCAGGCGCGTCTACGATGGAAGCCTTCACGTCACAGCACCCACCTCGCCGACCTGAAAAGCCCTCAAAAGCCAGTGGGAAGGCCAGTCGAATCCTGATGGGGAACTCAATGTCGTTCATCGGCCGTGACATGGCTGTCGACCTCGGGACCGCCAACACGCTGGTGTACGTCAGGGGTCGCGGGATCGTACTCAACGAGCCGTCCGTCGTCGCGATCAACACCAACACCGGTGGCATCCTGGCGGTCGGTGCCGAAGCGAAGAAGATGATCGGGCGCACGCCCGGCAACATCGTTGCCGTCCGTCCGCTGAAGGACGGCGTGATCGCCGACTTCGAGATCACCGAGCGGATGCTCCGCTACTTCATCCTGAAGATCCACAAGCGGCGGTATCTGGCTCGTCCGCGGGTCGTCGTCTGTGTGCCGTCGGGCATCACGGGCGTCGAGCGCCGCGCCGTCATCGAGGCGTCGACCCAGGCCGGCGCCCGTCAGGTGCACATCATCGAGGAGCCCATGGCGGCGGCCATCGGATCCGGCCTGCCGGTCCACGAGGCCACGGGCAACATGGTGGTGGACATCGGCGGCGGCACCACGGAGGTCGCGGTCATCTCGCTCGGCGGCATCGTCACCGCCCAGTCCATCCGGGTCGCGGGTGACGAGCTGGACAATGCGATCATCCAGCACATCAAGAAGGAGTACTCCCTCCTCCTGGGTGAGCGCACGGCCGAACAGATCAAGATCACGATCGGTTCGGCGTACGACCTCGACGCTGACGAACACACCGAAATCCGCGGCCGGGACCTCGTCTCCGGGCTGCCGAAGACCGTCGTCATCTCCGCGGGCGAGGTCCGCAAAGCGATCGAGGAGCCGGTCAACGCGATCGTCGACGCGGTCAAGACCACCCTCGACAAGTGTCCGCCGGAGCTCTCCGGCGACATCATGGACCGCGGAATCGTTCTCACCGGCGGCGGAGCCCTGCTGCGCGGTCTGGACGAGCGGCTGCGTCGCGAGACCGGCATGCCGATCCATATCGCCGAGGACCCGTTGGACAGTGTGGCGCTCGGATCCGGTAAGTGCGTCGAGGAGTTCGAGGCGCTGCAGCAGGTTCTGGACGCGGCGCCGCGCAGATGACGTAACTCTTCGATTCCGCCGTACGAGATGATCTCCTCTCGTACGGCGGATCGTTGATATAGATGCATAAGCTCCCACGAACGAGCCTCTTGGATTCCTTGGGGTTCCTAGAGGTTTTTCCCGTTCTGTCGGAATTCCTATGAGGAAGGCACGGCCGCCGCACGTGAGGGACACACGAGAGAGCCGGCTGCTCCTGGTGCTGCTGATCGCCATCGCGTTCGCACTGATCACGGTGGACATCCGTGGCGGGGAGGACTCCCCGGTCGACGGTGCCCGGCAGGCCGCGGCCGCGGCCTTCGGTCCCATCGAGAACGGGGTGTCGTCGGCGGTCGACCCGGTCGGCGACGCGGTCTCCGCGGTGCGCGACTCGGGGGAGCGCCACGACCGGCTCGCTCTCCTGGAGAAGGAGAACGCGGCTCTCAAGGCGAAGCTCGGCAGCGACGACCGCAACGCCAGCCGCCTCAAGCAGCTCGACAAGATGCTGAAGACCGCGGGCACCGGCCAGTACGGCATCAAGGGCGCCGAGGTCATCGCGATAGGAGCGGCCCAGGGTTTCTCCTGGACCGTCACCATCGACGTCGGCGCCAACGACGGCATCAAGCGCGACATGACGGTCCTGAACGGCGACGGTCTGGTCGGCCGGATCACCACCGTCGGCCCGAACACCGCGACGGTGCTGCTCGCCAACGACCCCGACTTCACGGTCGGCACCCGCATGGAGTCCACCGACGAGCTCGGCTTTGCCTCCGGGCAGGGCGACCGTCCGCTGCGCGTGGAACTGCTCAACGGCAAGGCCGAGGTGAAGAAGGGCGACCGGCTGGTCACCTTCGGCTCGCAGGCCGACCGGCCCTTCGTCCCCGGTGTTCCGGTCGGCGTGGTCTCCCGCGTCGACCCCTCCGGCGGCGACCTCACCCGCACCCTCTTCGTCACGCCGTACGTCAGCTTCACCAAGCTCGACATCGTCGGCGTCGTCGTCCAGGCCCCGACCAAGGATCCGCGCGACACGGTGCTCCCTACGAAGCCCAAGCCCGTCCCCACGCCGACGGTCACCATCACCATCACTCCGTCCGCGAACGCGCCCCTCGACGGCGAAGACCAGCAGCAGTAGGAGCTGAATCCCCATGCGCGTCAACCGGATCCTGCTCTCCACGGCGCTGATCGTCGTCGCCCTGGTGATCCAGGTGAGCGTCCTCTCCCGCCTCCATCTCCCGGGCGCCGTCCCGGACCTGCTGCTGCTCACCGTCCTGGGCCTGGCCATCGTCTACGGCCATGTCGGCGGCGCCCTCGTCGGCTTCGGCGCCGGTCTGCTCGCCGACCTCGCCCCGCCCGCCGACCACGCCGCCGGGCGCTACGCCCTGGTGCTGTGCGTCATCGGCTATCTCGCCGGGCTCGTCAAACCGGAGAACGGCAGACTGAAGTCGGCCACCGGCCCGATGGTCGTGGTGGTCGCCGCCGCGATCGGCGCCACGCTGCTGTACGCGGGTGTCGGCGCCCTGGTCGGCGACACCGCCGCCCGCCATGTCGGCCTCGGCAGCCTGCTGTTCACCGCCGCCCTGTACGACCTGCTGCTCGCCCCGTTCGTGGTGCCCGGCATCATGTGGCTGGCCCGGCGCGCCGACGGAGATCCGCTGGTCGAGGCCAACTCGCCCGCGCAGGGCACCGACATCTCCTCCGGCTGGCTCTCCGCCGGCACCGGGCTGCGCATCGGCGGCCAGCGCAACGGACTGCGGGTGAAGGCGGCCCGCGCCCGCACCGCGCGAGCGGGCCGGATCAAGGGGGTCAAGCGGCTGTGACCACGCGGGAGTTGACCGTGGGGCCGCACAGGTCCGTCGTGTATGACACATCCACACACTGAGAGGGGGAGGCAGCCGCAGTGACCAACATTCCCGAGACCGGACGGACCCCACGCGTCCAGATCCGCCTCGTCGTGATCCAGATCCTCGTCCTCTCCCTGCTCGGCACCCTCGGCGGCCGGCTGTGGTACCTCCAGATCCGGGAGGGCGCGGCGTACGCCAAGGAGGCTTCGGGCAACCACGTCCAGCAGGTCGTGCAGCCCGCGGTGCGCGGCTCGATCCTGGACGCGCGCGGAGTACCGCTCGCCGACAACGAGACCCGGCTCGTGGTCTCCGCCTCCCGCACCGACCTGCTGAAGCAGAAGGACGACGGCAAGGCGGTCCTCACCAAGCTCGCCGACGTCCTCGCCATGGCCCCCACGGAGGTCATGCAGAAGGTCCGGCTGTGCGACGCCAAGACGCCCCAGCCGTGCTGGAACGGTTCGCCCTACCAGCCGATCCCCATCACCGACGAGGCCACCCCGAAGCAGGCCCTCCAGATCCGGGAGCGCGCCGAGGACTTCCCCGGCATCACCGCCGAGCCGGAGGCCGTGCGCCGCTACCCGGCCCCCGGCAAGTCGAACTCCGCCCAGGTCCTCGGCTACCTCTCGCCCGTCACCGACGACGAGATCACCAAGGCCCAGGACACCGAGTCGCCCTACCTGCGCTCCGACCAGGTCGGCCGCAGCGGCCTGGAGCGCCAGTACGACAAGGAGCTGCGCGGCAAGGCCGGCGTCACCCGTTACGAGGTCGACAACCTCGGCCGCGTCATCGGCCAGGCCGAGGCCGACCCCGCCGAGTCCGGATCGAACCTCGTCACCAGCATCGACTCCCGCGTCCAGCGCGTCGCCGAGTACGAGCTGAACGACGCGATGAAGAAGGCCCGCCAGCAGTTCGACAAGATCACCGGCGAGAACTACAAGGCCGACTCCGGCGCGGTCGTGGTGATGGAGGCCAAGACGGGCCGGCTCGTCGCCATGGCGTCCGCCCCGACGTACGACCCGAACGTCTGGGTCGGCGGCATCTCCGCCAAGGACTACAAGCAGCTCACCGGCAAGAACTCCGACTACCCGCTGCTCAACAGGGCCATACAGGGTCAGTCCGCGCCCGGTTCGACGTTCAAGGTGGTCTCCACGGCCGCCGCGGTCCAGGCCGGGTACGAGTGGGACGGCGGCTACCCGTGCACCAGCTCCTACTCGGTCGGCGGGCAGGTCTTCAAGAACTTCGAGGGGGAGAGCTTCGGCCCGATCTCGCTCGGCCGCGCTCTCGAGGTCTCCTGCGACACCGTCTTCTACGGCCTGGCGGACCGGGAGTGGAAGAAGGACGGCGGCATCAACCCGAAGAAGGGCCAGCCCAAGGACTGGTTCTTCAAGACGGCCCACCAGTTCGGCCTCGGCAAGGAGACAGGTGTCGACCTGCCCAACGAGGTCACCGGCCGCGTCCCGGACCGCCAGTGGAAGGAGAGCTACTGGAAGGCCAACAAGGACGCCTGGTGCAAGTCCGGAAAGAAGGACGGGTCGTACGTCGAGAAGATCGAGTACGAGAACTGCCTCGAGGGCAACAAGATGCGCGAGGGTGACGAGATCAACTACTCGATCGGGCAGGGCGACACCCTCGTCACGCCGATCCAGGAGGCCGTCATCTACTCGGCCGTGTCCAACGGCGGCACGATGTACACGCCGACCCTCGGCAAGGCGATCGTCAGCGCCGACGGCAGGACGGTCCAGGAGATCAAGCCGAAGGCGCACGGCAGGCTGCCGGTCGGCCAGGCGACTCTCAAGGGCATGAACGAGGCCTTCGCGGGCGTCGTCACCCGCGGTACCGCCGCCTGGAAGTTCGGCGGCTGGCCGCAGGACCGGATCGCGCTGCACGCCAAGACCGGTACGGCCGAGGTCTACGGCAAGCAGACCACGTCCTGGCTGGCGACGTACACCAAGGACTACACGATCATCATGACCATCTCCCAGGCCGGTACCGGCTCGGGCGCCTCCGGTGAGGCCGTGCGGAACATCTACAGCGCCATGTACGGCGTCCAGGCGGACGGCTCGATCGACAAGAAGAAGGCGCTGCTCTACTCCCCGCAGCAGACCCTGCCGAAGGTCCGCACGGACGGCACGATCGACAACCCCAAGGTCCCCCGCGACCCGGCCAAGGACCTGCACGCCACACCGAAGGAGTCGACCGCCCCGGACGGCTCGCAGCCCGCCGGGACCACGGCGTCGCCCAGCACCGGCAACCGCGACACACGCAGGCGGACTCGCAGTCGGGGAAGCCGGAGGATGCTCACATGACCGGAGCGAACAGCTTCTCAGTCTCCGGCTACGGGCCCGAACGGGCCGGCTGGACAAGGGTCTTCGCCCGTGACGCGCTGGCCCGCCGGCTCGACTGGCCGATCCTGCTGGCGGGCCTGGCCCTGTCGCTGATCGGTTCGCTGCTGGTCTTCTCCGCGACCCGCAACCGCACCGAGATCAACCAGGGCGATCCGTACTACTTCCTGATCCGGCACCTGATGAACACCGGCATCGGGTTCGCCCTGATGCTCGGCACTGTCTGGCTCGGCCACCGCACCCTGCGCACGTTCGTGCCGATGCTGTACGGCGCCTCGGTCTTCCTGATCCTGATGGTGCTCACCCCGCTCGGCTCGACCGTCAACGGCGCGCACTCGTGGATCGTGCTCGGCGGCGGCTTCTCTCTCCAGCCCTCGGAGTTCGTGAAGATCACGATCATTCTGGGCATGGCGATGCTGCTGGCGGCCCGGGTCGACGCGGGCGACCGGCAGTACCCCGACCACAGCACCGTCCTGCAGGCCCTGGGCCTGGCCGCCGTCCCGATGATGGTCGTGCTGCTCATGCCCGACCTCGGCTCGGTCATGGTCATGGTGATCATCGTGCTGGGCGTGCTGCTCGCCTCCGGCGCCTCCAACCGCTGGGTGTTCGGCCTGATCGGCGCGGGCACCCTCGGCGCGCTCGCCGTCTGGCAGCTGCACATCCTGGACGACTACCAGATCAACCGCTTCGCGGCCTTCGCCAACCCCGAGCTCGACCCCGCGGGCGTCGGCTACAACACCAACCAGGCCCGTATCGCGATCGGTTCCGGCGGCCTGACCGGCTCCGGCCTCTTCCACGGCTCACAGACCACCGGTCAGTTCGTGCCCGAGCAGCAGACGGACTTCGTCTTCACCGTCGCGGGCGAGGAGCTGGGCTTCGTCGGCGCCGGACTGATCATCGTCCTGCTCGGAGTCGTCCTGTGGCGCGCCAGTCGTATCGCCCGCGAGACGACCGAGCTGTACGGCACGGTCGTCGCCGCCGGAATCGTCGCCTGGTTCGCCTTCCAGGCGTTCGAGAACATCGGTATGACCCTCGGGATCATGCCGGTCACCGGTCTGCCGCTGCCGTTCGTCTCCTACGGTGGATCGTCGATGTTCGCGGTCTGGGTGGCCGTGGGACTGTTGCAGTCGATCCGGGTGCAGCGGCCACTGTCGGCCTGAGAGGGGAGCAGGACATGCCAAACGTGGAGGCAGCGGTCGAGGCGGAGGTGGACCCGGCGCGGGTCGCCCGGTGCCCGGTCACTCCGGAACTGGCCGACGGCCTGATCCGGCTCGCCGACACGGACCCCGCCGACCACCGAAGGACCGCGGCGCTGCTGCGCGAGGCGGGCTGGCGGTCCCTGGACGACGCCCTCGACGACCCGGCGTACGACGAACCCACGCCGGACATCCCGGAGTGCGACCTCATCTCCCCGCACGGGCACTTCACCTACCTCGACGGGTATGTCTCGATGCCGTTCGCCTACCAGTACCTGATAGGCAACGAGCTGCTGGAGGACGACTACTGGGGCGCCCTGCCCGGCTGGACCAGCGAGGTGGGCGCCTGGCGCGACGAGTTCGACACGCACACCGAAGCGGTGGTGCGGCTGCTGCGTGAGCGCCTGGGTCCGCCGGAGTACGACCTCAGCCAGGCGAAGTACGACGCGCGACAGGTCGTCTGGCGGCGGGAGAGCGGCGTGGTCGTGGTCGCCCAGGGCCGGGAGCCGATCTCGTACCACCAGTTCCACCACGCGGAGATCTACGTCGGTTCCTCGACGGACCAGGAGGGCTACTTCCCGGGCGGCTCCGAGATCCGAGAACTCGTTACCTCCTGATCAGGTGGCGTTTTCCGGTGATTCACCTTCGGCGCCCTCTGCCGTCCCGACCCGACTGGCACTAGATTCGATTCATGGCGGACACGAAGCGTGAGATCGAGCGAAAGTACGAGTCCGACGACAGTGGCCTGCCCGACCTGACCGGTGTCGCCGGGGTCGCGGCCGTCCTGGACAAGGGTGTCGCGCACCTGGACGCGACCTATTACGACACGGCCGACCTGCGCCTCGCCGCGGCCTCGATCACCCTGCGTCGCCGCACCGGCGGCTCCGACGCCGGCTGGCACCTGAAGCTCCCCGTGGCCCCCGGCGTCCGGGACGAGATCCACGCCCCGCTCGCCGACACCGTGCCGCGCGAGCTCGCCTCCCTCGTCCGCTCCCGCGTCCGCGACGCCGAGCTGCTGCCCGTGCTCCGGCTGCGCTCCGAGCGCGACCTGCGCAACCTCGTCGACGCGGACGGCCGCCTGCTCGCCGAGGCGGGCGTGGACGCCGTGCGGGCCGACCGGATCCTCGGGGGCGACGGCAGTGTCCAGTGGACCGAGATCGAGGTGGAACTCGCCGACGGCGGCGACCCGGCCTTCCTCGACACGGTGGAGAAACGCCTGCGCAAAGCGGGTGTACGACCGTCGAAGTCGGCGTCGAAGCTGGCCCGGGCACTGGCGGAGACGGCTCCGTCCGGCAAGGACGGGAAGACCGTCAAGAGCGGGAAGTCCAGTAAGGGTGGGAAGGGCGGCAAGAGCGGTACCGGCGGGCGCGAGGAGCCGTCCGGCGAGCCCGTGACGGCCGGTGACCACGTCCTGGCGTACGTCAGGACGCAGCGGGACGCGATCGTCGAGCTCGATCCGGCCGTGCGCCAGGACGCGCCCGACTCCGTGCACAGCATGCGCGTCGCCACCCGCCGGCTGCGCAGCGCCTTCCGCTCCTACGGCAAGGTCCTCGACCGCACCGTCACCGACCCGGTCGGCGTCGAGCTGAAGTGGCTCGCCGGTGAGCTGGGTGTGGACCGCGACCGGGAGGTGCTCACCGAACACCTGATGGCCGCCCTCGACGACCTGCCCCGCGCGCTGGTCTCCGGCCCGGTCCGCACCCGGCTGCGCACCTGGGCGCGCGCCCGGCGCGGTGGGGCGCGCCGCCGCCTGATCGGCGTCCTGGACTCCAAGCGGTACCTGGCGCTCCTCGACACCCTGGACGCGCTGACCGCGGACCCGCCCCGGCTGAAGGCGGCCGCCGGCCGGCCGGACAAGGTGCTCGCCCAGGCCGTACGGAAGGACTTCGGCAAGGTCTCCGCCCTGGTCGAACAGGCGCTGGAGCTGCCGCCCGGACACGACCGCGACCTCGCGCTGCACGAGGCCCGCAAGAAGGCCAAGCGGACCCGGTACTCGGCGGAGACGGCCGCGCCGGCCCTCGGCGACCCGGCGTCCGCCCTGGTCAAGTCCATGAAGTCGCTTCAGAGCCTGCTCGGCGACCACCAGGACAGCGTCATGGTCCGCCAGACCCTGCGCGAGCTGTCGGCCGTGGCGCACGCGGCGGGGGAGAGTTCGTTCACGTACGGCGTGCTGTACGGACGCGCGGAGCAGCGGGCGGCCGCCGTGGAGGCCGAGCTGCCCGAGGTCTGGCGGGAGATCGGGGCCGGGGCGCCGGTCTGAGCGTGCGGGGGACTCCTCCGGGCGCGTTAGTCTAGATGGTCACCCCTGTCAGCTCACGAAGGTTCGCGAGATGCCTACCGAAACCGCCGCGGCTGCTGAGTCTGTGTTCCCGCAGCTCGAAGCTCTGCTCCCGCATGTGCAGAAGCCGATCCAGTACGTCGGCGGAGAGCTCAACTCCACGGTGAAGCCGTGGGAGTCCTGCGACGTCCACTGGGCGCTGATGTACCCGGACGCCTATGAGGTCGGCCTGCCCAACCAGGGCGTCATGATCCTCTACGAGGTCCTCAACGAGCAGGAGGGCGTCCTCGCGGAGCGCACGTACAGCGTGTGGCCGGACCTCGAGGCGCTGATGAGGGAGCACGGCGTCCCGCAGTTCACGGTGGACAGCCACCGCCCGGTGCGGGCTTTCGACGTGTTCGGTCTGTCCTTCTCCACGGAGCTGGGCTACACGAACATGCTCACGGCCCTGGACCTGGCCGGCATCCCGCTGGAGGCCAAGGACCGGGGGATCGACGACCCGATCGTGCTGGCCGGCGGCCATGCCGCCTTCAACCCGGAGCCGATCGCCGACTTCATCGACGCGGTGGTCATCGGCGACGGCGAGCAGGCCGTGCTCGACATGACGAAGATCATCCGTGGCTGGAAGGCGGAGGGCCGCCCCGGCGGCCGCGAGGAGGTCCTCTTCCGCCTGGCCAAGACAGGCTCGGTGTACATCCCGGCGTTCTACGACGTCGAGTACCTCCCCGACGGCCGGATCGCCCGCGTGGTGCCCAACAAGTCGGGCGTGCCGTGGCGCGTCTCCAAGCACACGGTGATGGACCTGGACGAGTGGCCCTACCCCAAGCAGCCGCTGGTCCCGCTCGCGGAGACCGTGCACGAGCGCATGTCGGTGGAGATCTTCCGCGGCTGCACGCGTGGCTGCCGCTTCTGCCAGGCGGGCATGATCACCCGACCGGTGCGCGAGCGCTCCATCACGGGCATCGGCGAGATGGTCGAGAAGGGCCTGAAGGCGACCGGCTTCGAGGAGGTGGGCCTGCTCTCCCTCTCCTCCGCTGACCACTCGGAGATCGCCGAGGTCGCGAAGGGCCTGGCGGACCGCTACGAGGAGGACAAGATCGGTCTGTCCCTCCCGTCGACCCGCGTGGACGCCTTCAACGTCGACCTGGCCAACGAGCTGACCCGCAACGGCCGTCGCTCCGGCCTGACGTTCGCGCCGGAGGGCGGCAGCGAGCGCATGCGCAAGGTCATCAACAAGATGGTCTCCGAGGACGACCTGATCCGTACGGTCTCCACCGCGTACGGCAACGGCTGGCGCCAGGTGAAGCTGTACTTCATGTGCGGCCTGCCGACGGAGACCGACGAGGACGTCCTCCAGATCGCCGACATGGCGATGAAGGTGATCGCCGAGGGCCGCAAGGTCTCCGGCCAGAACGACATCCGCTGCACGGTCTCGATCGGCGGCTTCGTCCCCAAGCCCCACACCCCCTTCCAGTGGGCCCCACAGCTCTCCGCCGAGGAGACGGACGCCCGTCTGCAGAAGCTCCGCGACAAGATCCGCGGCGACAAGAAGTACGGGCGCTCGATCGGCTTCCGCTACCACGACGGCAAGCCCGGCATCGTCGAGGGCCTGCTCTCGCGCGGCGACCGCCGGATCGGCGCGGTCATCCGGGCCGTCTACGAGGACGGCGGCCGCTTCGACGGCTGGCGCGAGCACTTCTCCTACGACCGCTGGATGCGCTGCGCGGAGAAGACGCTGCCCGCCTTCGGCCTCGACGTCGACTGGTACACGACGCGGGAGAAGACGTACGAGGAGGTCCTGCCCTGGGACCACCTCGACTCGGGCCTGGACAAGGACTGGCTCTGGGAGGACTGGCAGGACGCCCTCGACGAGACGGAGGTCGAGGACTGCCGCTGGACGCCGTGCTTCGACTGCGGGGTGTGCCCGGCGATGGACACGAGCATCCAGATCGGCCCCACGGGCAAGAAGCTGCTGCCGCTGACGGTGAAGAAGACGGCCGCGACCAGCTGAATCGGGCCCTGAGCAACGGCCATGGCGCTCGGTTCCCCCGGGTGGAAAGTGCCCCTGCTCGGCTGGATGAAGGACTTCGACCGTCCTCGTTCCAACCGAACAGGGGCACTGTCGTTCTGCTGATCAACAGCCGGCGTACGAGCCCGGCGGTCGGCCTCGGTGAACGCGCGAAGTCACATCTTCGAGAAACTGCTCGCGTACCTGATGGGCAGGTAGGAGCCGGCGGTCCACGATCCCCACCGAGGGACGCCCGCCATCGCGGCGTCCACCGCGGCGAACCCCACGGCGGAGGCGGATAGGGCCGGCACGGCGGCGAGCCGTGCCGCCGCGTTCTGGCCGCCCTGGGTGCCGCCCTGGGTGTTGGCGGTGCCAGCGCCCTGGGTGCCGCCCTGGGTGTTGCCGTTTCCTGCGCCCTGGGTGCCGCCCTGGGTGTTGCCGTTTCCTGCGCCCTGGGTTGCCCCCTGGGTGTTGCCGGTGCCGACCTGGGTGCCGCCCTGGGTGTTGCCGATGCCACCACCCTGGGTGTTCCCGATCTGAGTGTTGGTGGTGTTGCCGTCCCCGTTGTTGAAAATAATGGTGGCGCCAACGGGGTAATCACGATCGTCCCGAGGGTCCGCGGAAGCCTGGCCCGCTGTAGTGCCTGCCAGTGCCACAGCAGCGACAAAAGGCAGAGTTGCGTAGATACCGAACCGCTTCACGGCATTCCTTTCACGCGTCAGGCCGAAATAGGATGTTCTGCGGACCAAACTCTCGTGACACATCACTTGCTCACTACAGCGACACGGCGATGTCACCCGTACAGAGTGTTTGCCTTGCTCTCGTCGGCGTCGCAACAGGGCACGCTGGGGGCTGTGATGGCGGCGTTCGGCGTCACACCCTCCCCGAATGGGTCATCCGAGGTGCCGCTCCCGGGGCGAGGGCCGACTGTGGGATCGGGCGGCGCGAGGCGCCGACCGCGTATCCCGAAGCGTCCTGTGGCCGATGGCCTGCCTCACCTACGCTGGAGCTTCCGATGGGCACGTCCGTGATACCTATGGCCATCGTTTGCGACTGGCCGTTGCTTCAGCTCGGCCTCTCGCAGGCGATAAATGCCCAACCGGACTTGAGAATCGCAGATTTCGCCGAGAGCGTCGATGACTTGCTTTCCAAAGCGAACGGCGCTGAAATCATTCTGCTCATCAACCTGCAAGCCTGTGATCAGGTCGCGTCCCAGCAGGTCGCGCAGTTGCACCGACACGGGCACGCGGTCATCGTGCTGTCGACTTCGGGAGCGCAGTCCGACGCCGTCCTGTGTATCAAGGCCGGCGCTCGTGGATATCTGAGTCGGCAATCCGACGATTCGGAATTGCTGACGGCCATCCGCGCCGTCGCGGCGGGGAGAGACTATTTCGGTGCCAGTCTCGCCGGCCGGAGCATACCGGCCCCCCCTCCTCATATCACCAGCCGTGAGAGGCAGATTTTGCAGCTTGTGGCCAGCGGTGCGACAGATCGAGAGATCGCTGCGCAGCTGAGCATCACCGAAAACACGGTGCATACACATCTGGAGCGACTCCGCAGAAAGATCGGCTCACGCCGCAGGGCCGATCTCACGCGCTTGGCCTTGGGGCATGGAATGATCGATGACAATTCAACAGAGTGATCTCAAGGGCCAGGTCCTGCATTCGGGCGAATGTCATCCAGGCTGCTGACGATGGTCACGGAGGGGGGATCCGAAGGTGTGGGCACCTGAATAAGAATCGGGATGTAGACGATCTGGCCGTGCCGAAACTCGGCCTTCTTCGAGACTCGGTAGCAAACGGCCGCCTCCGGGTCCTTCGGTGTCGCATAGCACCGAAGCGCCGACTGCGCATGCGGTGGGACGCTTCCCCCACTCATCGGTGCGCCCCATGCGCCGATCGAGAAGCAGGCTGAGGCGGCAGCCGCAAGGCCGATACCCCGCAAGGTCGCCTTGGTCACCCTCATCACCCCGGAAGCCGTGGATGAACTGAGCTGTCCTGTCAGCATTGGGCACCTCGCAACCTTTGGCCCTGCGAGGTGCCCGATGCTTCCTCAGGAGATCCCACGAGGCTCAGCCCTGGGTTCCGCCTTGGGTGTTGCCACCGCCGCCGCCACCCTGGGTTCCGCCTTGGGTGTTGCCGCCGCCGCCGCCACCCTGGGTTCCGCCTTGGGTGTTGCCGCCGCCGCCACCTTGCGTGCCGCCTTGGGTGTTGCCGCCGCCGCCACCTTGCGTGCCGCCTTGGGTGTTGCCGCCGCCGCCACCTTGCGTGCCGCCTTGGGTGTTGCCGCCGCCGCCACCTTGCGTGCCGCCTTGGGTGTTGCCGCCGCCGCCACCTTGCGTGCCGCCTTGGGTGTTGCCGCCGCCGCCACCTTGCGTGCGTGCCTGGGTGTTGCCACCGCCGCCACCTTGCGTGCCGCCTTGGGTGTTGCCGCCGCC
>NZ_JBHWCC010000096.1:0-19647 GCF_042735715.1 Streptomyces sp. NPDC059582
CTACGAGCGGAAATCCGAACACTTCCTTGCCTTCGTCGGCATAGCCGCAGCCCTCATCTGCCACCGCCGACTCACCAACTGAAACGACGTCTTAGACGGAGTCGCCGCTGAGGGAGCGCGGCGGGTCGGCGAGTGCGACCATCGGACAGGCGTCGTGCCACGACTCTTGGATGACACCGTGTCAACTCGTGGAGTCGGCGAACGCGCCGTGGACCGGGATGACGGGGGGCGTGGGGTGCCGCCAGGGGGTCTCCTTGTCGGCTGAGGCCGGGGCGACCGTCGTGGCCAGGAGGGCCGCCGCGATGCTGGCTCCGGCAAGGACCGTGAGGGGGGTGCGGGCCCGGCGGGTGAGGGCGGTGCGGTTCATGTCGGGTGCCCTTTCTGGGTTGGGAGGGTACGTCGGCCCTTGGGGGGCGGACGGCTCTGGTGGTCCGCGGGCTTTCTCCGCCCACCACCGAGGTGGGGACCAGGGCCGCGTACGGCGGCGTGGGCGGCGCCGTTGCCGCCTTGCCGCCGCACGGGGAAGGACGGCCGAGAAGGCCGCGGAGACGATGTGCGGGTGGCCGAACGCCCCGCGGGGGCGGGTCGGTTGGTCCAGCGATCCGTGTGTGGTGCCGGCACCCGTATGACAGGAGACACGTCCAAGGTGTGACATGGCGAGACGGGCACTTCTTCGTGCGGGCGGCAACGGTCAGAAATGATGCCGGTCGGCGATCTCCTTGTACTCGTCCGCCGTGGCTTTGGGGACCTGTGTGCCTGGGCCGTAGAGGCCGCGGCTGAGGCCGGCGCGCAGGCGGCGGACCTGGCCGGCGCTGCGGGCCGCACCCTGTGAGGGCACGACCTCCAGCGGTCTGTACTGCTCGTGGGCGGTCAAGGTGTGCAGCCTTTCCTGGCCGAGCTGTTCGTGGATTTCGATGTACTCGCCGTGCGGTAGACGTCTGACGATGCCGGTCTCACGACCGTGCAGAACCTTGTCCCGGTCGCGGCGCTGCATACCCAGGGCGCAGCGTTTGGTGACGGCGTAGGACAGGACCGGGACGACGAACAGGCCGACGCGCACACTCCAGGTGACGGCGTTGACGGAGACGTGGAGGTGGGTGGCGATCAGATCGTTGGCGGCGCCTGGCAGGGCCACCAGATAGACGCTGAGCCAGGCCACGCCCAGGGCGGTGCGCACAGGCCGGTTGCGCGGGCGGTCCAGCAGGTTCTGCTCGCGGTCGTCGCCGGTGACCCAGGCCTCGAGGAAGGGGTAGGCGCCCATGGCGAGGAAGAGCAGCACACCGAGCAGCAAAGGAAGGAGGTTGTCCAAGGCGAGAGTGTGGCCCCAGAGGTTGATCTCCCATCCCGGCATGACGCGCAGGAGGCCGTCGGCGACGCCCATGTACCAGTCGGGCTGGGATCCGGCGGAGACCTGGTCGGGGCGGAAGGGCCCGTATTTCCAGACGGGGTTGATCTGCGCGATGCCCGCGATGAAGAAGATCACTCCGGAGACGATGACGAAGAAGCCGCCGGCTTTGACGGCGTACACCCGCAACGGCAGGCCCACGACGTTGGTGCGGGTGCGGCCCGGCCCGGGGTACTGGGTGTGCCGGTGACGGACCGCCAGGGCACCACGGGCGACGATCAGCGCGAGTATCAGTCCGGGGATGACCAGGACGTGGAGGGTGTTGAAGCGCGCGATCAGTTCGTCGCCGGGGAACTCACCGCCGAAGAGGAGGAACGACAGGTAGGTGCCCACGATCGGCACCGACAGGATCGTGCCGTTGACGACCTGTAGGCCGGTCCCCGACAGCAGGTCGTCGGGCAGGTCGTAGCCGGTCAGGCCGCCGAACATGGCCAGAACGAGCAGCAGGAAGCCGAACACCCAGTTCAGCTCTCGCGGCTTGCGGAACGCACCGGTGAAGAACACCCGCAGCATGTGCACCAACAGTGCGGCGACGAAGATCAGTGCCGCCCAGTGGTGAGCCTGGCGGATGAGCAGACCGCCGCGGACGTCGAAGGAGATGTGCAGGGTCGAGTCGAACGCCTTCAACACCAGCTGGCCCTTCAACGGGGCGTAGCTGCCCTGGTAGATCACCGGATCGGCGGAGGGATGGAAGAAGAAGCTCAGGTAGACGCCGGTGAGGAGGAGGATGACGAAGCTGTAGAGGCAGATCTCCCCGATCAGGAAGGACCAGTGGTCGGGGAAGACGACCCGCCGGACGGAGCGGGCCAGGCGGCGGTGGCCCAGTCGGCCGTCCGCCCATTGGGCGAGCCTCTCTCCGGTGCGCTCGTGCCCCGGCTCGGCCGGCACGCTGTCGTCGCCCATTCGTTCACCATTCATTTCTGCCTCCCCCGAAGCTCGGTATGTCCTCATGACATCGCTGTCCGGCCATCGCCATGGACCCGCGGGAAACGTGGCTGTCCCGGCCATCGCCATGGACCCGTGGCACCGGCGTGGTGCGAGAAGTCAGGCCGCCGCGCGGCCGCCGCCGCTCCAGGCGGGTGCCCGGCGCGTTCCTCGCTCAGGAACGCCGGGCCGACGTGTGCCTTCTACAGGTGTGCGGTACGGCACTTGCGTCCCGCGCGCCCTATGGTCGTCTCGCAGGTGGTGCCGTCCGGCAGCTCACTGGTCCGCGACGCCGGGGACCCGGACGCGCCGCCGGGGCACGGGGGGCTCCTGACACCGTGCTGCCACGCGCCGTCCACATCAAGAACTGTTGTCACTGCTATGACCGGCCAGGCCGCTCAGATGTGACACGCGGCGGCCGTGCGGTGGGGCACCGGTGTGGTGTGAGATGTACCGGTGGTCGGGTTACGCGAGCCACACCGTGTGTCGTCCGTCGCACCGGTCGGAGGACGGAGCCCTGGGGCACCCCCACCCGTCTCCCTCCCTCACCCCACGCCTCGCCTCATTTCCCGTTCCTGGGCTCGCTCGTCGGCGGGCCAGGCGAGACAGCGAGGACAGCGACGACAGCGACGACAGCGACGACAGCGACGACAATGTTGGGCACAACCTATGCAACCCCCACCCTCCGACTGTTTCGGAACCAACTTGTAGAGTGGAAATGTCGGAGCCAGGAGGGCCAGACATGCACTTTGATCACACCGTTGATTCCCTGGAGCAGGCGACGAGAGACTTCGTCGCGGCACGCCCGCAGCTCTTCGGCATCGCGTACCGCGTGCTCGGCAGCTCCGTGGAGGCCGAGGACATCCTTCAAGAGGCGTGGCTGCGGTGGCAGCAGACCGATCGCACCACCATTCTCGAACCCACGGCGTTCCTGGCTACAGTCACCACCCGTCTGGCCATCAACTTCGCGCAGTCCGCGAGGGTGCGCCGGGAGTCATACGTCGGGCCCTGGCTTCCGGAGCCGATCGACACGAGTGCAGATCCCTACGTGGGTGCGGAGCGCGCGGAGGCGCTCGAGCTCGCGGTACTTCTCCTGCTGGAGAAGCTGAATCCTGTGGAACGAGCCGCCTACGTCCTGAGGCAAGCTTTCGACTATCCGTACGCGCAGCTCGCAGACATCGTGGAAACGACGGAGGCCAACGCGCGACAGCTGGTGAGCCGGGCGCGCAGGCACCTGGCCGCGGAGCGCCGTGAGCGCGTCAGCCCAGCTCAACACCGGCGCCTGCTGGAAGTGTTCCTCACGGCCGCGCAAACGGGGGACCTGGAAGCTCTCGAGGACGTTCTCGCTGCAGACGTCATCAGCTACGCCGACGGTGGAGGGGTGCGGGGGGCCTCGAAGATCCCCGTCATCGGACGTTCCCACGTCTCCAAGTACGTGGCGGCTTTCGCTCCGCGGTTTTGGCCACCGGCGGCCATCAGGTGGGTCGAGGCCAACGGGCGACCGGCCGTTCTCGTTTCCGTCGACGGCGATGCCGTGGCGCTCCTGTCCGTTGACGCGTCCTCCGAGGGCGTCGACCGGATCATGTGGGTCATCAACCCGGCCAAGCTGGAGCCATACGCTGCGGCCGTGGCCGTTTGATCCACTCGCCCTGTGATCAGCACCGTCGTGGGGCGGCGCGTTCTGACGTACTTCATCCGTCGGCACTCATGTCACAGAGTGGGTCGCCTGTCGTCTACCAGTCGTCGAACTCCTGGCTTCGACGACATCTGAAGGCCAAGTCGCCGCCCTCCGTCGGCGAAGGCCGAGGCGCTGTTTCCTACCCGACCGAAGATGGCATGGAAGGGAACGTCGGCCACGATCACCGTGGCCTCATAGCACAGGCGGGTCCGCACCCCGGGTCGTACGTCGCGGGGTCGTCCTTGTGCTCGCCGAGAGGGCCGGTCAGTGTGGAATCCCCTCGGAAATCCGCTGCTCGGCACAGCAACTGCCTGTCGTCGGCGTACGGCGGCGGTGCAGGAGCTGTCCATCGGTCGGCAACCCCCACCGCATGGTCCGCACACCCATCGGGCGACGGGTGGAAGGCAACGAGGCCGCCAGATCGCTGGTCTTTGCCCAGGTCAGCGTGACACCGCCGTCCTCTCTGCTGTGTACCTCAACGGCGACGTGTCGCAGAATCGCCGAGATCCGTTCATCACCCGGCAGGAGGAGACCGTAGATTTCTTCCCACCCGCCTCTCACGGCATGGTGCGCAAGGTGGAGCAGTAGTCGAGTACCAAGTCCACTGTTCTGCAGCTCGTCTTCCACGAGGAGTGCCACCTCAGCGCTGCCTCCATCCGGCATGAGGTGCCCCAAGGCGACAAGACGGCCCGACGCGTCCTGCGCCGCCAGGTGCACTGCCCCCGGCCGAGCCAGCAGCGCCGTCAGGTAGGTACGCGGATCCCCCATAGCCCGGTGGTAACGGCTCCACAGCGTGTGGGTGGAGCACCTGCCGTGCATCGCGGCGGCGCGCTCGATCGCCTCAGGGCCGATCCGAACGATCCTGGGTAGGCGGCGCATATGTTCTCTTTCCAGAAGCCGTGTGCGCAGGGCATCCAACAGGAGCCGGCGTGACTTGGTGGAAGCCGTGGCTTCGGAAGTAGGACCGAACAGCGCGGCACCGTGTGACAAAGCTCGAGCAGCAGACCTATCTCCGCGTTCCCGCTCCCACCACTGCGGATCGCTCGAAGCTCTCCCTCGCCTCGGCGACGCCGTCCCCCACGCGAGCCGGGACGGCCAGGGTTGATCGTGTTGCGGCCACAGCCACCCGGACCTGCACGCGCTGCACTTGTCCCGACGGACCGGTAGCGGGTGATGGCAGGCAGGCACGCACGGCGTACGCGGCAGCCATGACGGCGAGAAGAAATCCAAGGACTGCCCGAGACTCGCGTCAGGACACGGCACGGACGGAATGGAGCGTTCCGCGGAGCGGCCGCCGACGGTACTCGCTCTCCCGAAGGAGGTCGTCACGTCTTCCTGAAGCGGCGGCTCACGGCCGCGGCAGCAGCCCCTCACATGGCGGTTGTCGTACACGGTCGGCTGTCACAAACACCTGCTTGGCCTGGTCGTAGTGAGTGAGCGAACCAGGCGATCGGAGCCATCATGTCTGTCAGAGAACAACGTCTTTCCGCAACGGTGCTGGTGATCGGCACCGGCGGAGCCGGCCTGCGGGCGGCGATCGAGCTGGCCGAAGCCGGCCTGGACGTCCTCGCCGTCGGCAAGCGTGCCAAGGACGACGCCCACACGGCCCTCGCGGCCGGTGGCATCAACGCGGCCCTGGCCACGATGGACCCCGAGGACAGCTGGCAGCAGCACGCCGCGGACACCCTCAAGGAGAGCTACCTGCTCGCCGATCCCCGCACCACCGAGATCGTGACCCGGGGCGCCGCCCGGGGCATCGACGATCTGGAGCGCTACGGCATGGCCTTCGCCAGGGAGGAGGACGGCCGTATCTCCCAGCGGTTCTTCGGCGCGCACAAGTTCCGGCGCACCGCGTTCGCCGGCGACTACACCGGTCTGGAGATCCAGCGCACACTCATCCGCCGGGTGGGCCAGCTCAAAGTGCCTGTGCTCGACAGCGTGTACATCACCCGGCTCCTGGTCCACGACGGTGCCGTCTTCGGAGCGTACGGCTTCGACCTCACCAACGGCACGCGGTACCTGATCCACGCCGACGCGGTCATCCTCGCGGCCGGCGGACACACCCGCATCTGGCGGCGTACCTCCTCACGGCGCGACGAGAACACCGGTGACTCGTTCCGGCTGGCTGTCGAGGCGGGGGCGCGGCTGCGCGACCCCGAGCTGGTCCAGTTCCACCCCTCGGGCATCATCGAGCCGGAGAACGCGGCCGGGACGCTGGTCAGTGAAGCGGCACGCGGCGAGGGCGGCATCCTGCGCAACCGGCTGGGCGAACGGTTCATGCAGCGCTACGACCCGGAGCGGATGGAACTCTCCACCCGCGACCGCGTGGCCCTCGCCTCCTACACGGAGATCAAGGAGGGCCGCGGCACGCCCAACGGTGGCGTATGGCTCGACGTCTCGCACCTCCCCCGACAGACGATCATGAACCGGCTCCCCCGGGTCTACCAGACGCTGCTGGACCTGCAGATGCTGGACATCACCCGCGAGCCGATCGAGGTCGCGCCCACCGCGCACTACTCGATGGGCGGTGTCTGGGTACGGCCCGAGGACCACAGCACCGACGTCCGCGGGCTCTACGCCATCGGCGAGGCGTCCAGCGGCCTGCACGGTGCCAACCGCCTCGGCGGCAACAGCCTCATCGAGTTGCTGGTCTACGGCCGCATCACGGCGAGTGCGGCCGCCGCCTATGCGGAGTCACTGCACGCGCAGCCGCGGTCGGCGGCCGCGGTGGCCGAAGCCCGGGCCGAGGTCGACGGGCTCCTTGCCGCGGACGGGCCGGAAAACGTCCGCGCCCTGCAGCGGGCCATCCGCAACACCATGACCGAGCACGCGGGCGTCGTCCGTGACGAGGAAGGGCTGCGGGCCGGGCTCACGGAGCTGAGCGCGATCGAGAAGCGGATGGAAGACGTCGGCGTCCATCCCGACATCGCCGGCTATCAGGACCTTGCCCACGCCTTCGACCTGAAGGCCGCCGCCCTGGCCGCGCGGGCCACCCTCGAAGCAGCACTCGAACGCCGTGAAACGCGTGGATGCCACAACCGCAGCGACTACCCGAAGATGGATCCCGCGCTGCAGGTCAACCTCGTCTGGTCCCCGAGCACAGGGATCACCCGGGAGGCCATTCCCGCCATCCCTGAGGAAATCTCCTCCCTGATGGAGGAGGTCTCGACCGAGGGCAAGCTCGCCGAATAGCAATCGGTACCCCGCCTTCGAACAGGACCATCAGACCATCCGCGCGACGTCGGCCGATGCCCTATGTCGTGACAGCGCGCCTCTGCGCGCGAAGCCGTCGGCCTCGGGCAAGGACATCTCGAAATCCATACGCCCACATGTCACAAGTATGTGCGCACCCTTGTCTTTCTTGGTGAAGACCAAACTGAAGGATGCAGGGGGCGGGTCAACCCGCCGACGGTCCCTGCGCATAAGAAGACTCCGAGAGGATCCCCATCATGAAGGTCGTAGTAATCGGCGGCACCGGCCTCATCGGCTCGAAGGTCGTAGAAAAGCTGAATCGGCACGGGCACGAAGCAGTGCCGGCCTCGCCCAACACGGGGGTCAACACGCTGACGGGTGAAGGTCTCGCGGACGTGCTGAGGGATGCGTCGGTCGTCGTCGACGTATCGAACTCCCCGTCGTTCGAGGACGATGCGGTCATGGAGTTCTTCCGTACCTCGACCACCAACCTCCTCAAGGCCGAGGCAACAGCAGGCGTCACGCACCACGTCGCGCTTTCCGTGGTGGGCACAGACCGCCTCCAGCAGAGCGGATACTTCCGGGCCAAGCAGGTCCAGGAGGAACTGATCAAGGACTCTGGTCTTCCGTACTCCATCGTCCACGCAACGCAGTTCTTCGAATTCATGAAGGGCATCGCAGACTCGGCGACCGACGGTGACACCGTGCTGCTGGCCCCCGTGAAGATCCAGCCGGTCTTCTCCGACGACGTGGCAACGGCCGTGGGCCGCACCGCCGTCGGTACGCCCGTCAACGGCCTGGTCGAGGTCGCGGGCCCCGAGGCCTTCCAGCTCGACGAGCTCATCCGGAAGGGTCTCGCCGCCAAGAACGACCCGCGCACCGTTGTGGCGGACCCTCACGCTCCGTACTTCGGTGCCGAGCTCGAAGAGTCCACGCTCCTTCCGGGCCCCGACGCGCACCTCGGTGACACCCACTTCACGGACTGGCTCGCCCAGCAGTAGCGCGTACGCCGGGGCCCTGGCAGCAGGGCCCCGGCCTCCCCCGAATTCGCTGGACTATCCGACCACCCCTACCGGCGCAGCCAGGAGAGTCACCGCCCGAAAGAAGCAGCTCGCATGCTCAAAAACCGCAGCCGGGATGGGAATTCCATCGCCAGGTTCGACAGCACTCCAACCGGCATCTATATCATCGACCCGGTCCGCAGCATGCTCGGATTCTCCTTTCGGCACGCAGCGATCTCGGATATCCGAGGTAAGTTCAATTCCTTTGAAGGCCTCCTCAAACTCGACGCCGCTCGCCCTTACCGTTCCGAGGCCTACATGAGCGTGCAGACCGGAAGCCTCGAAACGGGGAATCGGCAGCGAGACGAGCATCTCAAGGGGCCCGACTTCTTCGATTCAGCGACGTTTCCCCTGCTGACCTGCCGCTCGATCGGCTTCGAATACGCGGGAAACGAGGGTTTGCGCCTCATCGGTGACGTCAGAATAAGGGACATCGAACTACCCATCGCGATTGACCTCAAGTTCGGCAGCACCACACAGGAGGCGGCGGGTAGGGAGCGGGTGGAATGCGAAGGAAGAGCCGCGCTGAAACCCTCAGATTGGGGGCTCATCTCGAACACGCCACTTCACGCAGGAGGCGTACGGGTGAGCAACGAGATATCACTGGTCATGGACATTTCGGCGGTTCGCGTGTTCCAGGCGCCCCCGGCTTGAGCATCTGCCGTGGCCGCGGAATTTCCAAGGCGCTTCGGTAGAACGCCGGGAGATCGCCACCGACCGTCCGGCGCCGCTGTACGCGCCCCGCACGAACGTTCTCTGTCCTGCGAGCTCGGCCTTGCTGGAGAGCCTGGACCGCAATCCTCACCAGTTGTTGAAGTTCATGGAGGCCGCCGTGCTGCCGGCGCCGGCCTCACCTGCCCAAGCCGGGCGTCCATGGGATGACGGGATGACCGGCTTGCCCGCGCCGCACCGTGGGGACGGAGCGGCGCACACGGCCGGGTGGTGTACCTCTGGAGCGGAGAGGTACACCACCCGGCCGCCCTTGCGCGGCCCGGCCCGCGAGCGCAGGACCGACCGACACCAGCATCGAGCGCAGCCGCTCGGTCCGTCGCCCGAACCCGCGGGTGGCTCGTTCAACCCCGAAAGCACTTCGTTCACGGCGAAGGACTGTCGACCACACCACCATCCAGTCAGGCGGTTTTCGGGCGAACTTCAGTGGTCATAGGCGGTCAGTGCGCACATGACCGGCTGAACGCGCATGAACGTGGCTCCACTCATCAGGCCCTTTCATCAGGCCCTTCTGGAATCGATCATCGAGGGAACCGGGAGGCGCTCTACCGGAGGACCGCCGAGATCAGTCCGCCGGGCCGCTCCTCGCGCTGCGGCGGGGTGTTGATCGGGCGGCCGTAGGCGGCGGCGCGCTCGCGCAGGGTGTGACTGTCGGCCTCCCAGCCGTGCCCGGCCAGCCAGCCCACCGGGTCGTCGGGCATCTCCGAGACCCACATGGACGCCGCCGAGCCCGGCGCGGCGTCCGCGCCGAAGCGCTCGATCACGCCGCGCGCGCCCAATGTCAGCCCCATCCGACTGCCTGCCGCCGACCGCGCGCTGATCCGGGCCAGCAGTAGCTCCACCGCTTCCTCGGGCAGATAGATCAGTAGTCCTTCGGCGATCCACACGGTCGGCACGGCCGGGTCGTGCCCTGCGGCGGCCAGCGCGCGTGGCCAGTCCTCACGCAGATCCACCGCGACGGTGATCCGCTCACAGCGTGCGAAGGCCCGCTCCTGGCGCAGCACCGAAGCCTTGAAGTCGAGTGGCGCGGCAGTGTCGACCTCGAACAGCCGGGTGCCCTCGGGCCAGTCCATCCGGAAGGCCCGGCTGTCCATGCCGGCGCCGAGCAGCACGACCTGCCGGATCCCGGACGCGGAGGCCTGCCGCAACAGGTCGTCGAGGAACTTCGTCCTGATGACGATGGAGAACGACACGGCCAGCCGGCGGCGTCGCGCGGCCTCGTCATCGGGCGGCGGCGAGGAGGGCCACAGGCCGCCGGCGGTGGCGAAGGCCTGTGCCAGTGGGTCGAGGAACAGCGCGTTCTCCCGCTCGGTCTCCAGCGCCCGCACCCTGGCCACCCCCACCGCCGTGGCCCACACTCCCGACGGCTGCACCCGCTCCTGCTCATCAGTCACCGCGCCAGCCTAGGTGATCGATTCCAAGGGGCCTGATGAAGGGAGCCACGTTCATGCGTGGCCAGCCAGTCGCGCGCGCACTGAGGCCGCCTACGACCACCCGAACCACCATTAGGCGAAGAGCAGCAGTCATCCTGTGTACGCGACCACACGAAGTGGACCAGGGCCCGAGAACCGACAGCACCTCTACTCGAGTTCGGGCAGCGCTCAACGCTGCGCAGAAATCGAGCAGTTCATGACTTCAAGCAGCACGGGCCCCTGCCGAGAGTTCAGCAGGGGCCCCACGGTGTGAGGAGTTGCGGAGGGCCGGGGCCTGTCCTCGATGAGCGGCATGCCCCGGCCGACGTCAGCTACCGTCTGCTGCCGGTCCGACGGCCGGCCTCACTTCAGATGTCGGGTGAAGAACTGGGCCGCGGCGTCCCCCGCGAACTGCGGGACGCCGGTGTGCCCGCCGAGATGGGCGTGCAGAGACTTCTCCTTGGAGCTGAAGGCGTCGAACAGGTCCAGGGCCGCCTGCCGGTCGTTCCCTTCGTCGTCCCACTGCAGCAGGACGTGCAGTGGAATGGTGACCTGCCGTGCTTCCTCGAACAGGGCGCGCGGCACGAAACTCCCGGCGAACAGAACGGCGGCCGAGATACGAGACTCGACCAACGCCAGCCGGATACCGATGGAGATCACGCCCCCCGAGTACCCGACCGGGCCGGCGATGTCGGGCAGCGAGAGGAGGGCGTCCAGGGCGGCCTGCCATTCCGGGACCGCCTTGTCGACCAGCGGGAGGACGAGGGCGTCGACGATTTCGTCGCTGACCGGCTCGCCGGCCTCCATTGCCCGGCGCAGGTCGGCGCGGGCCTGCTCGACGGCGGGCCAACGGGGCCGGTCGCCGCTTCCGGGGAGCTCGATGGTGGCCGTGGCGAAGCCCTCCGCCGCGGAGTGCCGGGCCCGGGCCACCAGTCGGGGGTACATCTTGCGCAGCCCGAGGGGAGGATGGCCCAGCAGGATCAGCGGCGCCGGTGCGGATGCGGGTGCGGGTGCGGGTGCGGGTGTCCACAGGATGCCGGGGATCTCACCGAGGGTGAATTCGCGTTCGAGGACGCCGTCGTCGAGGCGCTGCTCGGAAGTGAAATGCATGGTCGTGCCTTTCGGGAGTGCACTGGAACGGCGCTCCCGGGCAACCTGCCTATCGCCCGGCCGTGACCCCGGAGGGGAGCACCCATGTCGATACTGCGTTCACGGGTACCACCTCCTCGATCTCTCGCACGGCCTCCGGGAATTTAGCAGTGGTCGCCCTCGTCCCCCAACGGGTTTTTGCGGAGTCTCCATGGCCGGATGCCACGGAGACACCTCGCAGAGCCTTTTGCGGTGCCGTCGCGACTTCCCGAGCGGCAGCTCTGCGACGCCGGAGGGCTCTGGTGCTGTCGTTTCTCATGAACGTCGAACACTACGCACCGCCGACGCCTCCCAAACTCGTGGACAGGTGCTGTCGGTTCTCACCTCTTGGTTCAGAGAAGTGCCCAGGCCGGAACTGATGGCGCCGGAGCAGATCGTTCGTTCGGGGCATGGCAGACCTCCGCGAGACACCGCGAGCTCCCCCAGCCTCAAAGCACCCTCCCTGCCCGGCATGCCGCCTGGGCGCGCCGTGTTCCTGTACTGCCGACACGGGGTCGAGTGCAGGCGACCGGCTGGTGGGTGCGAGCGGTCAGCGCACCAGCTCGGTGGCCAGGAGGTCCATCAGGAGGCCGTCGTGCCAGGTGCCGTCCGGGCCACGCTCGTAATGCCGCATGATGCCGACCGGCCGGAAGCCGACCTTGGTGTAACAGCGGATCGCCGCAGTGTTGTCGGCTGCCGGGTCGATGACCAGACGGTGATAGCCGTGGACGTCGATGAGATGGCCGGCCAGTGCTCGTACGACGTCGGTGCCGAGGCCCCTGCCGTGCACCGTGGGATCGAGGAAGAGGTCGATGCCGGCGTGCCGGTAGTCCGGGTCCTCCTCGGCGTACCACTGGATCAGGCCGATGATCCGCTGTCGGTGCTCGACGGTCAGTGACCGGGTGTCAGAGTCCTCGAGATCGGCTGCGATCTCCGTCTCGAGATCGTCCCCGCCGTTCCATCGTGCACGCACTTCAGGTGTGGCCCGGATGGCGGCCAAGGTACGGATGTCCTCACGCACGGTGGGGCGAAGGACGACGGAGGCGCCACGCAGCACAGTCATCCAGGAAATTTACGCGACCGGCCTCGCTGCGGCTCGCACTGGATCGCTGCTTCTGTGACACGGTGCACGATGCTGCCCGCAATCCGTGCGCTGAGCGGCGCGCACACAGCCGAGCACTGCGCGGCAACCCAGGATCCGGTTGTGAGCATTGGCCGCGGTTGTCACATCTCCCTCTGCTGTCTGGTCAATTCCACGGTGGTTCTACCACCGGCTGCCCATCCCGCAGAGAGGAAGGACGTCCATGACATCGCGACCCAGTATCCCCCGGGGCTCAACGGACCGGCGCCCATGTTCCGCCCTGCCCGACGGCGGCGCCCGCTACAGAGCGTGCGCGGTCCCTGAGACGGGACGACGTCCGCGGCGCTTCCACTCGAAGACTGATCCCTGCGTGTCACGTGTGGCGGCCATTCAGGCCGTCGTGCTGACGAAGGTGCCGTCGGCACACGGTCTCACTGCGGGATCGGGCACAGGGTGCCCGGCCGGAGATCGTCCAAGCCGGGTGCACCCTGACTGCGTTCCGTACGACACTCGGACCGCACCACAGAAGGTCGCATGACGTCACGACGAGACTCTGCCGAACCATCCGACGCCGCCACTGCCAGTGCCTTCCTGTCGGCCGAGGCCGCTCTGCTGGAGGCGCGCATCCACATGCTGCAGGAAGCCATCGATGATGTCGATGCACGCATCAAGGCGGTCGCCGCGAGTCTGCACCGCCTGACCTCTCCCTATTCGTGAGCGAGCGTCGGGAGGCCGACAGCCGCGCGATCACCCGGTGGCGAGGCTCGCGCAGGCAGCGCGGTCACACGGTCCCGTCAGTCAGCATTCTGCGATCGGGTGCGCTACTTCGCGTGCCACCGTTCAGTGCCACAAGTTGTTGTCTGCTCGCTCTCAGGGACGACACCTGTGAATGACGTTTCCGCAGCCTAAAGGCCTGCCCGCCTGCCCTTGTGGATTGTAGTCGGCGTCCGTGGACTGAGACACCCGTCTCGCGTATCTACACCCTGGGTGACCCACTACATATAGTGTTGAGGGAGGGTAGGTCGGTCGCGTCCAGAGCAGGCAGTACCACGGTTGGCTGGGCGCGTTAGGGGTTGAGGATAAGAGGAACGCATGGTCCCTGTATCTCACTCGGCACGAAACGTTGAGATGACGGCTGAGAGCCTTCAGGTGGAGCTGGCACGCCTGCAGGTGCAGAAGCAGGCATTGGAGCGGGAGCTGGCTGCGGTCATGGCGCATCTGGGCTCGGTGGAACGCGCCCTTGGTGCTCTTGAGGCCCTGATGCCCGGCCCGGAAGCCGCACCTTCGATGAGCGTCTCCGGCGCCGCCGCCCCGCAGCGAAGCGACATCGCGTCGACCACCGCCCGACCGGCAGACGTATCGCCTGCCGGGCCCGCGGATGTCGTACGGAAGTCGACGTTGCCCGCCCAGCAGCCGCAGATCAGCAGGGAGAACGTCCCCTCCGCCGATGATGCCGGCGAGCAGAGCAACTACGGCAAGCTCACCCAGCAGATTCTGGAGTTCTTCGCCGAAACCGGAAAGGCCGACGTGAGGGCCCGCGATGTTGCCGCGGCTCTCGGCCGTGACTCTGACAGCGGAAGTGTCAACGCGGTCCGCAGCACACTCGATCGGCTCGTAGGTACCTCTCGGGTCCAGCGGACGGGCCGTGGGCTGTACCGCGCCAAGCGCTCTTGATGCCTGTCCGTGCCGCCGGCCACGGTCTGCCCTACCGGCCAAGCCTGTCTGCCGAAGCCTCGTCAGCGCACCGTTCTCGGTCAGTCCGTGAATCGCGCGACCACTCGAGCCGCCCGGGAAGGTTCTGCCCCGCTGACAAGCCGCGCGCCCACAGGCGCCGGGCGCCACACGCGGGGGATCGTGTGGCGCCCGTCAACCAACCTGCGGGCTCTAATCGCGCAGGTGCGCGGACAGGCGGCCAATGAGCGACCTGAACGCTGTGATCAGCTTACCAAACTCGTCTTGACTGTCGCCAACGTTGGATGTTGCATCGGTGGGCACGGTGCACATCATGTGAGCCGAGGGGGCTGAGGCGAACGGAGACAGCTTCGACGTTCCACCGGACGGTCCTGTAGTGGAAGCCGCCGCGCCTCGGCCCCAACGGGCGCGAGTGCCCCTCCGGGTCCGGGAGTCGGTCTGGGTGCTCGTCGAGCCCGCTTCGGCGCCTGCCGTCCGAAGTCGGCAGGGAACCCCTCCCACGGTGCCCCGTAACACGGTGTGCCGCGCCCATCGTCGCGGCCCGGGTCGCCGCGTCCTGGCCGCGGCGACGACAGGGCTGACGGGCGCGGCTGCGGAGGCGTCACCAGTCGGGATCCTCGTACTCCGTCTCGGGCACGCCCGTGTCCGAGAAGATGTCCCTTGCCTGCTGTCTCAGCAGTTCAGCGGCGGCGCTGTCGGTCTTGCGGTGTGCGCGAGCGAGTGCCATGAGGGTGCGGGCCTCACCGAGTCGGTGGCCGGTCTCGCGGTGCACGGCGAGGGCCTTCCGGCCGAGCATATTGCAGCACCCCGGGCCATGGTGATGGATACGGCATCGCACGACCCGCACAACCTGAATCGGCCGGTGCAGCGATGTCAAAAGCCGCCGCGACAGGCTCGGCGAGGACCGGCCCACCGCCCTCACACCAACGACCGTCGCCTGCGCGTAACCCCGCTCATGACCGTGACGGAACGTACAACGGGCCCCGGGGCGAGCCCTCACGCTCGTGCGGTGTTCCGTTGTCACCAGAGCAAGTTGCCCCAAACCCTTTGTGTAGTCGGGCTGTTACATGTCACCTGAGCGCAACCTTGAGCCGTATTCGGATGTCTGAACGAGTGTCCCGGGGTCGGCCCCGGGGGGATTCGGCATGGGCTGGACGGCCGGACGCCGTGGGGCGGCGCAGCACAGACGGAGGACCGTGGACACGCAAGGCGACAGGAACATCGACCCCGCGGACCAGTGGGTCCTCGACCCGGAGACCGGTGACTACCGGTTGCGGATGGACGCCGACGACGCCCCGGCGCCCACGGTGCCGGCGCAGGGAGGACATCGCGCGCACCGCGAGGGGGAGGTGCGGCCCGTCCCGAAGCCACGCGAGGGCAGCCGCCGTGGTGGGGCGACGAGGCCCCGCAAGGCCAAGCGGTCCAGGAAGCGGAAGGTCCTTATGTGGACCGGGGGGACACTGGGTTTCGTGCTGCTGGCGGGCAGTGGCGGGGCCTACCTGCTGTACCGCCACTTCGATGACAACATCAGCACGGTGGACGTCGGTACGGCGGGCAGCAGGAACGCGACCAGCAAGGACGCAGTGAACATCCTGGTCATCGGCACCGACAGCCGGATAGGTCTGGGCGGGAAGTACGGGGACGCCGGCAGCGTAGGTCACGCCGACACCACGATCCTCTTCCACGTGGCGAAGGACCGGTCGAACGCGACGGCGATGAGCATCCCACGCGACATGGTCACCGGCATCCCGGACTGCCCGACCAAGCAGAAGGACGGCTCGACCAAGACGATCCCGGGGACGCCCAAGGCCACGTTCAGCCCGCGCTTCAACGAGAGCCTCGGCCAGGCCGGCCGTGACCCGGGCTGCACCATGCGTACCGTCGCCAAGATCACCGGCCTGCCGGTCGACCATTTCATTCTGGTCAACTTCGAGGCCGTGAAAACCCTGTCCACGGCTGTCGGCGGCGTGCCCATCTGCCTCGCCCATGCCATCGACGACACGGATTCCCTGGGCCAGGGCTCCCATCTGCACCTGCCCGCCGGCCCGCACACGGTCCAGGGCGAACAGGCCCTGCAGTTCGTCAGGACCCGTCACTCGCTGAAGAACGGCAGCGACCTGGACCGCATCGACCTGCAGAAGCAGTTCCTGGGGTCGATGATCCGTCAGATGAAGTCCAGTGACACCCTCACCGACCCCCGCAAGCTCTTCGAACTGGCGAACGCTGCCACCAAGTCGCTCACCGTGGACACCGGTATCGGCGGTGTCGGGAAGCTCACCGACCTCGCCAAGGACCTCAACCGGGTCGATCCCGAGCACATCACCTTCACTACACTCCCGGTCATCGACAATCCGGACGAGGGGAAGATCCACAAGACCGTCGTAGTCGACGAGACCAGGGCGCCCGCCCTCTTCGCGGCGATCAAGAACGACGTTTCGCTGACCGAGGCCAAGAAGAAGGCCACGACCTCCGACACCAAGCTCCACGGCCCCAAGGCGGACCCGTCGCAGGTCCGGGTCGTCCTCTACAACGGCGGTGGCCCCCAGGGAGCGGCGCAGACCACTCAGCAGTGGCTGCTGAACACCAAGGGCGTCACCCACTCCACCAACGGCGGCAACGCCCCCGGGGCGCAGCAGGCCCGCACGACCCTGGCTTACGGTCCCGACCAGGCAGACCAGGCCCGGACGCTCGCCGCGATGATGGGCCTACCCGCCTCGGCGCTCCACCCCGGACCGGACGATCGAGGACCCGGCACCGAGATGACACTCACTCTCGGGGGCGACTACCAGGGCCCCGGAGTGCCGCTCACCGACCCGAACAAGCCCTCGGTCGACATACCGCAGTCACACGCCGACAAGAACGAGTGCGTCGGCTGAGCCCGGCGAGTACGCCACGTCCGCCTCCAGGGCGGGGGTGGCGGCTCGGTCCCCTGCCACATCCCTTCGAGCCGGAGGCCGCGGACTGGATGGGCCCGAAGCCGACGGTACAGATGCTCATCGCCTGGCCGTGGCCCCGGCCGCCGAATCGGCGACGGGAACAGGCGCACCTCCTACGGAGCCCCCGCCGCTTCGGACCGGGGGCGGGTGCAGTCGATCGTAGGGCCCGGCGGCCTCATGCGTGGGTGATGACCGCCCGGAAGCGGGCTTTCCCGTCCGCTACACGCTGATAGGCCTCTGCGGCCCGGTCCTGACCGTAGATCTCCACCATCGGCGTGACCTTGCCCTCGGCAGCGATCTGGAGAGCCTGCGTCAGATACTCGGTGCCATTGTGGGCAGAACCCAGGATCTGAATGCTGTTCATCAGCATCGGCATGTTCGGAACCGCGAACTCGTCGAACGCGATGCCCATCAGCACCACCCGGCCGCGCGGCGCCACACCCTGGAAGGCATCGGCCACCGCGCGGTTGGAGCTGTTGGTGTGCATCAAGACGTCCGCTCCGCCCGCCTCCCGCAGCTCCGCCCCGTTCGACACCACGAGATCCGCACCCAGCGTACGAGCGAGATCCCTCTTGTCGGGCGAGCCGGTGACGGCGATCGTCGTGAACCCGGCAGCCTTGGCGTACTGCAGCGCCAAATGCCCCATCCCGCCGATCCCTGACACCGCGACACGTTCACCCGGCTTGGGACGGGCACGCCGCAATCCGCTCCAGGCCGTGTAGCCCACGCACATGAGCGGCGCGGCATGCTCGTACGACAGGCCCTCCGGAAGGATGACGGTCGCCTCCGCACGTGTGGCGACATACTCGCCGTTCGCACCGGCGACATTCATCCCGGTCAGTACCGGCCGCTCGCAGCTTGCGGCCGTGACGAAGTCCAGCGCCTCCCCCCGTCGGCACCACGCACACCGCCCGCACCCGGTCTGCAGTGTCACCAGGCCGACACGGTCACCGACGGCCCGCGAGGTGACGCCCTCCCCTACCGCCACGACCTCCCCCACGCCCTCGTGGCCCAGCGTCATCGGGAATTCGACTCCGAACGACAGCTTGCCCTCGGTGATCCACACATCCGTACCGCAGATCCCACTGGCGTGCACCTTCACCAGCACCTCCCCCGGCCCCGCCTCCGGAGCCTCCACCGTCCGCACTTCCCACGGCTCCCCCAGTGCCGACGTGACTACTGACTGCATCTTTGGCATGACTCTCCTCCATGGACTGCCGGCGACCTGCCGGAAACAGCGCCGCGATCAGGACTCGGCGTCCTGCATGGCCGCGAAATTGAATGCACGGCACTGTTCCATGAAAGGTCGCGCCACCTCACCTGTCAAGGTTCACCAAACACCGCTGTGCACCGAAATCTCATTTCGGTGCACAGCGGTGTAGATTCATCTGTGTGGTCGGCCCCGGACCGGCCGGCGACCACGAGGACCAGGGGTGCAGCGATGACGGCTGACAGGAAGGACACCGGTCGCAGGTACGACATGCGACGTCGCGCCGACACGATGAGTGAGACGCGGCACCGCATCACAGACGCGACAATTCAGCTGCACGGAACGGTGGGGCCCGCCCGTACGACCATCGCAGGCATCGCTACGCTGGCCGGAGTGCAGCGGCACACCGTCTATCGGCACTTCCCCACCGAGGAAGATCTGCTCGACGCGTGCTCCACGGAGTACTGGCAGCGCAACCCCTGGCCGGACAGCACGAGCTGGCAGGAGATCCCGTCGCCGCATGAACGGGCCACCAAGGCGCTCGGGGACCTGTACGGGTTCTACGACACCGTCGAACCCATGCTGACGAACGTACTCAGAGACTGCGAAAACGTTCCCGGTATCCACTCCAGCGTCGACTCCTACAAAACGAAGCTCGACGCGGCGACGCGCATTCTGCTCGCGGGCTACTCCCCCGCTCCGGCCGCACGCCCCACCCTCACGGCCGCGATCCGCCACGCCGTCGCATTTACCACGTGGCAGTCCCTCGTCCGCGCGAACGGACTCGAGGCCGCTACCGCCGCAGCCCTGATGATCTCGCTCTTCGAAACAATCCAGACGAGGACCGTGAATCGTTCGGCGTAAGAGTCGTTGGATGCGTGCGGATTGCCCTTTATCTCCCAGCCTCACTGTTTCGCTTCGGGTGGTTGAGCCGGCCCGGTCGCGGTGACCGGCGATTTCGATCACCGGTGCCGCATCCTTCTCGGAGCGGCATGTGATCCGCGTGGCGTCGATGACGGTCTCGCGGCCATCGGCAATCATCACCGCGAGCTCAGTGGCGATCCGGCCCGGGTCGTGGCCCTCCCGCAGCGGCCTCAGCTGACACTAAGACACCGTTTCTGATGGCGTGATCGTTCGTTGATCCGTGCATGACGGATCTGGTTGAGCGGCTGGTGCCCGATGAGTTGTGGGTGCTGTTC
>NZ_JBHWCC010000097.1:0-19440 GCF_042735715.1 Streptomyces sp. NPDC059582
GCCGAGTGACGGGCGGCCTCGTGGGGCGCAACCTCGCGCCCCCTGCTGCCTGCCATCTGTTCCTCGGCCGCCGCGCCCGGGCCTACGGAGTAGGTGTCTTCTTGTTGGGGTGGTTCGACAGCGAGAGGGGTCGGGTTCGGCCTCGTCCCAGCCCCACACACCATGTCGTGCGCGAGACGCGTGAGTGGTCCGTATCGACCGGATCGGGCCAGCGGCCGACTTCCCGTGTCAGCCGCCGCCGCTGCTGCCGCCTCGGATCCTCACCCAGTCGTGAAGAACGATCTCGCTGACCAGGTCGTACTCCGACAGGCCTGCACGGTCTCCGAGGGCAGTCCATGCGTCCGAAACGGGATGCAGGCGATGGAGAAGGTCCCGTCGTCGGGAGGCTTCAGCCATGGTTGTTCCACCTTCCCACCGAACCCAAATGGCCAGGTCGGCGCGAGCGATGTGGTTGCGCTGATCCCGAGCGGCCGGTTCGTCATGGATGGTGAACTCCGTCGTACGGCATCTTCCCGGTGACCTTTCAACGTCATGATGCCGTGGCCGTCCGACCCACCACCAGAAGGGTCCTCGCGAGGAACGGCAACCGGGTTCACGGGACTCCGGTCAGAGGTTCAATTCGGCCACGGCTGCACGTCAGCGCACCCGATCCGCATTCCGCGGAAGCGGCAGTCCACTTTCGCCGAGCGCCGCATCCAGCCGGCCGCCTGCCGCGTCGTCACAGAGCCGGGACCGCCGTATTTCGCTAGCGTCAGCCCATGCTGCATACGAGATTTACCGACATGTTCGGTATCACTTACCCGGTGATGGCAGCCCCCATGGCCCTGCACAGCGGCGGGACACTCGCCGCCGCCGTGTCCGCCGCGGGCGGCCTCGGCTCCTTCGGAGGAACGCATCCCTGGAAAGGACCCGACTGGATCCGCGCGGAAATCGCGACCGTTCGCGCCGCGACCGACCGCCCCTTCGGAGTCGGCTTCATCACGCCGTTCCTCCCTTTCACCGAACCGCAGTTCGACGCCGCCCTGCAGGAACGGCCAGAGGTCATCGCACTGTCGTTCGCCGACCCCCAGCCGTGGCTGGCCCGCGCCAAAGACGCGGGAGCCCGGGTGATGTGCCAGGTCCAGAACTACGACGACGCACAAGCAGCCGTCACTGCGGGCGCCGACATCCTCGTCGCGCAGGGCACCGAAGCCGGCGGCCACACCGGAACGATGGGCCTGCTGCCATTCCTGGCCGGAATCGTCAAACGCTACCCCGACATCCCGGTACTGGCCGCAGGAGGCATCGCCGACGGCCGCACCCTCGCAGCCGTCCTCACCGCCGGCGCCGACGGCGCCTGGCTGGGCACCGCATTCCTCGCCACACCCGAAGCCATCGAAGTACACGACGTCCACAAACGCCTCATCATCGAAAGCGACGGCAGCGACACCGTCTGGACCCGGACCTACGACATCGTGTCCGGACTGCCCTGGCCCCACGCCATCGGCGAACGCGTCCGCCGCAACCACTTCACCGACACATGGTCAGAACGTGAAGCCGCGCTGCGGGACCGCAAAGAAGCATTCGCACCCCCCGAAAACACCGGCCCCTTCGACACCCCACCCGACCCCGACACCAGCCAGATCCTCTACGGCCAGTCCGCGTTCTTCATCGACGCCATCCGTCCCGCCGCCGACGTGGTCCGCACCATCAGCGACGAAGCCGAAGAAATCCTGCACACCCGTCCCCGAACACTTCTGAATTGACCAACAACATTGACCAACAACACAGACAGCAAGGCAGGACCGAACCGGACAGCCCGGCGGACAGCACCTCCCCCAGAGGCACCCCGCCGCAGGCCACGCCGCCCCGGCCAGGGAGACCCAACCAGCAGGCACGAGGTCTCCGCGAGCAACGGGTGCTTTCAAGGACCGCCATCACGCGGGGCTCCGGAATGGACGAGGTTTCGTGGAGGCAGCGGGCGCCGGCCCGCTGCCACGATCGGCTGTCACAGGGGCGTGACACAGTACGCGGCCATGGGCATCGAAACGTTCTGGGACAACATCGAGGCTGCGCAGGCCGAGGCAGCCGCAGCCGGCGAGCTGTTCGACGAGGTACTCGTCGAACAGCTCGCGAGCACACCGCGTCAGGAGATTCTGGAGTACGCGGAACGCTTCGACGCGCTGCATGACGCCCTGTACCGATGGGACGTGTGGGCAGCGGCCTACCTCATCGGGGGCGGGTGCTCCGACGACAGCTTCATCGACTTCCGCGCCGGTGTGATCGCTCTCGGCCGTCAGTGGTACGACCGCGTGAACGCGGCCCCGGACAGCCTCGCTGCGCATCCCGCCGTGGTCCGGTCCGCCAACGTCCGGGACCGTTGCGAGGCGCTGTTCTACGAAGACGTCAACTATGCCCCCAGCAGGGCGTTCCAACGGATCACGGGTGATGCGGATGCTTTCTACGAGGCCTGGCGAGAATTCCGCGGGACGGACGCCGCGAGCATCAACGTCACCGATATGGGCGAGGATTTCGACTTCGACGACGCCAACGAGATGAGCCGGAGACTTCCCGGTCTGGCGGTCCTGTTCCTCGAGGCGAACTCCTGAGCACCGCGGTTTCGTGATGCACCTCCCGGACCGCCGCGCCGTCCCTGAGGCTGCCCTGACCGGTGAAAGGCACCGCAGCGGTCACATTCCAGCCCGCCTCACCCGGAGCCGGCACACCACTGCCGCACACGACCCGGGCCCCTTCGGCCACGGGACCGCCTCACCCGGCAGGGCACCGTCCCAGCCCGGGTCCCACGCCAGGCAAATTCAGCGGTCCCGCTCCTCATAGGCGGCCGGAGCAGGGACCACTGCGACGCCTGGCGTCAGTACCGGCTCCGGAACACCGCCCGATCCCCCGGGAACTGGCCCGTCATGGCCGCTGCCGCCAGCCGGTCCGCGAAACGCCCGTACGCCCTGTACTCGCCCCCGGACAGATCGACACGGCGCACCCCTGTGCCGACGCGCTCAGGGGCCAGGATTGCGGCCAGCAGCTCGACGTCATCATCGACAGGGAGCGCCAGAACCGCCACGGTCCGCTCGATCGTCCCGCGACAGTCGCCGGGGCCCGCCACGGGGTCGACGGCCGCCGAGCCGTCGCCCCGGCGCGTCACCCGTATCGACGGGCGGGTCTTCGCCCCCGCGCGGACGGCACGCCGTACACCCTCCAGGGCGCGCAGGTCCGCCTCGTCGACCATGACAGGGTGCAGCGGAATCAGGCGTGAGCCGTCCGGGGCGCGCAGCACGCTACGGCGGACGGGATCGTGTGTGCCATGCACAATCCTGCGGTCGCGCAGCACCGGCGGGAGGCCCCGGTGAACGCTGTTCCAGGCAGCGAGGGAAGCCGGTGCATCAAGGCCGGGCAGGTTCTCCAACCCGGCAGGGAAGGCAGGGGCGCTGTCCTCGTCCGTGCCGCGTTGCCTGGCGGACCAGGCGGCGTGATACGGCGCGAGCAGGAGGTCATGGGTCAGGTAGAAGTCGTGAAGCCACTGCGGATCCTGCGGGATCAGACGCACCGTGGCGGCCCCACTGACGGCAGGGGCGGGACGGTGACTTGTGGAAACCATGGAACTGCCTCCCGACGGATACCAGTGGACCATTCCCGCGACACGCGCTTCATCGCCGGGGACTTCCAGGGCTCGAAGTCCTCGCCGACAGCGGAGCGTGCGGCAACACCCCTCACGATATCGTCACATCGACGATATTCCTAGGTCCGGGAAGTCCTGTGCCGCCGGCCGACGAACCGCTGCAGCCCAAGACCACCCCGGACAGAGACGATGCCGACGCCACCCCGCCAAGGCCCCGACTCGCCGCGCCCGCGGCTGCGGTTGGAGGTGGTGGGCACGGGCCACGTGTTACGCGCGTAAATTTCTGCCGCCAATGGCTTGCCGACGCCCCCTGAACTCACAATACTTCAGCATTGAACTTGTCAGGAGCACGTCCGAGCCGCCCGCAGGTGGCCTCGCGCCGTACCCACTCGCCCCTCTGACCCGCATCCCCCCACAGGAGGACCGCATGCGGATCACGAAGCCCAGCCCTGCGAGACGCACGGGACCGATCGCCACAGCGTCCGGCCCGTTCACGGCAACCGTACCCACCGCCCCCACCACTCGGACCGCCCCTAGGGCCGAGCCCTCACCGAGGACCCGCCCGACGTCCGCCGGGCCCGAATCCGTCGCCGCCATCGCGCCCTGCGGTGACGCCGGCGCCGCCGAACGCGCGAGCGGAACCCCCAGCCGGCCGCCCGGTATTGACAGCACTTCGCGCCGACCGGCCCACCGCCGCCGTACGCACCGCGCCGTCGGCACATACGGATCCCCCGAAGCCCTGACGACCGCCGGGGGCCGCACCCCCGCCGAGCGCGGCGAAACACGCGGTCCGGCGACGCACCGCGGCACGGCATTCGAGCCGGCCCCAGACGGCTGCGCCGTCCAAGGCGCGCACCCCTGCGACTCCCTCTCCAGGCCCGTGACCGGAACGCCGAACACGCGCGGCACCGGCATGCACTGACGGTCCGCCGGCCGCATCTTCGCGGCATTCACGCCGCCCCCACGGCCTGCCGGGGGCATCCCACCGCCTTCTCGCGGCGGCCCTCCGCCTTCAGCCCGCCCCTGGCCCCTCCCGTGAGACCAGGGCGCGAACGCGGAGTCCAGCAAGAGGGTTGATCTGTCATGCGCACTTCACCCGCAAAGTCCTGCTGTCGGCCGTCCGCCGTCCGACGGAATCCGGCATTCCTTTTCTGGAGGTCCCGTGAGATCGACCAAGCCGCTGTCCGTGCTCGCAGCCCTGGGCGCCGCGGTGCTGCTCAGCCTGGGCCTGTCCGCACCGGCCCACGCCGCCGGCCCCGTGTACGTCGCGCTCGGCGACTCCTACTCGGCCGGCAACGGCGCGGGCAACTACGACAGCGCGAGCGGCGCCTGCCACCGCAGCCTCAGCTCCTACCCCTACCTGTGGAAGAACGCGCACGCCCCGTCCTCCTTCGCCGACACGTCCTGCTCGGGGGCGGTCACCACGGACGTGACGAACTCTCAGCTCGGCCCCCTCAGCTCCTCCACCACCTTGGTCTCCCTCACCATCGGCGGCAACGACGCCGGCTTCGCCGACGTCATGACGGCCTGTGCGACGGATTCGGACTCCGACTGCGTCAACCGGGTCAACCAGGCCGAGAGCTACGCGCAGAACACCCTGCCCGCCCGCCTCGACGCCACCTACAACGCGATCCGGGCCAAAGCCCCCAACGCCAAGGTCGTCGTGCTGGGTTACCCGCGTCTGTACACCCTCAACGTCTTCTGCATCGGACTCAGCGACACCAAGCACCGCAAGATCGACGAGGCCTCGGACGTCCTCGACAGCGTCATCCAGAACAGGGCCGCCGCGCACGGCTTCGTCTTCGGCGACGTCCGCACCACCTTCAACGGGCACGAACTGTGCTCCGGCGACAACTGGCTGCACTCCATCGTCGTCTCACCGACCTGGGAGTCCTACCACCCCACCGCCACCGGCCACGCCTCCGGCTTCTACCCCGTCCTCAACGCCAACAGCTGACCGACCCGCACCGGCACGCCGACACCCCTGCCTCGAGGGCCCCTGTGCGCGCCACATCGCACACAGGGGCCCGCCCCCTCGAACACCGAAGCCCCCCGGTGAAGCACGCAGCCCGCGCCCCGCGCCCGCGTTCTGGTCGAACGGGCTCCCCCAGCGTGAGCTCGGAGCGCCCGCTGATCCAGCGCCTGATGACGCCCTGTCCGGCGGCGGGACCGCGGCGGCCGTCGGTGCCGTTCCGGCATGTCCTTTTCGCGGTCGGTCGATGGTCCAGCACCGGCCTCGTCCCCGCTTGTGTCCGTCCCGTTCTGATGACCGCCCGTACGTCGCCGATCAGGTCGGTCGTGTCGAGGCCGCGCCCATGACCTGACCGCGGCCCGTGCCCACCGGCTCATCCGGATCCGTGAGCGACAGGGCTTCGCCGCCTTGGCCGACCGCGCCTACCAGGACTCCGCCCCTGGGTCACCACCGGGCCGAGCTGGACTTCGGCTCAGGCATGACCTGCCGGCGCCAGGTGGACGAATATCGGGCCGATGGACGCGCTCCACTCGTTGCCGGACTCGACCGCGGCACGTCCCTGCTCGGCCAGGAGAGCCTCGATGGGGTCGATGAAGTTCTCGAAGAACACCGACTCTCGGGCGGCGTCCATTCCCAGGCCGTACAGGGTCTCCGTGGCGTCGAGCCGGAAAGCTCCGACGGCCTCGTCGAAGTCATCGCCCGTCCACTCGTCCACGTGCTGTCCGGACAGCGCCCACGTCATCTTCAGCATGATCCACACGTTACTGACTTCAGCTCGTTGGGGTGAATCGCTGCGAAGTCCCTGATGGGTGGGGGTGGGTGCCTATATCCGTGGTGTGTGAGATATGCGGATGGGGGCGGGCTGACTCCTGTGGGGCGTCGGCGTCGGGAGACGGTACGGATGCAAGCGGCCGAACTGTTCGAGCAGCAGATCGCGGTGTCGGAAGTCGCACGTAGGTTGCGGGTGAGCGTGAAGTCGGCGTATCAGTGGCACCAGTTGTGGCGGGATGGTGGTGTTGAGGCTCTGGCCTCCCGGGGTCCGAGCGGGTCACGGTGTCGTCTGTCCTCGCGGTGCCTCGAAAAGCTGACGGGGTTCCTGGAGGAGGGGCCGGCCGCGCATGGCTGGACGGAGGACCAAGTGTGGACCGCATCGAGGGTGGCGACCTTGATCGGCAGGAAGTTCCACGTTTCCTACAGTGTTTCGGGGGCCACCCGGTTGATGCACCGGCTCGGCTTCAGCCCGCAGGTCCCCGCCCGGCGGGTCGCTGAGCGTGATGAGCAGGCCGTTGCGGTGTGGAAGGTGGCGACCTGGGCGGAGGTAAAAGGGTCCGGGCGACCTGCGGGGGCTACGTCTGCTTCGAGGACGAAGCCGGCTTCACCCGACGGCCGCCCCGGGGACGGACTTGGGGCCGGCGGGGCCGCACTCCGGTCGTGACGGTCAGCGGCCGGCGTTCGGGGCGGCTGTCGGTGGCCGGACTGATTGCGATACGTCCGGGTTCCAGAACCCGGCTGTGTCACCGCCTTCGGACCCACCCCGCTGGCAAGGGAACACGTCGCAGCATGAGCGAGCGGGACTTCATCGCACTCGTCGACGGAATCCATCACCTGGTCAGAGCGCCGATCGTGCTGGTCTGGGACCGCCTGAACACCCATGTATCCCGCAGGATGCGGGACCTCGTCGCCGAACGCGAGTGGCTGACAGTGTTCCTGCTGCCCGCCTACTCACCCGACCTGAACCCTGTCGAAGGCGTCTGGGCACACATCAAACGCAGCCTCGCCAACCTCGCCGTCGTGGCCCTCGACCGACTCGAAACCCTGGTCCGCAACCGCCTCAAACGCCTTCAATACCGGCCCCACACCCTCGACGGCTTCATAGCCGGCACCGGCCTCACCCTCGACACCCCAGCCTCACCTTGAAACGCCGAAGTCAGTAACCGGCTGCGGGCAAAACCGGTACGACGTCACCTGGCTGGTCCCTCCTCTCGACATCAGTTCAATCGACTGCGAACCCGCTACGAGCGCCGCGCCGCCTCGCATCTCGAACTTGTGCAACTTGCCTGCTGCGTCATCTTCCTGCGCCAAGTGACCAAGCATGTGCCCCATGAGCAGGCTGTCCGGGCCTGAGTGCGGTGATGCAGCAGCCGGCTGCCACACTCGCGCGATGAGTACGAACACTCAGTATGGTCGTTCCGTTGACCCGGAAGAGCTGCTGCTGCGGACCGACTGGAGCTCGGTGGAGCACTGCTGCCCGAACGTTGCGCCGGCGACGCCTGTGATCTTGCGACAACTTCTCGACAACGACCCGGGCAAGCAGGGCGCTGCTCTCCGTGACCTGCACCAGGCCGTCACGCATCAGGGCACCTTCTACAGCGCCACGGCGCCGGCGGTGTCGTTCGTGGCGGCGATCCTCGGGCACCCGCGGACTCTCTCCAAAGTCACCGACCAGAGTTCATGGGAGGCCGCCAACTTCGGTGCGGAACCACGATTCCTCCTTCGCGTCGGTCTCCTGAACTGGCTCGGCAGCACCGCCTGGGGCGCCGACGAAGAGTCACCTGACGGGTACGAAGCTGACATTGAGGCGTTCCGCACCCTTCGACCGACCCTCTATGACGCCATTCAGCCCTTCCTCACAGACGACGAGCCAGAGATCCGCCATGCCGCTCTGGCTGCCGTACTTCCCATGCTTGCCGCACCGGAGCTCGCCCACCAGGCTGAATGCCTGCGTGATGCCGTGTGGGCTCTCGCCGCCGACAGCGCCCCTTACCGGCAGCGCGCGATCGACACGCTCGCCAGCTGGGGCGAGGACATCACGCCCTTCCAGCAGTACAGGCGCACGCCCGATGACGTCCGCGCGCACGCTGAAGGCTTTGCCGACGATCCGCCTTTCTGAAACCACCTTTACTGACGGAGGATCGACCGTCTCTGCTCCCTTCCACACGGCGGTCAGGTGCGAGACAAGCGGGTCCCTCATAGACGTCAGTCGCACCGGCCAGGAACGGCACGTCCCGCTTGGTCCGATGTGTGGCGATTCCCGCATACGTCCCTGGAAGCCCCTGACCGAGGCCAGAATGGCGCGGATACGAGCGCTCCGGCCGACATCCCCACACTCACCGCGCCACGTGTGCCGGACCGGGCATCGATCCTTCGCCTGTCGGCAGTCCTCGGCTCCCGGAGCGCCATCAGCCTGGACCGCGAACTGCGCCACCCCCTCAGCGACGCCGAAACCACGCGGTGCCCCCTGGCACTGAACCTGAGCGGCATCCACGTGCTCGGCGCAGCCGCAGCCGCAGCCGCAGCCGCAGCACCAACGCCGTGCACGTGCCACCGACGCCAGTGCCCGACGAAGGAGGCGCCGCGGTTGGCGCGGGCGGTGCGTGCCGGGCCCGTAGCCTCGCGGACCGTCCGCGTGGCCGCACTCGCGAGGGTACGAAGGTCGGCCACCTGTTGTTGCGTTCATGGACCATCTAAGTCCACGGCGCCGTCGCCGGGTCGCATCACCCTGTGTCCCGTTGATCAATCTCGCTCGATCGGGGACACCTTGTCCAGTTATCCACATGATGAGTGCCGGCACGCCCTTCCCGGGCGCCGTGACTTCCTGGGGCTTGCCGCAGGTGCCACGCTGACCGCTGCCGGGCTCGGCTCCCTTCTGGGCGCCGCACCGGCGACGGCCGCACCGGCACACACCGCTTCGGCGAGCGATCCCGACACCGCCCTGCGTTTCGCACTGGTGACGGACACCCACGTGAACGTCGACTCACCCCAGACCACGCAGTCGCTGACCCGGGTATGGGCCTCGATCGCCGCCCGCAACCCGGACCTCGTCCTGCACTGCGGCGACATCACCGACACCGGGCGGCCCGACGAGTTCGACCGTTTCGCCGAGATCCTGCCGCCCTCCCTGCACGGCAAGATGCACTACTCCCCCGGCAACCACGACGTGCGGTGGGACGCGTCCGCCAAGGAGGAATACCACACGCACTTCGGGCCGGCCCCGTACTCCTTCGACGCGGGCGGAGTGCACTTCATCGGGTTCGACCCCACCCAGGTCCTCCAGGAACCCGGGCACTACGGCCCGGGCGGGCTCGACTGGCTGAAGGCCGACCTGCGGCGGATGCGGCCGGGCACACCCGCGGTGCTCTTCCAGCACTTCCCGATGGGCAACGCCTTCTACTACGTCGACGACCAGGCCGCCGTGCTCGAAGTCCTCGCCGACCACGACGTACGCGGCATCTTCGCGGGCCACATCCACAAGGAGGTGGTCACCAAGTTCAACGGCCTCACGCAGGTCGGACTCAACGCGGTCAAGAACGGCGCCCTCTACTACTGGGTCGAGCGACAGCACGCCGCCGACGGTACGCCGCTGCTCCAGGTGAGCCGGGTCAACATCGCCGCCGACGGATCCGAGACCGAGGTACCCGTTGCGGTCATGCCGCTGGCCGGTGAGGGCCTGGGCCGCCCGCAGCGCCCGCAGTGGGTCGCCCTCGGCAAGCCCGCCGCCGGGCAACTGCCGGTGACCGTCAAGCTGAAAGCGGCCGCCCAGCCCACCCAGGTAGCGGTCGACCTCTACCCGCAGACCGTCTTCGGCGGCACCTCCACTCCCGTGTGGCACGGCCTGACAGCCGGAGAGGGCCGCGAGTGGAACGGCTCGATCGACGTCTCGTCGCTCGCACCGGGCACTCAGCGCCTGCGCCTCCAGGTCACTGGCTCGGACGGGACATGGTGGGAGGGCACCGCACGGTTCGAGGTGGACCGGACCGCCGCAGACCCCCAGCCGCGGTGGCGGTACCGGCTGCCCGGCGCGGTCCAGGGCGGCATCGCCCTCGTAGCTGCCGACTCCCGGCTCGCGGTGGTGGCCGCCTCCACCGGCGGGAAGGTGGTCGCACTGCGCCCAGGCCGGCACAGGTCCCCCTCGCCCCTGTGGTCCGCACAGGTGGGTCCGGTGTACCGAAAGCCCGCGGTCGATGCCGCGGCTCGCACCCTCTTCGTACCGTCGTCGGACCACCGGCTGTACGCGCTGAAGGCGGCCGACGGCCACCGGAAGTGGCACTTCGACGCGGGTGCACCTGTGCTGAGCGCGCCGCTCGTGGCTGAAGTCGACGGCCGGGAGCGGGTGTTCTTCTCCGCGGGGCAGACGCTGTTCGCGGTGGACGCGCGGACCGGAAGCCACCTCTGGTCGGTGCCCGACCGAGGCTTCTCGTCGGGGCGGGCCGCCGTTGACGGTCGCAGGGTCTTCACGGCCGCGGACGACGGCTACGCGCGCGCTCACGACATGACGACGGGCGACGAGCTGTGGTCTTTCGCGATGGCGACGGGCACCGAGAATCACGTGGCTCTCTACAGTGGCTGGGACAACGTTGTCGCGGTCGGCGACGGTGTCGTGGTCGTCGGATCGGTCGCCGGGTCCTGGGGGCTGGACGCGGCCACGGGCGCGCTGCTGTGGAAGGTGGCCGGTAGCGCGATGTACGCGCCCGCCGTCGTCCTCGGCGACGGATCGGCCCTGCTGACCACCGAGTTCGGCGTGATGTCCCGGATCGATCTCGCAACGGGCGCGAAGCGTTGGCAGACCGACCTGGCTGTACGGGTGTTCAACGCCGGCGTGGTGGTCGACAGCACGACGGCGTGGGCCCAGTCGGCCGACGGCCGGCTGCTCGGCGTCGATCTGACCGACGGGACACGGCGGGGACGCCTCCAGCACAGCCTGGCGTACTCCTTCAGCTCGCCGGTGATCGTCGACAACGTCCTGGTCGTAGGGGACCAGGACGGCACCGTGGCAGGCATCAGCCTGCCGTAGCACTCCGCGGATGCCTCACGGCAGAGCCGGCCTCGCCCCGCCCCACCGGGAACGAGGCCGGTTCGCTGTCGGCAGGCCGTCGCTCATGGCTGGGGGATGCGCGGATGTCGGGCTCATGGCCCCTGACTCCTGTGCCGCGCGAGAGGGCGGCTCGCTGACCTCGTCGCCCTCGATCACGCGGCCGGAGCGCCCGCGAGCGCGCTCGGGAGGCCGCTCCGTCGATGCTCGGGAGCGCGCTCGGGAGGCTGCTCCTTCGATGCTCGGGAGCGAGCTCGGGAGAACTGCTCCGTCGATGCTCGGGAGGCTGGACTTGTTGGGTGGTGGTGCGGGCCGTCAGCGGCCGGTGAAGACGGCGTCGCGGCGTTCGATGAAGGACTTCACGCCTTCGGCGCCGTCAGCGGAGGCCGTGAGCCGAGCGAGGTCGGGCTTGAGCTGAGCGATGGCCGCGGCGTCACCTTGTTCGCGGGCCTGGTGGGCCGAGGCCAGTGCGGCGCGCACGCCGAGCGGAGCCGAGCGTTCACTGATGACGCGCGCGATCTGCTTCGCTCGCTCGATCGCCGTGGCTCCGTCGGCAAGGACCTCCTGGATCAGACCGATGCGGTGCGCTTCGGCGGCGCCGAACTCCTCGCCGGTCAGGATCCAGCGCATGGCGTTTCCCCATCCCGTTTCTCGGGGGAAACGGAAAGTTGCTCCGCCGAAGGGGTAGATCCCACGGCGCACCTCGAGCTGGCTGAAGCGGGAGTCCTCGGCCGCCACGCGGATGTCGGCGGCCAGGAGCAACTCGATGCCCGCGGTCATCACCCAGCCCTGCGCGGCCGCCACGAGGGGCGTGGACCACGTCCCGTCCCGCCGCCACGGGTCACGGCCGCCCTCCGGGATCGCGAAGCCGCCCGAGGCGAGGTCGGCGCCGACATCCTGCATGTCCAGGCCGCCGGTGAAGTGGTCGCCGTGGCTGAAGAGCACTCCGCACCAGACGTCCTCGTCCGACTCCAGCAGCCCGTAGGCCATCGACAGCTCACTGATCATCTGCCTGGTGAAGGCGTTGCGCTTGGCCGGACGGTTCAGGCCGATCAGCAGTACGTGTTTGTCCCGCTCGACGGTGACGGTGGCGGCGTTTTCCGGGGTGGCACTCATAGTTCCTCCAAAGTGCGTGTCGAGACCCGAGGGCGCGCTGGGCGTCCGATGTCGCCGGTGGCGACGGTGATACGCCCGCGTGCGGCGATCAGTCCCCCTTTCCTGGCGGTGTTCACGCCGAGGAGACGCGCGGGCACTTTCCCTGGACGACGCGTTGCCGCCGCGGCCGGGGGGCACTTCGTGGCGCTCGTGCCCGTCAGCGCGGCGGGCGCGCCTCCCGCGATCGCGCCGGTCTGCGCAGCGCGGTGATCCACTCCTCGGGCCAGGGTGTGCTCGTGGCACCGCTACGGTGGTTACGGTCACTGTGCGCAGTCACATACCGGCCGCGGGCGGCCCGGCGACGCGGCCGACCCCGGAACTCCTCGCCCCACACCTCGAAGGTGAAGGTCATCGAGGCGGTGCCGATCCGTGTCAGCTCTACGACCGTATACACCTCCTGGCCGAAGAAGAGCGGCGACTCGAAGTCCACCTCGTAGTGGACGCGAGGTGCGACGGGGAAGTATCCGTGAAGACCCACCTCGTCCATGAGAGAAGCCTCCGCGGCCTCCACGAATCGAACGACGGTGCTGTTGTGGTAGATACCCCCCGCATCAGTGTCGATCCATTCGACTCGCGTCCGGTGGACGCCGAACGGTTTCTGGGGCTGGAGCGGGGTGGTCACGCGTGCTGCTCCTGGCGGTCGGGCCGGCCGCATGCCCGGGCCGGACCTTGGAATCAAGCATGTCTGCTTCCGAGGGGTGATGAAATTCTTCGATTCGTACCATTTCAGTGTGACCGCCCTGGTCACACCTCTCCTGTTGAGGCCTGGGCGGGCGGGCGTGGTGTTGAATGCGGCTCCATGGGCGAGAGTGGGCGTGCGGCGAGTCGGACGGCGGTACTGGTCTGCCAGGGGCGGGCGGCGGCGGACGGAAGAGCCGCTGTCGGCCGGTTCGCGGATCCGCTGGCGATACGGCTGCTGCGGGACGCGGAGCGTGTGCCCGTGGCCGAGGTGCGCGCAGGCACCGCGCCGCAGGGCTGGCAGGCGCGCGTCGCGTTCGAAAGTGTGCGGGCGTGCGCCGAGGTGGTCGTGCCTCGGACGGTCGCGATCGACGGGGCACTGCGCGCTCGCGTCACCGGCCAGCTCGTGGTCCTCGGCGCAGGTCTGGACACCCGCGCGTGGCGGCTGCCCGAGCTCGCGCGGACCACTGTGTGGGAGGTCGACCATCCGGCTTCCCAGCAGGACAAGCGTGCCCGTCTCGCCGAGGCCGCCATCGCGCCGCACGGGGCGGACGAGAACGGCCGGATCGCCGTAGAGCTGCCGGTGACCGCCCGTTCCGTACGCTTCGCACCGGTCGATCTCACCGTCGACGATCTCGGTGCGGCGTTGGATGCCGCAGGGCACGACCCGTCCCAGCCGACGACATGGCTGTGGGAGGGCGTCGTCCCGTATCTCGCGCGCAGCGAGGTACGCGCCACGGTGGCCGCAGTCGCCGCCCGCACGGCCCCGGGCAGTGCACTCGTCGTCAACTATCAGTCGCCGTCGGCACGAGCGGCCGTAGGGCGGCTCCTGACGCGTGTGCTCGGCAGTTCCCTGACGTCGGGCGAGCCGTGGCGTTCGCTGTGGAAACCACAGCAGATGGCTGCGCTGCTGGCGGAGAACGGGCTGCGGGTGGTGTCGGACGACGATCTCCTCACCCTCGCGCACACCCTCGACAGTCCGGCGCTCAGTCGGACATCACTGCGCTCGGGCCGCGTCGCCGTCGCAGTCAGCCACTGACGTGCGGAAGTAAGGAAACGGTGACTCGGCCCCGGAGCCCGCAGCGCCCGGTGCGGTCACACCGCTGAACGGCGTCCGGGCGCCGGCCCGCGCACACCATCGCCGGCGCGGGCGCGGTCCTCCCATGGCCCCGCACGGCGCCGACGTCCTCGACGTGTGGGCCCGACGACTGCGCTGTATCGCGGCTGTACTGCACCTCACGTCGAATTTGCGTCAGGTGGCACCGCGACCCGCGGTTCACGGTCAACGCGCGGTTCGCGGCCGGGTCATGCCGTCTCGGCGTAACGCTCCCCCGCGAATGCCCGCACCACCGGCACGACCGCCTGCGCACCGCCGGGCAGCCGGTCCAGGCGTACGAGGGCGAATGCCTTGTGGCCGTCGGCCAGGTAGGTGGGATCGTGGTGCGGCCGGGTGCCGGGCAGCGGCCACACCACGAGCCACGGACGGGGGTCGGTGGTGGTCGGCGTGCGGCCGACGGTGACGGCTGCGATGTCCTGCCAGGAGAAGAACGATTCCTCGCAGGTGACCTCGCGCATGCCGATGCCCGCCGGGCCGATCCGCAGTCGCAGTGGCTTGCGCCAGCGCTGGTACGAGCGGGCTGCGAGGCAGGCGCAGCCGATCGCGCCGAGCGGACCCAGCACGGTGAAGGGCTCGGGGCCGACTGCGCGGCCGTGCAGGAGTTCCCAGAAGGAGTAACCGAAGACGACGGTCAGCGCCGCCCACATCAGAGCCCAGGTGCTGTCCCTCCGCCGGTCGACGAAGTCGCGCTCCCCTCCGGGCACGCGGAGCTCGGGCCCGGACACGGTGACGGGGATCGGCGGACGCACGGCGCGCGGCGCTGTCTCGAAGGCGGCGCCGCCGTGTTCGGCGAGCACCGCCGTCAGCGCGGAGACGCTCTGGTCGAGGTCCTCGCAGTCGACGACCGTATAGCGCAGCCGGCTGTCGAACGTCCGGTCGGGTTTGCGGGGCAGGGTGACACCGGCCGCCGGCCAGAGCGCCAGCCGCGGCTTGGGCGGCGTGGTGGTATCGCTGTCCTGACCGGTGTTCGGGACGTGCCACAGGGAGACCGCGTCGATCTGTTCCCAGGCGAGTTCCGCGTCGTGGAGCGTGATCCCGAAACTGTCGACTCGCAGCCGGAACGGCAGCCGGGCCTTACGCAGGTCCTTGGCCCCGGAGTAGACGGCCGCGAGCGCCAGGAATCCCAGCAGTCCCGGTCCTGCGGCCTCCCGGGAGTGCGCGAGCCACGCCAGTGCTGCCGCGACGGCGACAACACCTCCCACCACCCATCGCCGGCCCCGTCGTCTCAGCGTCCGCTGCACCGTGAACTCCACTGCTCCCCCACCCCTTTGTGCGTCCCCACCAGCTCTCATGATGCGGTCGGGAAGGCCCACGGCCACGGTCGCGAGCGGGGTGTTGCCCAACCGTGACGCCCCCCACGACGGCCGCTGACATTGGTCACGCCCGCGTCGTCCGCCGTTCACCACAGGCCGCTCCGAGGTGGCCCGGCGTCGCGCGCTGTCGCCCTCGTTGCCGCCGCTGAACTGGGCTGTCAGGGCTGCTCTGTCAGACGGCGAGCTGTGGGCCAGGTCCTACCAATCCCCCACCCTTCAGTCGACAACGTTCCATCCCGGCTCCCGTTCGGCGTGCCGGGCGCGGCCCGTCGATCGGAGTGCGGAACCCTTGACGCCCTCCTGAGGGCGGAGCAAGATCGAGCGCAACCTGAAACGGGCATCGACTCGGACAAGTTGAGAGCCGCATCACGACCGTCCGAACAGCCCAACGACGCCGCGGGCGTTCCGCCGCGGAGCCCGTGCACGTGGACGGCGGACCGTTGTTCCGCAATTGACGGCACGGTCGAACGAAGGGCAACCACCGTTTCCGCGCGAGCATTTCCACTGACCGTACGGCCGCACGCCCAACGCCGCGGCCTCCGGTCACCTGCGCGCCCTGGTACGCGAACTCTCCACGGACCACCTGCATCCCCCGCGCCGGAGAAGCCGCACCGGCCCGTCCCGAACCCGTTCTCCACGCAGTGCCTTCGGGCACAGGAAAACCGAAGGGGTCATATCCATGCCCACGACGCCTGACATGCCTGACATGGCCGAGAAGGAAGCGCACGTCGATCGTTCCTACGTGCGTACGACGTGGAAGGCCGTCGAGCCGGTGCACGGAGGCGTGTACTTCGCGCCGGAGGCGCAGGCGTTGTACGCGGAGCTCGGAGTGGAAGGCAGGGCGGGCTATTTCGGCTCGCGTGCCGCGGCCCTCGGCCCGGCATCCGCCGAACTCGTGATCGCGACCTTCTACAACTTCAATCCGGAACTCGTGCGCAGCGTGGTGCCCGCGGTATGGAAGATCGCGTCGCCGGAGAGTCTCCGGTCCGCCCGGCTGGAGGCCGTCGACGCCACGCTGCGCCGTGTCCTGGGCTCCGCCGTCGAATCCCCGGAGATGGAGCGCGCCGCGGAACTCGCGCAGGAGGCCGCCCGAGCGGCACTCCCGCACCCTCAGGGCCGCCCGCTCTTCGCCGCGCACGCCGCTCTGCCCTGGCCCGACGAGCCGCACCTGGTGCTCTGGCACGCGCAGACGCTGCTGCGGGAGTTCCGCGGCGACGGCCACATCGCGACGCTGATCTGTGCCGGGCTGGACGGGATCGAAGCACTGGTCACGCACGCCGCCGCGGGCCCGGTCACCGCCGAGGCTCTGCGGACGACACGGGCCTGGTCGAAGGAACAGTGGGCCCAGGCAGTCCAGCGGCTCCGCGACCGTGGCTGGCTGGAGGAGGGCTCCGATCTCGCCCTCACCCCGGAAGGCCGCCGACGGCGCGAGGCGGTGGAGCGGACCACGGACGAACTGTCCGCGCTGCCGTATGTCGCGATCGGCCCCGAGAAGTGCGCCGAACTCTCCCGCCTGGTTCACCCCTACAGCCTGGCTGTTGCCGAAGCTCTGCTCCCCTGGCTGGTCGGCGGCCTCCGCAACTGACACCCTCACCGGGCCTGATCGGAGACGGACATGCGGCACGACGTCATCGGAGGTTGCGTCCTGGGCAGTGGTGTACGGGGGTTCGACCTGATCCGGGGGTTTGCTCCGGCGTCGGGATGAGGCCCGCGCAGATGAACGGACGCCGGCTGAACTTCGAGCTGTCGAAGCTCGAAGGAGACAGCACGACGACCGCACCGGAGAGCCTGCCCCTGCGGCCCTCGGCGAGTCCCGATCTGCTGCGCGCGATGGTCCGGTTGGTGCGGTCGAAGCCGTCGGCGACGGGTGCGCCGCATTGAACAACCCCCCTCCGGGGGATGGCGGATCTGTGCGGGAACCGTGAAGGGCGGGCCCCGGGGCGGCGGGGAAGATCAACAGTCATCCGCCATACATGCACACGCCAACCATCCGGCAACTGTACGCCGCCCTGCACCACTGCAATGCCCTGGCACCACCGACCGGGCCTCACGGCCGTACTCCGCACGTCAGGGATTGCGCACACACATGCAGCCTTCCGCATCAGCTTCTCCGTCCGGGCACTCCAACGAACTGCGTGACGCCGTACGCCGCTTGGACAGACGCCGCTTCCTGACCGTCACCGGGGCGGCTGCGACGCTGGCCTTCGCCGCGAACATCCCGCTCGGCGGCACCGCCGCGGCAGCCGAGGCGAGCGGCGCGCAGATCACCGAGAACCCCTTCACGCTGGGTGTGGCCTCGGGTGACCCGATGCCCGATTCGGTGCTGCTGTGGACCCGGCTCGCCCCCCGTCCCTACGAGAGCGGCAGCGGCCTGCCCCAGAAGCGTTTCAAGGTCCGCTGGGAACTCGCCCACGACGAGCGGTTCACCCGCGTCACCAAGCGCGGCACCGTCGACGCGCACCCGGAGTACAACCACGCCGTGCACGTCGAGGTGGACGGCCTGGACGCCGACCGCGTCCTCTACTACCGGTTCCGCGTGGGCCAGTGGGTCAGCCCCGTGGGCCGTACCCGCACCGCCCCGTCGAAGGGCGCCCGGCTGACCGAGCTGCGTCTGGCGGCGGTGTCGTGCCAGGCGTATCACGACGGCTACTTCACCGCCTACCGCCACCTGGCCGACGAGGACCTCGACGCGGTCTTCCACCTCGGTGACTACCTCTACGAGTACGCGGTCACCGCGACCGGTGGCGCCCGCGCCTACACCGACCGCGTCCTGCCCGAGATCTTCAACCGGGAGACCCTCACGCTGGAGGACTACCGGCTCCGGTACGCCCTCTACAAGTCCGACCCCGATCTGATGGCGGCCCACGCGGCACACCCCTTCGTGGTCACCTGGGACGACCACGAGACGGAGAACAACTACGCGGACGACACCCCCGAGAACAATGTGCCCCCGGAGGAGTTCCTGCTGCGGCGGGCCTCCGCCTACCGCGCGTACTGGGAGAACCAGCCGCTGCGGCGCAGGCAGCTCCCGCACGGCCCCGACGCTCAGCTCTACCGTCGTCTGCAGTTCGGGCGGCTCGCCCAGTTCGACATCCTCGACACCCGCCAGTACCGCTCCGACCAGGCGTACGGCGACGGCTGGCAGGTCCCGGGACCGGAGTCGCAGGATCCGGCCCGCACGATGACGGGCGCCACCCAGGAGCGCTGGCTCATCGACGGCTGGCGCACCTCGAAGGCGACCTGGAACGTCGTGCCCCAGCAGGTCACCTTCGCCCAGCGCAAGGACCGCACGACGCCGGACTTCAAGGTCTCCATGGACTCCTGGGACGGCTACTCCGCTTCCCGGCAGCGCCTCCTCGACGGCTGGGAGTCCGCCGGCCGGGACAACCTCGTCGTCCTCACGGGTGACGTCCACGTCCACTACGGCTTCGACATCAAGAAGGACTTCGACGACCCGGCTTCGAAGACCCTCGGCACCGAGATCGTCACCAGCTCGATCACCAGCGGCAAGGACGGCTCCGACAAGCCGTCCAACTGGGCCACCTACATGCAGGCCAATCCGCACCTGAAGTTCTACAACGGCCGTCGCGGCTATGCCGTGGTGACCCTCGGCCAGGACGCGGCACGCGCCGACTTCAAGACGGTGTCCGCGGTGACCACGCCCGGTGCCCCCGTCACCACGGCCGCCTCCTTCGTCACCGAGGCCGGCAACCCGGGACTCACGCCCGCCTGATCCTCTGACAGGTCACCGAACGGCAGGAGCCCCGGGGGACGTCCCCCGGG
>NZ_JBHWCC010000098.1:0-19282 GCF_042735715.1 Streptomyces sp. NPDC059582
CCCCGAGCCCGTACGGGCTCGGGGCGCACGTGTGTCGGCGGGCGTGCGGTGGCGGCGGCGGGCGGAACCAGGGCAGGGTCGAGGGCGTCCAACGGCCGTTGTCCGCCGACCTGTTGAACGCGTTGAACCCTGTTGACCGGTTTGACCGGTCGACTCTGCCGACCCCGTCGACCACCCCGCGGAGGAGCCGGTTCCGTCCGACCCACGACACCCTCCCGCAGGGGTTGACGCGGTCATGCCGATGGGCCACTTTGGATTCACCCGGTAAGGAAACTTTCCTAACAGAAGGGTCCCCCCACAGTGCGCACTCGAACACTGGCCCTGGCCGCGGCCGCCTCGGCCGCCCTGCTCGCCTCCGGAGCACTCCCCGCGACCGCCTCCGGCACCTCCCCGTCCGGCACGACTTCCGCACCGCGGGAGGGCACGGTCAGCGCGGCCGCCCTGCTCGCCAAGGTGACGTCCTGCTCCCAGATCTCCAACGGCAAGTACCGCACCGACGAGGAGACCTCGGCCACCGTCCCCGTCTGCGGCAAGAACGGCGCGGTGTTCTGGAAGGCCGACCTCGACATCGACTGCGACGGGCAGCGCACCGCGAACTGCAGCGAGAGCACCGACCCCTGGTTCCAGGCCGACACGGCGTTCCACCAGTCCGACGGCAAGCCGCTGCGCGCCGACACACTGCCGTACGTGGTGGTCCCCAGCGCCAGCAGCACCTGGAACTACGCCAACGCCGGCATCAAGGGCGGCGGCGTGGTCGCCGTGATCTACAACAACAAGGTCGAGTACGCGGTCGTCGGCGACACCGGCCCCACGAAGATCATCGGTGAGGCCTCGTACGCCACCGCCCAGGCGCTCGGCATCGACCCGGACCCGGAGACGGGCGGCGCCGACTCCGGCGTGACGTACATCCTGTTCACGAACTCCAAGGTTTCCCCGATCGAGAGCCACAGCGCGGCCGTGACCCTCGGCGACCGGCTGGCCCAGGAGTTCGTCAACAACAACTGACCCGGCAGGCGGGTCGGTCGGGCTGTCCGAGCGGCCGTACGACGACGGTGTGGACGTCGACTCCGTCCGGCTGCCGGACAGCCCACACGATCGAGTCCGCGATCTGGTCGGCGGTGAGCGGCAGGCCCGGCGGCAGGCTGCCATCGCCTCCCGGAACGGGGTCTCCGCCCGGCCGGGCGCGACCCAGGGTCACGCCCACGCCGAAAGCCCTCCTCGGCGAACTCGTCCAGCCGCCGCTCCCCCACGGCCAGTGACGGCCACCCGCTGTCCGGCGTCCAGCAGCCGCAGCGCGATCACCTTGTCACCCGGTCACCCGGCGACGCGGACCGCCGTGTACACCGTGTGGGCGGACAGGACGAACACGTCCGGGCGGTGGTGGACGCTCGCCTCGTCCTCCGGGTCGAGGAGGCGGTCGAGGGTGGCGCGGTCCTCCGGGTCGATGCCGTCCGCGCAGGCGTCGCGCAGCCGGGTCAGCGACGCGGCGACATGGGCGCGGGCCGCGTCGGACACGGGCGCGGGCAGGTCCAGCAGGAAGGTACGGGTGCTGGTGTGCCGCAGACCGGCGGCGGTCAGCATGGCGGGCCAGTTCTCCTCCCCGGTGACCGCACCGGGAAGGCCGACGCGCATCCGCTCGAACCACTCGGCCTCCACCGCGTCGATGCGCGCCTGGAGTCCGGGCCGGCCGAAGCCGATGTCGCGGGGCAGGAACCGCGAGGGCAGCCCGCCCTCGAGCAGGGCCAGCGTGCCGCCGGGTGCCAGCCGGTCGGCGAAGGCGGTCAGGGCGGCGCCCTGGTCGCCGAGGTGGTGCAGGCTGCGCGCCGCCCACAGCAGGTCGGCCGGGTACTCCAACTCGGCCAGCACGGACGGGAGATCACCGGCCAGGGTGCCGAAGCGGTCCGCGAACCCGAGGCGCTCCGCGCGCGCCCCCGCGCGCTCCAGCAGGGGCGCCGAGCCGTCCACGGCCACCACTCGCGCACCTGGGAACGTCTCGGCGAACTGACAGGAGACGACACCCGGCCCGCTGCCCGCGTCGACGATCAGGCCTGGCTCGGGCACACTCTCCGCGAGCCAGGCGAGGGCCCGCGCGTACAGCGGGGCGAGCAGCTCCGCCTGCGTCTCCAGCATCGTGGCCATGTCGGCCCAGTCGATGGCGGTGTCGCTGCCGCCCTCGGTGTGGTCGTGGGTGTGGTGGTGATGCGCCATGGAAGTCAGCCTCTCGTCCGGGTGCCGTCAGCCTGGGCCCACCCACCGCGCGAGGGCCAGTGCTGTTGCCGGGACGGCAAAAAGCACCGTGGGAAACTGCCATGGGAGATTTGTCCCGCACGACGCGTTCCAGGGCGCACATACTCCGCTACCAGAGCACGCGGCCCTGCCGCAGCAAGGCAGACGTCCGCACGGGCCCGAGCGGCCCCCGCCGTACCCGATGGAACCGCGGGAGCCGGACCGGCCCGACGGGGATCGTTCCCCGGTGGAGCGTGCGATCCGCCGGGGCCCGGCCCGGGAGGGCCGGCCCCCGGCGGAGGCGGGTCAGCGGCCTACAGCGCCGGGTAGGCGTTCTGCATCAGCTGCTGGAACTGCGCGGAGAACCAGTGCCCGGACAGCGGCGCGTTCGGCAGCGCGCCCGACAGGCTGTTGCCGTTGCGGGCGTTGCCCGTGTACGTCGGGTCGCACATCCGGTCGAAGCCCTTGCCCTCGTCGTTCGCGATGGCGCTGCTGGACCCGTCGGACTCACCCGGCGGCTTCATCCACACGTACGCGTCGATGCCGGTGGCCGGGGCCGCCTTCGGGCGCTCGCCGAGTCCGGCGCCGGACTGGTTGCACCAGTTGCCGATGTGGATGCGGCGGTCGTAGCGGCCGCCGTCGACATAGGTGTCCACGCTGGTCGTGGCGCCCGGTCCGGCGGGCCGGGCGGTGCCGCCCCAACCGTTGCGGGAGGTGTCGATCAGCATGCCGATGCCGGAGTTGAAGCCGGCCGAGACGAGCTGGTTGCGGAAGCCCTGCGCGTACGACAGTTCGTCGACGTACCGGTTCCAGTCCACCCACTTGGACTGGCGCACGGAGGTGCCGTTGACGGTGTCGTTGACGGTGAAGTTGTTCTCCTTCAGGGCGCTGTAGTTGGCCGTGTTGGTGATGAAGCCGTGGACGTCGGCGACCGTCGCGCCCTCGGCGTTGGCGGCCTGGTAGAAGAGCTGGGCGGAGGGGGCGAAGTTGTCGTCCCAGCCGAGCCAGCCGTGGTGACCGGCGTCGATGTAGTTGTAGACGTTGGGGATCGCGCCGAGCTTGTTGAGCGCGTATCCGACGCCCTTCACGTAGTTGCCGTTGGCGAGCATGGTGTCGCAGGCCGGGGTGGCGGTGGCCCGGCTGCCGGTGTTGGTGACGAGGTTGGGCAGCGAGTCGATCTCGATGGTGGTGACGATGCGCAGGGCTGCGTACTTCGGGTCGGCCAGGATGGCCGCGATCGGGTCGATGAACTGCGTCTTGTACTTGTCGATCTCCGTCGGGCCGAGTTCGCCGTTGGAGGCCAGGGCCGCGCAGTCCCGTCCGGGCAGGTCGTAGACGACCAGCTGGACGACCTCCTCACCCGTGCCCTTCTGGGCGAGGGCGGCGTCGAGGTGGGCGCGCAGGCCCATGCCGCCGTTGGCGCCGTTGATGGCGGCGATGCGGTCGAGCCAGACGCCGGTGGGCTGGTTGGAGATCCGGCTGCCGCCGGTCTCTGCGGCGGCCTTCGCGGACCACTCCGGGTTCACGTACACCTTGGCGCCGGCGTAGGGGTTGTCGACCTTGCCGGAGGGGTCGGGGTCCGTACCGCCTCCGCCGCTGCCGTCGTCGACGTTGCAGGTCACGCCGTCGAGGGTGAAGGTGGCCGGGAGCGCGTTGGTGCCGGTGTAGGAGGCCTGGAAGCCGAAGCTGACCGAGGCTCCGGTCGCCAGCGTCCCGTTGTAGGTCTCGTTGGCGGCGGTGACGGCGGTCCCGCTCTGGCTGATCTTCGCGTTCCAGCCGTTGGTGATCCTCTGGTTTCCGGCGTACGCCCACTTCACCGACCAACTGCTCTTGGCGGCACTGTTGTTGGTGACGGTCACGGCGGCGGTGAAGCCGGTGTCCCACTGGTTCTGCACCGCGTAGGCGACGGTGCAGGGGACGGCTGCGATGCCTAAGTCCGCGGGGGCGGCGGCGACGGCCGTTCCGGTGGCCCCGGCGACCAGCGCCAGGGCGGCGAGTACCGCTGTTCTGCTACGGCTCATGAGTGCGGATTCCTTCTGTGGTGTTCGGATATGGGTCGTCCGTGATGTTCGGATATGGGTCATCCGTGGTGTTCGGTGACGGGTCATCCTTTGAGGGCGCGCAGGTGGTCGCGCAGCCCGAGGCCGTACGACGTGGGCGTGCCGTCGTAGGCGGAGATGAGGGACGGGCCGGAGGAGCAGTCCCAGGTGTTCCAGGTCCAGCCCAGGTAGGACAGGCCGCGGTCGTCGAACCACCTCATGACCTGGTCGACGAAGGAGTGCGAGCAGGTGTTCTCGCCGATCTCCCCCGCCACCAGCGGCACTTGGGCGGCCACCGGAGCGAGGGTGGAGTTCCAGCAGCTCTCGCTCGCACAGGTGTTGAAGTTGTACACGTGGTACGCGGCGGCGAGGTTGCCCGCCGGGTCGGTGGGCCGGTGGGTGAGCCACTGGCTCAGGTCGTTGGAGTAGGCGAGGCCGCCGGCCAGGATCAGGTTCCTCGCACCGGCGTTTCGGATGGAATCGACGAGATCCTGCATACCGGCGACCTCGTAGCCGATGCCGGGGCAGGTGCCGCCGTCGCGCCAGCACTGCCACGCCTGGGTGGCCGTGGAGGTGGCGCGGTCCGGGTAGGGCTCGTTGAACAGGTCGAACACGACGGCCGGATCGTCCTTGAAGGTGCTCGCCACCGACGACCAGAACGACGGCGTGTACCGCATGTCCGGCATCGGCTTCTGGCAGGTGGCGTGGACGTCGGAGCAGCCGGCCGAGTTGCCGGTGTACTGCCCGTAGGTCCAGTGGAGTTCGACGACCGGCGTCATGCCGTGCGCCTCGATCCGTGCCACGAGGTCCTTCACCGCGTCGACGTAGTGGGCGCCGGCGTACTCGGGTTTGATGTTGGACAGGCCGAGCCAGCACTCCTCGTTCAGCGGGATGCGGACCGTGTCGGCCTTCCAGTCGGCGATCGCCTTGATCGCGGCGTCGTCGACGGGACCGTCCCAGATGCCGTACCCCTGCACGCACATGAACTCGCCGCCGGACCGGTTGACGCCGAGCAGGCGGCGGGTGGTGCCGCCGGCGTCCACGAGCTTGTTCCCGGTGACGTGCAGGGCCGGTGCCCCGCCGCCCGGGGGAGGCTCGGTCGGTGTCGGTGTCGGCTCCACGTCGGTGTTGCACGTGGTGCCGTTGAGCTTGAACGTGGTCGGTACGGCGTTGCCGCCCGACCAGGAGGCGAGGAACCCGGCGCTGACGCTCGCACCGGTGCCCAGAAGGCCGTTGTAGCTCTCGTTCAGCGCGGTCACGGTGGTGCCGGACTGGGACCACTTGGCGTTCCAGCCCTGCGTGACCTTCTGACCGCCGGGGAAGTCGAAGGCGAGGCTCCAACCACTCACGGCGGCGGCGTTGTTGGTGAGCTTCACGGCGCCTTGGAAACCGGAGTCCCACTGGCTGACGACGGAGTACTCCACCGTGCACGCGGGCGCGGCCGCCTGCGCCGTGACGACCGGTACGAGCGCGGTCCCGATGAGGGCGATCGCACCGGCTACGACTAAAAGACCTGAACGCGGGGGGTGTCGCATGAGCGACTCCTTGCAGCTCGGGCGCGTCGTGACGGACGCGTCGACTGTTGGAATCGCTCCCACTGGTGCGAAGGAAGGTAGCGCCAAGTGACGGTGAAGAACAGGGGAGTTACTGACTTTTCCCCGAGCGCGCTCGTCGAATCTTTTCGACTCTTCAAGCACCTTGACCGCTTCCACCCCCATCCTCACTATGGGAGCGCTCCCACTGGTTCAAGCCTTGACTTCTCCGAGCCGCAAGGAGGAACCAGCACCATGCATCCCCCACCCTCGAGACGCGCAGCCGTACGGCGGTTATGGGCCGCCGCCGCGACGGCCCTGGCGCTCCCCCTGTCGACGCTGGCCGTCGGCACGGCACCCGCCCAGGCTGCGCCGCTCCGGTGCAGCGTCGACTACCGCACGAACGACTGGGGTTCCGGCTTCACCGCGGACCTGACCCTCACCAACCGCGGTACGGACGCCGTCGACGGCTGGACCCTGACGTACGCCTACACGGGCAATCAGAAGCTGGTCGGCGGCTGGAACGGCGGCTGGACCCAGTCCGGCACGTCGATCACCGTGACCAACGCCTCCTACAACGGGACGATCCCCGCCGGCGCGGCGGTCGGCACGGGCGCGCAGTTCACCTACAGCGGCACCAACACCTCCCCCACCACCTTCGCGGTCAACGGCACCACCTGCGCCGGCGCGCACCAGCCGCCGGTGAGCGTGCTGACCAGCCCCGCCCCGGGCGCGGTCTACACGCAGGGCGACGCGGTCCCGCTCGCGGCCACCGCCGCGGCCGCGGACAACGCGACGATCGGCAAGGTGGAGTTCTACGACGACACCACGCTGCTCGGCACGGACACCAGCGCGCCCTACTCGCTCTCGGCCTCAAGTTTGACCGTGGGCAGTCATTCGCTGCTGGCGAAGGCCTTCGACAGCCTGGGCGCGTCGGCGGAGTCCACGCCGGTCGGCATCACGGTCGCCGCGGGTCCCGCCGTGGTGGCCTCGACCAGCCAACTGGCCGTCCAGCAGGGCAGGACGGCCGGCTACGAGGTGAAGCTCTCGACGCGGCCCGGCGCGAACGTCACGGTGACCACCGCGCGGACCGGCGGCAACACGGGCCTGTCGGTCACCGGCGGCGCCTCGCTCACGTTCACACCGGCCACCTGGAGCACCGCGCAGCAGGTGACGATCACCGCGGCCGCCTCCGGCACGGGCGCGGCGACCTTCGAGTCGACGGCCGGCGGGCACGCCAAGGCCACGGTGACGGCCACCCAGATCGCCGCCTCGAAGGAGTACGACGCCCGCTTCCTGGACCTCTACGGGAAGATCACCGACCCGGCGAACGGCTACTTCTCGCCCGAGGGCATTCCCTACCACTCGGTCGAGACGCTGATCGTCGAGGCTCCGGACCAGGGTCATGAGACCACGTCGGAGGCGTACAGCTACCTTCTCTGGCTACAGGCCATGTACGGCAAGGTCTCGGGCGACTGGACCAAGTTCAACGGCGCGTGGGACCTCATGGAGAAGTACATGATCCCGACCCACGCCGACCAGCCGACCAACTCCTTCTACAACGCCTCGAAACCGGCGACGTACGCGCCCGAGCTGGACACGCCGAACGAGTATCCGGCGAGACTGGACACGGCGGTCCCGGTCGGGTCGGATCCGATCGCCGGTGAACTGAGGACCGCTTACGGCACTGACGACGTCTACGGCATGCACTGGCTCCAGGACGTAGACAACGTGTACGGCTACGGCAACGAGCCCGGCAAGTGCGAGGCGGGCCCGACGGCGACCGGACCGTCGTACATCAACACCTTCCAGCGCGGTGTGCAGGAGTCGGTGTGGGAGACGGTGCCGCAGCCCACCTGCGACGCCTTCAAGTACGGCGGCGCGAACGGATACCTGGACCTCTTCACCGGTGACGCGTCGTACGCCAAGCAGTGGAAGTACACCGACGCCCCGGACGCGGACGCGCGCGCGGTGCAGGCCGCGTACTGGGCGGACGTGTGGGCCAAGGCGCAGGGCAAGGGCGGTGACGTGTCGGCCACCGTCGGCAAGGCGGCGAAGATGGGCGACTATCTGCGCTACGCCATGTACGACAAGTACTTCAAGAAGATCGGCAACTGCGTCGGACCGTCGACCTGCCCGGCCGGCACCGGCAAGGACGCCTCGGCCTACCTGCTGTCCTGGTACTACGCGTGGGGCGGCGCCACGGACACGAGCGCCGGCTGGGCCTGGCGCATCGGCTCCAGCCATGTCCACGGCGGCTACCAGAACCCCCTGGCGGCGTACGCGCTCAGCTCCTCCGCCGACCTGAAGCCGAAGTCGGCGACGGGACAGGCGGACTGGGCCAAGTCCCTCGGCCGGCAGTTGGAGTTCTACCGCTGGCTCCAGTCGGACGAGGGTGCCGTCGCGGGCGGCGCCACCAACAGCTGGGCGGGCCGCTACGCGACCCCGCCGGCCGGTACGTCCACCTTCTACGGCATGTACTACGACCAGCAGCCCGTCTACCACGACCCGCCGTCCAACCAGTGGTTCGGCTTCCAGGCGTGGTCGATGGAGCGGGTCGCCGAGTACTACCAGCAGACGGGGAACGCGCAGGCCAAGGCGGTCCTGGACAAGTGGGTCGACTGGGCGCTGTCGAGAACCACGATCAACCCGGACGGCACCTACCTGATCCCCTCCACGCTCCAGTGGTCCGGGCAGCCGGACACCTGGAACGCGTCGAGCCCCGGCGCCAACAGCGGGCTGCACGTCACCGTCGCCGACTACACCGAGGACGTCGGCGTGGCGGCCGCGTACGCCAAGACCCTGACGTACTACGCCGCCAGGTCCGGTGACACGCAGGCCAGGACGACGGCGAAGGCGCTCCTGGACGGCATGTGGAACAACCACCGGGACAGTCTCGGCGTCGCCGTCCCGGAGACCCGGGCCGACTACAGCCGGTTCGACGACGGCGTGTACGTGCCGAGCGGCTGGAGCGGCAGGATGCCGAACGGGGACACGATCAGCTCGTCCTCGACCTTCGCCTCCCTCAGGTCGTTCTACAGGAACGACCCGGCCTGGTCGAAGATCGAGAGCTACCTCGCGGGCGGCGCCGCTCCCGTGTTCACGTACCACCGGTTCTGGGCCGAGGCGGACATCGCCCTGGCCATGGGTTCGTACGCGGAGCTCCTCGAATAGTCCCCGCCACCGCTGCGCGTACCGCGCCGGGCGGCCCCACCCGCACGGGGGCCGCCCGGTCGTCGCGTCTTCTCCCCCATCGAGGAAGGACCCCCACCGTGCGAAGAACCCGCATCCTCACCGCCGTGCTGGCGCTCGCGGCCGGTCTGCTCGCGGGCACGCCGCCCGCGCTGGCCGCCCGCGACGCGCACAGCGCCCGGGCGACGATCGCCGCCGAGTCGTACACCTGGAAGAACGCCCGCGTCGACGGCGGCGGTTTCGTCCCGGGCATCGTCTTCAACCGCACCGAGAAGAACCTCGCCTACGCCCGTACGGACATCGGCGGTGCCTACCGCCGGCAGGAGTCGACGAAGTCGTGGACACCACTGCTGGACCCGGTGGGCGGAACGGCACGGTGGCGGCCGGTTCGTCGGTGGGTTTCGGTTCACCGGCAGCTGGTCCGGGTCGAACACGAGACCAACGGCCTTCCGGCTGGGTGACCGGAGCTGCACGGTGAACTGACCTTCGAGGGCGCGTGCCGGCGACGGCACGCGCCTCGTAGGATCGTCCGCGTGACGGAGATCGACTACGGACTGTTCCACGATCGGCTGGAGCGGGCCCGCGGCGAAGGCACCGCCGCGCGCTGGGAGTTGTTGCGCGCGTTCCAGCAGGAGTGGGGCTACGAGCCCACCGTCGGGCGGCGTTGGGAGCGGGGCGAACCGGATGCCGACGACCTCGCCCGCGTCGACCGCTCATTGCCCGTGCCGCCCGCGCTGGAGGAGTGGTGGGATCTGCCCTTCAACTCCTTCGCCGACCGCCCCCGCCTGTACTGGACCCACCCCGAGTGGCCGCCCACCCTGCGCCCCGATCCGACGGGGTACGGCGTCTCGGACGCGCTGCCCGCGGACAACCCGTTCGTGGGGCCGGACGAGGATCCGCGGGTCTGTGTGTTCATGGCCGAGTACGAGTACTGCAACGAGTGGGGCTACCCCGCCGCCCGCAGCGCCCTCGCCGACCCGCCGGTCCTGGTCGCCGCGCGGGACGAGGAGGGCCGGGACGTCTGGCTGGCGCAGAGCCACTCCGTCTCGGAGTTCTTCCTCCAGCTGGCCGTGACCCGGCTGCCGGCCCACTACGGCTGGTGTGTCGAGCAGCACCGTGTCACCCCCGAGACGCTGGACCGGCTGCGGGCGCGTCTGCGGCCCACCGGTCTGCTGCCGTGGCGCGAACTCGGTTCGCGCGCCGTGTACTTCGGGGGCGAGGATGTGGTCGTGCGGCACGACACCGGCCACGGCGACTTCGAACTCGTCGCGTACGGCCGCACGGAGAAGTCCCTGACCCGGCTCGGGGACGTGCTCGGCCTGGACTGGTCGGAGTACCTCTGCGCGCCGGAGAGCCTGCGCGAGGACGACTGACGCGGTGGCGCGCCGTCGGCGACGGCGCGCACCCACGGCTGCCACGGTGTGTAAAACGCCAGGGGGAAGGAGTCGGTGGCGCCGGTGCCGGGCGTCGGTTCGGCCTTCCCGGCCCGGTGGACGTTGAAGGAGACGTTGGTCGGGATCTCACCGACCACGGCCCGCCGGGAGCAGGCGTTCTCGGTGGACGACGGGGTGACCTGGCTGACCTGGCTGACCGACTGGACCATGGACTTCACCCGGTCGGCCTCCGGTACGCGCGCAGGCTGAACAGCGGGTCGGGGCGCGGCCGGTCCTGGTCGGGCAGGGCCTGGAGGCGCGCGGCGAACTCGTCGGCGAGCGGTTCGCCCGGCGGCAGCATGACGAACCAGCCGCGCCGCAGGTCCGCGACCGTCCGGCGGGGGCTGCGGCCCTGGCCGCGACCGGTGAAGCGGGCCTGCCCGGCCGGCACGAGACCGTGCGCGAGGGCGTACGACTCGACGCGTTCGGCCGCGTCACGGGCCGCCCGGGGCGGCCGGGAGGCGAGCACGGCGTCGATGTCACTGCCCACGTTGTGGGCGGCGGCCTTGTCGACCGTGGTGACGTACACCCCGCCCGGCCGCAGCACTCGGGCGCACTCGCCGACGATGGTCCGCGCGTCCTCGTCGTTGTCCGCGAGGTGCAGCAGCCAGACGCTGGTGACGCCGTCGAACTGCCCCTCGGGGAAGGGAAGTCGGCGGCTGTCTGCCCGGACGACGGCGCCGGGCAGCCGGGCGGCGGCGTGCCGGACCATGGCGGGCGAGAGGTCGACGCCGGTGACCCGCATGCCGTCGCGGTCCGCGGCGAACCGCCGGGTGACGATGCCGGTCCCGCAGGCGACGTCGAGCAGGCCGCGCGCCCCGGCGGGTATGAGGCCGAGCACGGCCGCCGCGGCCGCGGCGGCCCTGGGTTCGCCGCCGCGGGAGGCGTCGTAGCGCTCCGCTTCCTTGTCGTAGTCCAGCACGCGGCTCTCCCCCGTTCCGGTCCGGACGCGTGGTCAGTGGGCCCCGTGTCCCGGGGCCAGGGCTTCCACTCTCCGGGCGAGCTCGAAGTCGAGCCCGGTCACGGCGCCGCCCACGCTGTGGGTGTTCACGGTCAGCGAGACCGTGTTGTAGCCGAGGGTGAGGTCGGAGTGGTGGTCGAGCTCGTCCTGCACCTGGGCGATGTGGACGACCAGAGCGGTCGCCGCGAAATGGGAGGTCAGCCGGTAGGAGCGGGCGAGGCGGTCCCCGTCGAGGGTCCAGCCCGGCAGGTCGGCCAGCCGGTCCTCGATCTCCTTCTGCGACAGCGGTTCGACGGCCATGCCCTCGCTCCCTTCCTGGGTGTCGCGTACCTGTTCAGCGTGCCATAGGACGGCCGCTGCGGCCCTGGTCAGGGGCGCCGCCACACGGGTGCGCCGCCACGTCGGGCCGGGCCTGGTCTACGGTCGTCCCCATGACGAATGCCCCGTCCGCCGCCGGGTCCACCACCCGGTCCAGCGCCGCCGCCGACGCAGCGTCCGGCACCGCCCCGCCGAACAAGGGCGATGGCCGGAACAAGCGGCACAACGTGAACAGCACAGACCACACAGCCACCGCAGATAACGCAGGCAGCGCAGACAGGGGGGCGGGGCCGCTGCTGCGGGCGTGGCGGGAGCGGCGGCGGGTGAGTCAGCTGGAGCTGGCGTCGCGCGCGGACTCCTCCGCCCGGCACATCAGCTTCGTCGAGACGGGCCGGTCCCGGCCGAGCGAGGAGATGGTGCTGCGGCTGGCCGAGCACCTGGACGTGCCGGTGCGCGAGCGCAACGCGCTGCTGCTGGCGGCCGGTTACGCCCCGCGCTATCCGCAGACGCCGCTGGACGACCCGGCGCTGGGCGCGCTGCGCGACGGCATGGAACGGCTGATCCAGGGCTATGAGCCGTATCCGGCGCTGGTGGTGGACGCGACGTACACCGTCGTCGCGGCGAACCGGGGCATCACGATGCTGCTCGCGGGTGTCGCGGAGTCGCTGCTGGAGCCGCCGCCGAACGCGATGCGGCTGGCCCTGCACCCGCGGGGCCTGGCGCCGCGCATCCGCAACCTGCCCGAGTGGCGGGAGCATCTGCTGGCGCAGATGGAGCGGCAGATCGCCCTGTACCGCTCGGACGCGCTGCGCGCGCTGTACGAGGAGGTGGCGGCCTATCCGGTGCCGGCGGCCGGGCCGCGGGACCCCGAACCGGCCGACCCCGTGCCCCATTTCGCGCTGCCGATGCAGATCGAGCACGAGGGGCGGGTGCTGTCGTTCATCTCCTCGATCTCGACGTTCAACACCCCGATGGACGTCACCGTCGCCGAACTCGCGATCGAGACGTTCCTGCCCGCCGACCCGGCGACGGTCAAGTACCTGCATTCGCTCGGCACTTGACGGCAGTTGTGACCGACGCAATTCTCTCGGTCGCCTGTGCGGTTCCGGGTCCCGTGGCACACTGGCCCGGTTCCATCGACTCATGGGGGAGACGAGGCGTGAGTGAGCGTCGGCCCGCTCCCACCGTGGGCCAGGTGGTGCTCGGCAGGCGGTTGCAGGAACTGCGGGAGACGGCCGGGCTCAAGCGCGAGGAGGCCGCGCGCATCCTGCGGGTGGCACCGGCGACCGTACGGCGGATGGAGATGGCCGAGGTCGCGCTGAAGATCCCGTACGTGCAGGTGCTGTTGGACACGTACGGCGTCCCGGCGGACGAGTCGGCGCAGTTCGTGACGCTGGCCGAGGAGGCGAACCGGCCGGGCTGGTGGCAGCGGTTCCACGACGTGCTGCCCGAGTGGTTCAGCATGTACGTCAGCCTCGAGGGCGCCGCCCGGCTGATCCGGTCGTACGAGCCGCACTTCGTGCCCGGCCTGCTCCAGACCGAGGCGTACGCGCGGGCCGTCATGGAGGCCGGGACGATCGCGCGGGACGGCACGCAGACGGTCGAGCGGCATGTGTCCCTGCGGATGACCCGGCAGCGGCTGCTGGAGCGGGAGAACCCACCGCATCTGTGGGTGATCATCGACGAGACGGTGCTGCTGCGCCCGGTGAGCGACCACGGCGAGGTGATGCGCGACCAGCTGGACAAGCTGCTGGAGCTGGCCGAACGCAACCGTGTCACGCTCCAGGTCGCCGAGTTCGAGACGGGTCCGCACCCGGGGACGTACGCGCCGTTCTCGCTGTTCCGGTTCGCCGAGCCCGAACTGCCCGACATGGTGTTCACCGAGTACCTGACGGGCGCGCTGTACCTGGACTCACGCGAGGAGGTCTCGGCGCACCTGGAGGTCCTGGACCACATGACGACGCACGCCGCGTCGGCGCAGCGCACCAGGAAGATCCTCCAGCGGTACCGCGAGGCGTACTGACTCGCGGCGCCCCCATGGACGCACGCTCCCGCCCGAATCCCCAGACCAGAGATCCAGCCCCAGACCTGAGCTCGAGGAGAAGACAGCGTATGACCGGTTCCGAGGCCGCGCCCACCCGCATCGACACCAGCAGGCCGCATCCGGCGCGGGTGTACGACTGGTGGCTGGGCGGCAAGGACAACTATCCCGTGGACGAGGAACTGGCCCGCAGGATCCTCGACGTGGACGGCACGGTGGTGCGCGGGGCGCGTGCCAACCGCCGCTTCATGCAGCGGGCCGTGCGCACGGTCGCCGAGGCGGGGATACGCCAGTTCCTGGACATCGGCACGGGCATACCCACCGAACCCAATCTGCACCAGGTGGCGCAGGAGGTCGCGCCCGACGCGAAGGTCGTGTACGCCGACAACGACCCGATCGTGCTGCGGCACGCCGAGGCGCTGCTCACCGGCACGGCCGAGGGCAGCACCGAGTACGTGCACGCCGACGTCCGCGATCTGGACACGGTGCTGCGGCTGGCCGCGGAGACCCTGGACTTCACCCGGCCGGTCGCGCTGTCGCTGGTGGCGCTCACCCACTACCTGGGCGATGAGGCCGACGGTGACGACGTGCACGGCCTGCTGGCGAAGTACGTCGCCGCGCTGGCCCCCGGCAGCTGTCTGATCCTGTCGCAGGTCACCCCCGACCTCAGCCCGAAGGCGATCGAGGGGGCGAAGAACCTCTTCCAGCGCAGCGGCACCCCGTTCTACCCGCGCTCGCTCGCCGAGTTCTCGCGCTTCTTCGACGGTCTGGAACTGCTGGGGCCGGGCGTCATCCCGGTGTACGGGTGGCGGCCGGGGCCGGAGGACGTGGCGGCGCAGGCGGAGGGCATCGTGCCGGTGTACGCGGGGGTGGCCCGCAAGCCCTGAGCGGTACGGGGTCGGGGACGGGTTCCGATTCGGGTAGGGGTTCGGGTACGGATTCTGATTCGGGTACGGGTACGGGTCCGGGTCCGAGGACTCCGGGGGCCGCGCGGTGAGTCCGCAGCTCAGCCCCAGAGTCCGTCGTGAGCCGTCTCGGGTCCGTCGCGAGCGGTCGCGGATCCTTCGTGAGCGGGCGCGGGTCCTTCGTGGCCGGTGGCGCGCCACCCGTGCCCCGGCCGGACTCGGGTCCGCTCAGGCGGCGCCGTCCCTCGGGTCCCGGTCGTCGTCGACGATCTCCGCGTCGACGACACCCTCGTCGTCCCGGGCGTCCTGCGGTGCCGCGGTCTCCGTCGGGGCCGCCGGGCTCTGCTGCTGGGCCTGGGCGTACATGGCCTGGCCCATCCGCTGGCTGACCGTGGCCAGCTTCTCGACGCCGGCCCGCAGGGTGTCGGTGTCGGCCTGCCGGTCCAGGAGTCCCTTCAGCTCGGTGATCGCCGACTCGACCTCCGGCCTGGTGTCGGCCGGGACCTGTTCCTCGTTGTCGCGGAGGAACCGCTCGGTCTGGTAGACGAGTTGCTCGGCCTGATTGCGGGTCTCGGCGGCCTCCCGGCGTCCCCGGTCCTCCTCCGCGTACTGCTCGGCCTCGCGCATCATGCGGTCGATGTCGTTCTTGGGCAGTGCGGAACCGCCCGTGACGGTCATCTTCTGCTCGCGCCCGGTGGCCAGGTCCTTGGCGGAGACGTGCATGATGCCGTTGGCGTCGATGTCGAAGGCGACCTCGATCTGCGGGACGCCGCGCGGGGCGGGCGGCAGGCCGGTGAGGTCGAAGACACCGAGCTTCTTGTTGTAGGCGGCGATCTCGCGTTCGCCCTGGTAGACCTGGATGCCGACCGAGGGCTGGTTGTCGGTGGCCGTCGTGAACGTCTCCGAACGGCGGGTCGGGATCGTGGTGTTGCGTTCGATGAGCGTGGTCATGATGCCGCCCTTGGTCTCGATGCCGAGGGACAGCGGGGTGACGTCGAGGAGCAGGACGTCCTTGACGTCACCGCGGATGACACCGGCCTGGAGCGCGGCGCCCACGGCGACGACCTCGTCCGGGTTGACGCCCTTGTGCGGGTCCTTGCCGGTCAGTTCCCGGACCAGGTCGGTGACCGCGGGCATCCGGGTCGAGCCGCCGACGAGGATCACGTGGTCGATCGCGGAGAGTTTCACGCCGGCGTCCTTGACGGCCTGGTGGAAGGGGGTCCGGCAGCGGTCGAGCAGGTCGGCGGTGAGTTCCTGGAACTGGGAGCGGGTCAGCTTCTCGTCGAGGTGGAGAGGGCCCTCGGCGGAGGCGGTGATGTACGGCAGGTTGATCGTCGTCTCCGAGGACGACGACAGTTCGATCTTGGCCTTCTCCGCGCCCTCACGAAGGCGTTGCCGCGCCATCTTGTCGTTGCCCAGGTCGACGCCGTACTGGCCCTTGAAGCGGGCGACGAGGTGCTCCACGATCCGCTGGTCCCAGTCGTCGCCGCCGAGATGGGTGTCGCCGTTGGTCGCCTTGACCTCGATGACGCCGTCGCCGATCTCCAGCAGGGACACGTCGAAGGTGCCGCCGCCGAGGTCGAAGACGAGGACCGTCTGCTCCTCGCCGCGGTCGAGTCCGTAGGCGAGGGCGGCGGCGGTCGGCTCGTTGATGATCCGCAGCACCTTCAGGCCCGCGATCTCGCCGGCCTCCTTGGTGGCCTGGCGCTGGATGTCGTCGAAGTAGGCGGGCACGGTGATCACGGCGTCCGTGACGTCCTCGCCGAGGTAGGCCTCCGCGTCCCGCTTCAGCTTCTGAAGGACCCGCGCGGACAGCTCCTGCGCGCGGTAGCGGGTGCCGTCCACGGAGCCCTGCTCGGGGAACCGCCAGTCCGGGGCGCCCATGTGCCGCTTGACGGAACGGGCGGTGCGGTCGACGTTGGTGACGGTCTGCCGCTTGGCGACCTCACCGACGAGCACCTCGCCGTTCTTGGCGAAGGCCACGACCGAGGGAGTGGTCCGCGCTCCCTCGGCGTTGGCGATGACGGTGGGATCTCCGCCCTCCAGCACGGCCACCACCGAGTTGGTGGTCCCCAGATCGATCCCGACCGGACGTCCCATCGCGCTCCCCTTCCGCCAGGAATCCCCGCACTCCAGAACAAAACGTGAGTGCGTGGTTGTCAATGGCACGGTCGCTTCTTCCGGGCTCCCCTCCCGGGGACTTCTCTCCCGGGGCTTCTCCCGGGGCTTCTTCCGGGGCTTCTTCCGGGGTCCACGGTCGGAGAGTTCAGGGTTCAAGGACTCGAAGGGCTCAGAGGGCTCAGAGGGCATAGAGGGCCCAAAAAGCCCAAGGGACTCAAGGGTTCGGGCGCTCCGACGCGGCCAGTCCGGGCCGGTCCGGGTCCGGCGGTTCCCGGCGCAGTTCCACCGCCCGCCGGGGCCGGTCCGTGATCAGTACGTCCACGCGCGTGTCGTCGAGAAAGGCACGCAGGGTGGGATCGTCGTTGACCGTCCACACCATCGTGAACAGTCCGTTGCGGTCCGCCTCGCGCAGCACGTTGGCGCGAGCCAGCCGCTGGTGCACGGCCACGCCGTGGGCACCGCAGGCCCGCACCCGGCGCAGGGGGAACAGCTCGCTCAGCCGGGTCGCCGCCAGCCGGGCCGACCCCACCTCCTTGCGGTTGCGGCCCAGGGACAGCGCGGTGCGCACGTCCGGGAACGCCTCGGTGATCGCCGCCACCGAGCGGTCCTCGAGGGTGGTGGCGACGAACCCGTCCGTACCCAGCAGGGCGACGGCGCGGTCGATCAACTCGCGCTCGTAGCCGGTCTCCTTGAGGTCGAGGTGGCCCACCAGCTTCCCGGCGATCAACGCCATGACGTCCTCGACGACGGGCACCGCGTATCCGGCGTGTTCGTCGAGCTCGGCGTGGGTGAGGCGGGACAGCAGCTGCCCGGTGTGGTCGACCCGCGGATCGTGATAGACGACGTGAACGTTGTCGGCGGTGCGCCGGATGTCGAACTCGACGTATTCCGCGCCCGACGCGAGGGCGTCCTCGTAGGCCTGCCAGGTGGCGGGGCCGAAGCGTTCGGAACCGCCCCGGTGGGCGGAGACGGCGGGTCGTGGCGGCATGGCGGTCAACTCCCGGGATTGCGGGGTGCGGGCAGGGTGACGCGTCCGTCGTCGGACTGGTCCAGGAGCGAGCCGGAGCGTCCGCTGACCCTCCGGAGCAGCAGGAAGCCGACCAGGAACAGGGCGACGAAGGGGAGCCAGGCCAGCGCGTAGGCGGCACCGTAGGAGTGCAGGTCGAGGATGGAGCGGTGGGAGTCGACGTCGGTGCCGTTCACGCCGAAGAACGCCAGCAGCAGCGTCGGGGGCAGCGCGATGAGTGTGGCCGCGGCGACCAGACCGGAGACCGTGCGGTCGCGGCGGTCGTCGCGTTCGGCGAGCGCGGCGTCGAGGGCGGCGGATCGGGCGTTGATGACGGACGTGAGGCGTTCGACCATGCGGGCGGAGTTGTCGAGGCTGTCGCGGATGCCGAGCGCGTCCCGCAGGGACGACTGGAAGCCCTCCAGGACCATCTCCGGGATCAGCAGGCTGTCGACGTAGGCCTCCACGCCGAAGGCGAGGTCGAGTTGGAGTTCGTTGACGCCGGCCGACAGGCGGGAGATGAGTGAGCGGACCTCGTACGGCGAGTCCATCAGGGCCTGTTGGTTGGCTCGCATCATCTCGAAGGTGGCCAGCCGGGTGCGCTGGAGGACGGCCAGGGCGGAGACCAGGCCGACGGCGACCAGGGTCAGGCAGTTCTCGACGTGCGCCGCCCAGCCCGCCTGGACGGAGACACCGCGGCCGTGGGCGGACAGGGTGACACCGTGGTTCCTGAGGTTGGGCGGCACCTGGACGCCGTGGTGGGAGACGGCACCGCTGGGCAGCCGGCCCCGGTAGATGATCTCGTTCAGCGGGACGGAGCGGGGGGTCTCGTCGGCGCCGTCGGTGCCGAGCAGCTCGACCCTCAACTCTCCGCCAGGAAACACTAGTTGATGGACGTTCTGACCGAAGGCGAGCGGCTCGCGCAGGTTCAGCCGCTCGCTGACGACGTCGAGCAGAGGACGGCCGCCGAGTCTGAGCTGGTCACGCTCGAAGCAGGTGGTCGCCAGCCATGCGGCGACGGCGACGGCGGGGGTCTCCCCGGCGAAGTCGCAGTCCATGAGAAGGGTCGCGTCGCCGCGCGGGCTGGTGACGACGAGGAGTCCGAGCGCGGCGAGTGCCAGCGGGTGCGGCGCGCCCGGGAGTTCGAGGTCGTCCGGTGCCAGGCGTTCGCTCAGCACCGGCACGGGCAGCACGGCCTCGCTGGAGCGCAGGTGCGGAGTGAACCGGCCGAAGTCGAACCGGTCCAGGAGACGGCCCGGCCGGCCCGCGGTGGGATCGACCCGGCCGGCCAGACTGAACAGCAGTCGGATCCGGGTGAGTTCGCGTGTGGCGGAGTCGAGCACCCTGCCGTTGCTGGCCGTTCCCGGCACCATCGGGATCCTTCCGATCGCGGTACGAACCTGGATGAACACCAGTGACCTGTAGGGACGTTCCTGACTCCCGTTCCGTTCCTACCCGGTCGGGGATCGGCCGACCCCCGAAGCCCGCTCGCGCGGACCGCTCGCGAG
>NZ_JBHWCC010000099.1:0-7473 GCF_042735715.1 Streptomyces sp. NPDC059582
GTCGTCGACCGGGGCCCCTTCCTCGTCATGCCGCGGCGGTCACGCCGTCTTCTGCTCCCCCGGGCCGCGTCCGTTGCGGGCGTCGCGCGGGATCAGGGTGGGGTTCACGTTCGAGCGAACGACGTCCGCCGTGATGACTACGCGGGCCACGTCCTTGCGGGAGGGGACCTCGTACATCACCGACATGAGGACTTCCTCCATGATGGCGCGCAGTCCGCGTGCGCCGGTCTGGCGGAGGATGGCCTGGTCGGCGATGGCCTCCAGGGCCTCGCGCTCGAAGTCCAGCTCCACGCCGTCGAGTTCGAAGAGGCGCTGGTACTGCTTCACGAGCGCGTTGCGGGGCTCGACCAGGATCTGGAGGAGCGCCTCGCGGTCGAGGTTGTGGACCGAGGTGATGACCGGGAGCCGGCCGATGAACTCGGGGATCATGCCGAACTTGACCAGGTCCTCGGGCATGACGTCCTCGAACTGGTCCTTGTCCTCCAGCTCGCGCTTGGAGCGGATCGTCGCGCCGAAGCCGATGCCCTTGGCGCCGGCCCGGGACTCGATGAGCTTCTCCAGGCCCGCGAAGGCCCCGCCCACGATGAACAGGACGTTCGTCGTGTCGATCTGGATGAACTCCTGGTGCGGGTGCTTACGGCCGCCCTGCGGGGGGACCGACGCCGTGGTGCCTTCGAGGATCTTCAGGAGGGCCTGCTGCACGCCCTCGCCGCTCACGTCACGCGTGATCGACGGGTTCTCGCTCTTCCGCGCGACCTTGTCGATCTCGTCGATGTAGATGATCCCGGTCTCGGCCTTCTTGACGTCGTAGTCGGCCGCCTGGATCAGCTTGAGCAGGATGTTCTCGACGTCCTCGCCGACATACCCGGCCTCCGTCAGCGCCGTCGCGTCGGCGATGGCGAACGGGACGTTGAGCATGCGCGCGAGGGTCTGCGCGAGGAGCGTCTTGCCGGAGCCCGTCGGGCCCAGCAGGAGGATGTTGGACTTGGCCAACTCGATGGCGTCCTCGCGGCTCTGACCGCCGCCGTTCTCACCGGCCTGGACCCGCTTGTAGTGGTTGTACACCGCCACGGAGAGCGCCTTCTTGGCCGCCTCCTGGCCGACCACGTACCCCTCGAGGAACTCGTAGATCTCGCGAGGCTTGGGGAGTTCCTCCCAGCGCACCTCGCTCGTCTCCGCGAGCTCTTCCTCGATGATCTCGTTGCAGAGATCGATGCACTCGTCGCAGATGTACACACCGGGGCCTGCGATGAGCTTCTTGACCTGCTTCTGGCTCTTGCCGCAGAACGAGCACTTGAGCAGATCGCCGCCGTCACCGATGCGTGCCACGGTGTGCTTCCCCTTCGCCTGGGAGACGCCTGGACGCTACGAGTCCAGCGGCTCCTGGTGCTGCCTTATGTCCGACGGTACCTTGCCCGGCCCCCCGTTCGGGCCCCCCTTGGCACGGTTCACTTTGTCGTGCACCTTGTCGCGCACATCGGGGGACCCTGCCGAGGGGCGGCAGACGATACATGTCTCCGCGCTAGCGGACGTTGTCGTTGTTCATCTTCCGGGTGGAGATGATCTGGTCGATCAGGCCGTACGAGAGCGCGTCCTCGGCCGTGAGGATCTTGTCGCGCTCGATGTCCTCGCGGATCTTCTCGATCGGCGTGGTGGAGTGCTTGGCCAGCATGTCCTCCAGCTGCGCGCGCATCCGGAGGATCTCGTTCGCGGCGATCTCGAGGTCCGAGACCTGGCCGCGGCCGGTCTCGCTGTACGGCTGGTGGATCAGCACGCGCGCGTTGGGCAGCGCCATGCGCTTGCCCGGCGTGCCGGCCGCGAGGAGGATCGCGGCGGCGGAGGCGGCCTGGCCCATGCAGACCGTCTGGATGTCCGGCTTCACGAACTGCATCGTGTCGTAGATCGCAGTCAGCGCGGTGAAGGATCCGCCGGGGCTGTTGATGTAGACCGAGATGTCCCGGTCGGGGTCCATCGACTCCAGGCACAGCAGCTGCGCCATGACGTCGTTGGCGGAGGCGTCGTCGATCTGCACGCCGAGGAAGATCACGCGCTCCTCGAAGAGCTTCGCGTACGGGTCGTACTCGCGGATGCCTTGGGAGGTGCGCTCCACGAAGCGCGGGATGACGTAGCGGGACTCGGCCGAGGGACCGGTGTACTCGGCGCGCGTACGGTCGTAGATGCCGCTGCCGGGGAAGTCGTTCACGATGTCTCCTGATAGGGGCTGGGGCGGTGGCTGGGGGCAGGGGAGGCGCGTACGGCCCTGTGGAGGGCCTGGGCCCTGCCCGGCGGGGGGGATGAAGGCCGGGGGCGTCGGTCGGGCCTCAGCGGCCCGTACAAGCCCTTGCTAGGCCGCCCCGGTACCGCCGCCGCCCGGCATGCCCGCAGCGGTGGGGATCACGTCGTCGATGAGGCCGTACTCCTTGGCCTCGAAGGCGTCGAACCAGCGGTCGCGGTCCGAGTCGCGGGTGACCTGCTCGACCGTCTGGCCGGTGTGCTGGGAGGTCAGCTCGGCCATGCGCTTCTTGGTGTGCAGCAGCCGCTCGGCGTGGATCTTGATGTCCGAGGCCGAACCTGCCAGGCCGGCGGAGGGCTGGTGGATCAGGATCTCGGCGTTCGGGAGCGCGAAGCGCTTGCCGGGCGTGCCCGCGCTGAGCAGGAACTGGCCCATCGAGGCCGCGAGGCCCATGGCGATGGTCACCACGTCGTTCTTGATGAACTGCATGGTGTCGTAGATCGCCATGCCGGCCGTGATCGAACCGCCCGGGCTGTTGATGTAGAGGTAGATGTCCTTGTCCGGGTCGGCGGCAAGGAGCAGCAACTGTGCGGTGATCTTGTTCGCGATGTCGTCGTCGACCGGCTGGCCGAGGAAGATGATCCGCTCGTTGAGCAGCCGGTTGTAGACCTGGTCGCCGAGGCCACCACCGATGGAAGGCTCGCCGGCGGCGGAGGGCATCAGATTCGTCACGTATCCACCTGCTCGTCTTACGACGGCGCCGGGCCGTCTCACGTGTTCTGCCGGGGCTCAGGGCCGTCCGGCCGTTTCCGGGGACTCCCCTGCCCTCGTACTCATGGACCCTAACGCGCGGGTCCCTTCGGGGAATCCCGCAAAAGGAACTGTTCGCTGTGAGCGCAGGTCGCTGCGCTGGGCGGCGCGGGGTGGGGGCCGAGGGGGTTGTCGATCGGTGCGGGTCGGCGGAGGCCGCGTGCGCGGTTCCCCGCGCCCCTGGGTGAGGTGCCGTGGGCGTCGGGGAAGAGGCCTGGGGCGTCCGGGGCACTCCCGCGCGCGGACGGGAGCGGGTGCGGGTCGGCGGAGGCCGCGTGCGCGGTTCCCCGCGCCCCTGGGTGAGGTGCCGTGGGGCGGGCCCGGGGAACGACGACGGGCCCCGGGGAAGTCGCTCCCCGGGGCCCGTCGTGACGCTTCAGGCGTGGTGTGAGGCTCAGGCCTCGGGCTTCTCCTCGGTCTCGGCCGCGGGCGCCTCGGTGGTGGCCTCCTCGGCCTCCTCCTCGTCGTCCAGGTCGATGACCTCGCCGTTGGTGTCCTTGACCGTGGCGGCCTCGACGACCAGCGCCAGGGCCTTGCCGCGGGCGACCTCGCCGACGAGCAGCGGAACCTGGCCGCCCTCGACGACCGCCTGGGCGAACTGGTCGGGGGACATGCCGGAGGAGGCCGCGCGACGCATGAGGTGCTCGGTGAGCTCCTCCTGGTTGACGTTCAGCTTCTCCCGCTTGACGAGCTCGTCCAGCACGAACTGCGTCTTGATGCCCTTGACCGCGGCCTCGCTGGTCTCGGTCTCGAACTCCTCCTCGGTCTTGCCCTGGATCTCCAGGTACTTCCCGAGGTCGAGGCCCATCTGACCGAGCTGGTGGTGCTCGAGGTTGTGCTTACGGGTGTTGATCTCGTCCTCGAGCAGCTTCTCGGGGACCGGGACCTCGACCAGCTCGAGCAGCTTCTCCAGGACGCGCTCCTGGGCCTGCGTGGCCTGGTCGTACTGCTTCATGTTCTCGAGGCGCTTGCGGCTGTCGGCCTTGAGCTCGTCCAGGGTGTCGAACTCGGAGGCGAGCTGCGCGAACTCGTCGTCCAGCTCGGGCAGTTCGCGCGCGGCGACCTGGGTGACCTTGACGGTGACCTCGGACTCCTTGCCGGCCGCCGACCCTCCCTTGAGCTCGGAGGTGAAGGTGGCCTCGCCACCGGCCTCCAGGCCCTTGACGGCCTCGTCGATCCCGTCCAGCAGCTCACCGGAGCCGATGGTGTAGGAGACGCCCTCGGCGACGCCGTCCTCGAGGACCTCGCCGTCGACCTTGGCCTGCAGGTCGATGGTGATCACGTCGCCGTCCTGGGCGGCGCGCTCCACGGGGCTCGTCGACGCGAAGCGCTCACGGAGCTGCTCCACCGACTTCTCGATGTCCTCGTCCGACACCTCGACGGCGTCGACCTCGACCTCGATGCCGGAGTAGTCCGGGATCTCGAGGGAGGGGCGGATGTCGACCTCGGCGGTGAAGTTCAGCGTCTCGCCGTCCTTCAGCTCCGTGATGTCGACCTCGGGCTGGCCCAGCACGCTGAGCTCGGCCTCGTTGACCGCCTCCGTGTAGAACTTCGGAAGCGCGTCGTTGACGGCCTCCTCCAGCACGGCGCCACGGCCGAAGCGCTGGTCGATGACCCTGGCCGGGATCTTGCCCTTGCGGAAGCCCTTCACCGTGACCTGCTGGTTGATCTTCTTGTACGCCGCGTCGAGGCTGTCCTTGAGCTCCTCGAAGGGCACCTCGACAGTGAGCCGAACCCGAGTCGGGTTCAGGGTCTCCACGGCGCTCTTCACGGTTCGGTCTCCTTGTGGCTGACTTCTTGGTTTCTGCCGGAACCCGACGGGTCCGGCGGATTTCGTCGCCCGGAGACTTCAGACAAGAGACACACGGGCGCGCAGCTTGCATAGTAACCGCAGCCGCTTCCCGCACCCAAAGGCGATCACGCGTGGTGATCCGGCTAGATGGTCGGGGTGGCGGGATTTGAACCCACGGCCTTCCGCTCCCAAAGCGGACGCGCTACCAAGCTGCGCCACACCCCGTCTGGTGCGACACGAAGGGTACATGCCCGCAGGCTGCGAGGCCGCCGCATTTCTCCCGAAGGGACCCCGGGGGAACGAGGTGTGCGGCGACGGCACGCGAACCGCTAGGATGCCTGTGTGTCGCGGTCGCCCGACCTGCGACGCGTCCGTGCGGGCGTAGCTCAATGGTAGAGCCCTAGTCTTCCAAACTAGCTACGCGGGTTCGATTCCCGTCGCCCGCTCTGTACGACTCGGGGCCAGGCCGGAGGATCTCTCCTTCGCCTGGCCCCGAGTCGTTTCCCTGACCGCGTTCGGCTCGGCGTGTCCGCGCCAGGACCCGGCAGCCGGATGTGACCCGTGAGGCGTACGCGCGCGTGGCCGCGGGTCCACTCGAAAGCGCGGGAGGGAGCCGTACGTTCCCCCGCGTGGCCGAAGTGACCGATCAGAAGTTGATCGAGTTGATCGTGTCGGCCAGTGAGTTGAGGAAGCGGTTTATTGACGGGGCCATGCCCGTCGAGGCGAGGAAGAAGCCGAACAGGACCGCGACGATCGCGGGGCCCGCCTTGATCGAGCCGCCCCGGATCAACACCACCAGGATGATCGCCAACAGCAGCACCACGGACAGTGAAATTGCCACAACTGATCACACCCTCGGTCGGTTCGCTCTCCCGGCCAGGGGATGCCGGCCCCGCGCACCCCCGCCAGAACCATCGTGCCACCAACACGGCCCGCGTATGCGGCCCGTGACGCATCATCGGCCGCGACCGCCCCGCGCCACCCCGCGCGGACCGCCCGGACGTGAGGCCCCGCACGGCAATTCGAAGGTGCACCCGCACAGGGAATTGCACGGATCGTTTCCATGTCCACACAACGCGCTTGCCGTGAATTCGAATTAGCGGCGATGGTGCGCGCCAGGCACTTCCCCCGTTGGCCTTATGCCCGCTTTCGTCGGGATGAATCGCGACATCAGCGGAGGAACTGCCGCACCGGTGGCGCCTGATGCTGTGGGCGGCATCACGTCCACGAGAGGTCGACCACGGGAAATACCGGGGTACCCGAACCGGATAAGCCATATTGACGTGGAGGGTTTTACGGAAACCCACAGACGACGCTAGGGTGCCTCAGATGTTCCACGCTGCCTCGCCCCCGCCGCACGCCCAGCCGGACCGGACCAAGCACGACGATCACGACGAGCACGGCAAGTCGAACAAGCCGGACAAAGCGTCGCAGAACAGACAGTCCAAGCAGCGCGACTCGTTCTTCGACAACGCCAAGTACCTGGCGATCGTGCTCGTGGCCGTGGCGCACTCCTGGGAACCGCTGAAGGGCGACAGCCGGATCCTTCAGGGCGCCTACATGATCGTGTACGCGTTCCACATGCCGGCGTTCATCATCATCTCCGGCTACTTCTCGCGGAGTTTCGACGCGCGCCCGGACCGGCTCAAGCGGCTCGTGACCGGCGTCGCCGTGCCGTACATCCTGTTCGAGACGGCCTACCCGCTCTTCAAGCGGGTCGTGGACCACGCCCCGGACCAGGACATCAGCCTCCTCGACCCGTGGTACCTGACCTGGTTCCTGTGTGCCCTGTTCATCTGGCGACTCACCACGCCGATCTGGAAGCTGGTGCGCTGGCCGCTGCCGCTCGCCCTCGGTGTCGCCTCGCTCGCGTCCCTCACGCCGAACATCGGTGACGATCTGGACCTCCAGCGCGTCCTTCAGTTCCTGCCGTTCTTCGTGCTCGGCCTGTGCCTGAAGCCCGAGCACTTCCGGCTGGTGCGCCGGCGTTCGGTGCGGATCGCCGCCGTACCGGTGTTCGCGTTCGCGCTGGTCTTCGGCTGGTGGGCGGTGCCGCGCATGAACGCCGGGTGGTTCTACCACCGCGACGCCGCGCAGGAACTGGCCGCGCCCTGGTGGGCCGGGCCGGTGATGCAACTGGCGTTGTTCGGCTGCTCGCTGCTGCTGACGGCCTGCTTCTTCGCCTGGGTGCCGGGCCGCAGGCTGTGGTTCACGGCCCTCGGCGCGGGCACGCTGTACGGCTACCTGCTGCACGGCTTCCTGATCAAGGGCGGCGAGTACCGCGGCTGGTTCGACCACACCTGGCTGCACCGGCCCCTCGGCCAGATCTTCGTGAGCGTCCTCGCGGCCGTGGCCGTCACCCTGTTGTGCACGCCGCCCGTGCAGCGGGTGTTCCGGTTCGCGATGGAACCGAAGATGGCGTGGGCCTTCAAGCGCGACGCGGCCGAACTGGCCCGGGAGCGGGAGAAGAGCGGGACCGGCGGGAACGGTGTCCGCGAGAAGGTCAGCGTCGGCGCCTAGGGCGCTTCTCGGAAGTGGCGTCGTCCGCCCGGAGGGCGGGGCCCGAGGCGTCCGGTGCGGTGCGTCGCGAGGCGGAGGGTCGTCCGCGTACCCCGCCTACCCGGACGACCCCACAACC
>NZ_JBHWCC010000099.1:7483-18908 GCF_042735715.1 Streptomyces sp. NPDC059582
GGCCGGGGGGGGCGCGCGGGGGGGGGGGGGGGGGGGGGGGGGGGGGGGGGGGGGGGGGGGGGGGGGGGGGGCGCCCGCGCCCCGGGGGCCCGGGCCCGCCCCGACAACGCGGCGAGGCGCCGTGCCGGGCGTCGCGGGCCGTACGGGGCGTTCGGGACACGCCCTATGGCTTTCCGCTCTGTTCGTCCAGGCCGAGGAGTGCGCGCATCCGGGCGTACTTCTCGGTCAGTCGGGTGCGGGTGGGTTCGTCGAGGACCGCCAGGCGTACCGGGTCGGCGTTGTGGGCCAGGTCCGACTCCTTCACCAGCAGCGCCCCGGGGGTGGCGAGGACGCGCCGCGCGTACGCCGCCGGCGCCTCGCCCTCGCGCTTGGTGACGGCGAGCACGATGGCCTTCGTGCGCTCGGTCAGCGCGGCCTCGCGCAGCCAGTTCGCGGACAGCGCGTCGTCCTCGACGGAGTCGTGCAGCCAGGCCGCCGCGATCTGCTCGTCGTCCCCACCGCGCTCGCGGACGCCGTCGGCGACGGCCCGGAGGTGTTCGGCGTACGGCCGCCCGGCCTTGTCGGTCTGGCCCTCGTGCGCCGCGCGGGCCAGGGCCTCCACTTCGGGGAGGGTCAGCACGGGTGCCCCTTTCTGCGGACGGCGGCTTCCGCCGAGTTCTGCGGATTTCCGCGGACGGCGGCTCAGCGGAGGGCGGCCGCGGTCGGGCCCTCGCGGCAGACCAGCAGCAGCGCCCGGTCGTCGTTGACGTCCTTCGCCACCGCCTCGATGAGGTGCCAGGCGGCTCCCTGGAAGCCTCCGGCGACATAGCGGTCGGCCTCGCCGGTGAGGCGGTCGATGCCCTCGACGATGTCGCGGTCGGAGGTCTCGACCAGGCCGTCGGTGAACAGCATCAGGACGTCACCGGGGCGCAGGGAGCCCTTGACGGGGTCGAACTGGGCGCCGTCGTACACCCCGAGGAGCGGGCCCTCGGCGGCCTTCTCCTCCCAGCGGCCGCTGCCCGCGCTGAGCTGGAGGCCCGGCGGGTGACCGGCGGAGTAGAGCTCGTAGTCGCCGGAGTCCAGGTCCAGGACCAGGTGGATGGAGGTGGCGAAGCCCTCGTCCCAGTCCTGGCGCAGGAGGTAGCCGTTCGCGGCCGGGAGGAACGCGTGCGGCGGGAGGGATCCGAGCAGGCCGCCGAACGCCCCCGACAGGAGCAGGGCGCGCGAGCCGGCGTCCATGCCCTTGCCCGAGACGTCCGTCAGCACGACCTCCATGGTGCGGCCGCCGTTCGTCCGGGCCGCGACCACGAAGTCGCCCGAGAAGGACTGCCCGCCGGCGGGGCGCAGCGCCATCTCGCGGTGCCAGCCGCGTGGCAGCTTCGGCAGCTTGCTCTGCACGCGGATGCGTTCGCGCAGGTCGAACAGCATGGTGCCGCCGCGCCGCCAGGGCACGCCGACTCTGCTGCGGAACTGGGCGATCAGCAGTCCCACGAAGCCACACGCCGCGACGACCAGGACCACGCCGGGCGTGACCCGGGAGGGGCCCTCGGTGTAGGGCCCGAGTTTCACGGACTCCACGATCAGGGCGGTGGCCGCGGCCGCGTACAGACCGAGCAGGCTCGCCGGGCGCAGCAGCAGGCCGCCCGCGACGATCGGCAGGACCAGTGCGGACGGTGAGCACCAGACCGAGTTGGCGAGCGTGGTGGCCGCGATCACCGGGACGGTGAGGAGCAGCCCGGCCAGCGCGATCCAGTCCGAACCGTCCCCGCGGAAGTAGTCCACGGCGGCTCTGCGCACGCCGACGCGGGCCCGGTGCCACTGCATCTTCAACCGGGCCGTGAACGTCTCGGCCGCCGCGCGCCGCCCTCGTCCTGCTGCCATTAGTTCGGGACCCTATCCATCGGACCAGCCGCTCGGCACGGGAGGTCCCACTTGTCCCCCGTCCGAGGCTCGACTTCACAGTGAACTTCACAGAAAGCAGTTGCGCTGCGGGCACGGAGAAATTCGTTCGCTCGTCCTGCATTGCCCTGGTACGTATGGTTCATGGCGAATGACTTGCCCGACCGGGCGACCGACCTGCGGGTGCTGCGGCAGGACGACTGGGATCAGTGGTACGGCAACCTGCTCCGCGCGTTCGGCGGCGGGGAGGAGTCGGCCGAGGAGCGGGAGCTGTGGCACGAGCTCGCCGACTTCGACCGTTCACTGGGGGTGTGGGACGGGGACCGGTGCGTGGGGTCGGCGGGGGCGTTCGCCTTCGGGGTGACCGTGCCGGGCGGCGCATCGGTGCCGGCGGCGGGCATCACGATGGTCGGCGTGGCCGCCACGCACCGCCGGCGGGGACTGCTGACGTCGATGATGCGGCGGCAGCTGGACGACGTACGCGGGTGGGGTGAGCCGCTGGCGGTGCTCGTCGCGTCCGAGCCCACGATCTACGGGCGGTTCGGGTACGCCCCGGCGACCTTCGGCGTCAGCGCCGAGATCGACACCGGTCGGGTACGGCTGTCCGTGCCGGACGGCACCGATGCCGTACGGCTGCGGTACGAACGTCCGGTGGACGCGCTGGACGCGTGCGAGTCCGTGTACGCGCGGACGGTGCCCTCCCGTGCGGGCATGCTGGCCCGGCGGCCCGGCTGGGAGCGGGTGTGGCTGCTGGACGCGGAGAGCGACCGGGGCGGGGCGTCACCGTTGCAGTGCGTGGTCGCCGAGCGGGACGGGGAGCCCACCGGGTACGCCCGCTTCCGGGTCAAGTCGCAGTGGACGGACGCCGGGCACAACGGTCAGGTGGTCCTTCAGGATCTCGCGGCGGTCGATCCGGCGACGGACGCGGCGTTGTGGCGGTTCCTGTTCGGCATCGACCTGACGACCTCGCTGAAGGTGCGCGGGCGGCCCGTCGACGAGGCGTGGCAGCACCAGGTGTCCGACATCCGGCGCTGTCAGCTGCGGGTGCGGGACTCCCTGCATGTGCGGCTGGTGGAGGTCGGCGCCGCGCTGGAGGCGCGGACGTACCAAGCGCCGGTGGACGTGGTGTTCGAGGTCGAGGACGAGTTCTGCCGCTGGAACGAGGGGCGTTGGCGGCTGACGGGGGACGCGAAGGGGGCCTCGTGCGCCCGCACCGCGGACGCGGCCGATCTCGCCCTGTCCGTACGCGAGTTGGGAGCGTCCTATCTCGGCGGGGTGTCGCTGGCCGCGCTGGCGGGCGCCGGCCGGGTGCGGGAGCTGCGCCAGGGCGCGCTGGCCGAGGCCTCGGTGGGATTCGGGTCGACGGTGGCACCCTGGCTGCCGCACGGGTTCTAGGAGGGGGTCTGGGCACGGCCCGGGGCGGGTCCTGAGGCCGGCTCCGGGACCTGTCCTGAGGCCGGCTCCGGGTCTGAGGCCGACTCCAGGACAGATACCGGGGCCGACCAGACAGATACCGGGGCCGACCAGACAGGTCCCGGGGCCGCGACCAGGCAGGCCCTGAGGGCGCCTCAGCGCTTCTGGCAGGTAGGGCACCAGAAGAGGTTGCGGGCGGCCAGGTCGGCCGTGCGGATCTCGTCGCCGCACAGGTGGCAGGGGCGGGCGGCGCGGCGGTAGACGTAGACCTCACCGCCGTGGTCGTCGACCCGGGGCGGGCGGCCCATCGCCTCCGGAGTGTGCTCCGGGCGGACGGTGTCGATGCGGTTGTTGCGGACGCCCTCGCGCATGAGCGCGACCAGGTCGGCCCAGATCGCGTCCCACTCGCCGGGGGTGATGTCCCTGCCCGTGCGGTAGGGGTCGATGTGGTGGCGGAAGAGGACCTCGGCCCGGTAGACGTTGCCCACGCCGGCGATGATCTTCTGATCCATCAGGAGGGCGGCGATCGTCGTACGGCTGCGGCGGACGCGGGCGTACGCGGTGGCCGGGTCGGCGTCCGCGCGCAGCGGGTCGGGGCCGAGCCGGCCGTGTATCGCCCGCTTCTCGGCGGGGGTGATCAGGGCGCAGGTGGCGGGGCCGCGGAGGTCGACGTACGAGGCGTCGTCGGCGAGGCGGAGACGGACGGTGTCCGTGGGCGGGGGCGCGGGGGCGTCACCGAAGGCGACCTTGCCGAAGAGCCCGAGGTGGATGTGGATCCAGTCGGCGTCCTCGGGGTCACGGAAGCCGAGGAAGAGATGCTTGCCGTGGGCGTCGGTGGTGTGCAGCGGGGTGCCGTCGAGGAGGGCGGCCGCGTCGGCGAACTTGCCCTGGGGGCTGGTGACCCGCGTCACGCGGGCGGAGAAGGCGGCGGCGTAGTCCTGCGCGAGCCGGTGAATCGTGTGCCCCTCTGGCACGTCCCGTCGTCCTTTCCCACGCCTGTCTCACGCGTACCTCACGCGTACCCCGTCCTTACCGGCCGCCCGCGTCCGTCCCGGTCTCCTGGCGAGCGGCACACGGAGAAACCCCGGGGACCGCAGCCCCCGGGGACCGGCATCGGCGTTTACTGCTGCGGGTGGTGCGCCGGGATCGGCGGGAGGTCGCCCGTGGTCTCGTAGCCGGAAAGCATGTCGATGCGGCGGATGTGGCGCTCGTCACCGGAGAACGGCGTACCGAGGAAGGTCTCGACGAACTTCGTCGCCTCCTCCTGCGAGTGCATCCGCGCGCCGACCGCGATCACGTTCGCGTCGTTGTGCTGGCGGCCGAGGGACGCCGTCTCCTCGCTCCAGGCGAGTGCGGCCCGTACACCCTTCACCTTGTTCGCGGCGATCTGCTCACCGTTGCCGGAACCGCCGATCACGATGCCGAGGGCGTCGGGGTCCGCGGCGGTCCGCTCCGCGGCGCGGAGGCAGAAGGGCGGGTAGTCGTCCTGGGCGTCGTAGATGTGGGGGCCGCAGTCGACGGGGTCGTGACCCGCCTCCTTGAGCCATTCGACGAGGTGGTTCTTGAGTTCGAAGCCCGCATGGTCGGAGCCGAGATACACGCGCATGAGTCGAGTGTGTCACGGGCGACGCTGGGTAGCAGCGCCGGGTGGGACGGCGGAAAAGTGTGAGTGAGACTACAGAACCTCAGGAAAACCTCAAGTAACAATCCGGATTCAAAGGTTCCCGAATTCTTAAGCCTCCGTTTCACTGGACCGACTCGTACACCGCTCGTACGGGAGACCCCTCAAGCGGCGCAAAGGAAATCCGTCCCATGACTTCGCAGCCGACCCTGACGAAGGCCGAAAACGGCCCCGGAGACCCCGGAGAACCCGGTTCCGGTCTCCACGCCGGTCTGAAGAACCGCCACCTCTCGATGATCGCCATCGGTGGCGTCATCGGCGCAGGACTGTTCGTCGGATCCAGCTCCGGTATCGCCACCGCCGGCCCCGGCATCCTCCTGTCGTACGCCCTTGTCGGCACGCTCGTCGTGCTGGTGATGCGGATGCTCGGCGAGATGTCCGCGGCCAATCCGACGTCCGGTTCCTTCTCCGCGCACGCCGACCGCGCGCTCGGACGCTGGGCAGGCTTCTCCATCGGGTGGCTCTACTGGTTCTTCTGGGTCGTCGTGCTGGCGGTGGAGGCCACCGCCGGTGCCAAGATCCTGGAATCGTGGATGCCCGGCGTGCCCCAGTGGGGGTGGGCGCTGATCGTGATGGTGGTGCTGACCGCGACCAACCTGGTCTCCGTCGGCTCGTACGGTGAGTTCGAGTTCTGGTTCGCCGGGATCAAGGTCGTCGCCATCGGCGCGTTCATCGTGGTCGGCGGGCTCGCCGTGTTCGGCGTGCTGCCCGGCGTCGACAGCGACAAGGCGGGGATCGGGAACCTGACCGAGCACGGCGGGTTCCTGCCCCACGGGCCCGGCGCCATCCTCACCGGTGTGCTGCTGGTCGTCTTCTCCTTCATGGGCAGCGAGATCGCCACGCTGGCCGCCGGTGAGTCCGAGAACCCGCAGCGGGCGGTCACGAAGTCGACCAACAGCATCATCTGGCGCATCGGTGTCTTCTACCTCGGCTCGATCCTCGTGGTCGTCTCCCTGGTGCCGTGGAACGACCCGACGATCAAGGAGAAGGGCTCGTACGTCGCGGCCCTCGACTCCCTCGGTATCGCGCACGCCGGTCAGATCATGAACTTCATCGTGCTGACCTCGGTGCTGTCCTGTCTCAACTCCGGCCTGTACACGGCCTCCCGCATGGCCTTCTCGCTCGGCCGGCGCGGGGACGCGCCGAAGGCGTTCGCGCGGACCACGTCCCGTGGTGTGCCGATGGCGGCGATCATCGCCTCCGTCGCCTTCGGGTTCGTCGCGGTGTTCTTCAACTACCGGTTCCCGGACTCCGTCTTCCTCTTCCTGGTCAACTCCTCCGGAGCGGTCGCCCTGTTCGTCTGGCTGGTGATCTGCTTCTCGCAGCTGCGCATGCGGAAGATCATCCAGGCCGAGGCGCCGGAGAAGCTGGTCGTGCGGATGTGGCTGTACCCGTACCTGACCTGGGCGACGGCCGGGCTGATCGTCTTCGTGCTCGCCTACATGCTGACCGACACCGAGGGTGAGAGCAGCGGGCGTACCACCGTGCTGCTCTCGCTGGCGGTCGCGGCGGTCGTGATCGTGATCGCCCTGGTGAAGGAGAAGGTCCGCGGGGGCGGCCGGGCGGCCGCCGTCGAGCACCAGGCCGACCGGGTGTCCGCGGGCTGACGCCCGCGGCCTCGTCGCCGAGCAGTGAAGTGAGGGGGGGAACCCGGCCCGCGGGTTCCCTCCCCTCACCCGTCCTGCGCGTTCCCCGCTCTCCCCCGCGTTCCTTCGCGCACGCGTTCACAGCACGGTGAAACCGGCCTTGACCTGGTTGTACGTCTTCACGGCCTGGGGCTCGGCCTCCGGCTGGTACCAGGTGTTGATCTGGTACGACTTCCCGTTCTCGTTGAAGCCCAGCAGGCTGGCGTGCCACTGGGTGCCCTTGAGGGTGAAGGTGTACTCCCAGACGACCGCCGGGTCGCCGCGGAACGTCGTCTCCTCCAGACGGATCTTGCGGTAGCCCTGGCCCTGGTGGGCGTTCTGCTCCGAGGTCCGCCAGGTGTCCATCAGGTCACCGCGGGCAAGGGAGGACTTGGCCACGAGCTCCTGTGTGCCGTCGGGCGAGGTGTAGTGCACCTCCGCGCCCGTCTGCACGTCCCGCCGCCAGCCCCTGGGCGTCACCCACGCGAAGCCGCCGGCCTCCTGGTGCGCGCCCGGCGGCAGGCTCGGGGGTCGTGAGGTGCCCTCGACCGTGGGCGAAGGGGTGCCGGTCGGCGTCGGCGCCGACGCCGACGCCGGGACGGACGTCTGCGACGCGGAGCCGCCCGCCTTGGTGTCGTCGGGCGGGGCGGACGTCGTCGCCAGGACGATTGCGACGACCACTCCCGCGGTGACCACGCCTCCCACGGCCACCAGGCCGGCCGTTCGACGCCGACGCCGGCCCGGCGGTCGGCCCCCGCCGGGGGGCGCGGGCACGGGCACCGGCATCGGGCGCCGTTCCGTCACCGCCTGCGCCCGGGCCAGTGAGACGCCGGCGGGGCGCGGTGCGACGCCCACGGCATTGCTGGAGGACGTCTCGGAACCCACCTCCGACCTGGCTTCCGACCGCGCCTCGGAGGTGCCTTCGGTGGCGGTGCGCGCGAGCCGCACCTCTTCGGTGGGCGTCGGGCTCCGCGGCGGTATCGCGTCCTCCACGGGGGCGGGCTCCCTCGGGTCCTGGGAGGCGGACACGCGCGAGGGGTCCACGAAGGCCGGGGTGGGCGTCGGGCTCCGCGCCGGTATCGCGTCCTCTACGGCGGCGGGCTCCGTCAGGTCCCCGGAGGCGGGCCCCCGCGCGGGGTCCACGAAGGCCGGGGTGGGCGCCTCGCCGCGCGCCCGGGGCAGGACCCGGGTCCCCGGCTCAGAGACCGGCGCCGCCCCCGAGGGGGCGTCGGAGCCGGGCGGGGCGTCGGAGCCGGGCGGGGCGTCGGCGGACTGCGGATCGGACGGATCCGGGGTGTGCGGCCGCCCGGGCGGGTGCGTGAAGGGGGCGAGGGCCCCAGACACGGGTACGGGGGGAGTCCCCGTGTCGGAGACAGGCAGGAGCGGCGAGCCCGCCCCGAACACCTCGGCGGGAGACGAGCCGCTCCCGGAGGCAGGCACGGGAGGCGAACTGCCCGCCGACGCAGGTACGGAAGGTGCGCTGATCCCCGCCGATGCAGGTACGGATGGAGAGCTGATCCCCGCCGACGCGGGTGCGGATGGTGATTCGGTCCAGGGCGCCGGACCGGGCGGTGATCCGGTCCCGGACACCGGACCGGGAGGTGAGCCGCTACCTGTCCCCGGACCGGGAGGCAGGTCCGTCCCGGACGCCGGACCGGGAGGTGAGCCACCGGACACCGGACCGGGAAGCGGGCCGGTCCCGGAAGCCGGACCGGGCGGTGATCCGGTCCCGGACACCGGACCGGGAGGTGAGCCGCTACCTGTCCCCGGACCGGGAGGCAGGTCCGTCCCGGACGCCGGACCGGGAGGTGAGCCACCGGACACCGGACCGGGAAGCGGGCCCGTCCCGGAAGCCGGACCGGGAGGTGAGCCACCGGACACCGGACCGGGAAGCGGGCCCGTCCCGGACGCCGGGCCGGGAGGCGGGCCGGAGACATCCCCGTCCTGCGGACCGCGATCGGACGTCTGGCCCGGCGCGGGCGCGGTGCGAGGTGCAGATCCGTGCCCCGAGTCGGAGACCGGTGCGGGGCCGGAACCGGTCCCGGACGCCTGGCCTGAGGTGGTGGCGGGTCCGGACACCGAGCCGGAAGGGGAGTCGGTCATGGGCATCGGCTCGGGCGGAGAGCCAGGTCCGGACGGCGGCGCCGAGGGGACGGCAGATCCGGGCTGTGCCGGCGAGGCGGACGGCGCTTCCGGCGCCGGTGCGGCCTTCGACCCGCTCATCGCCACGGGCTCGGCCCTTGCCCCCGGGTCAGCCCCTGCCACGGGGCGAGCCCCGATACCGGGCTCCGGCACACTCCCGTCGCCCGGCCCCGCCCCAGACCCGACTACCGCCCCAGACCCGACTGCTGCTCCTGACCCAGGTACTGCCCGCGACCCGGGTACTGCCTTCGCCCCGTGCCCTGTCCGCGCGCCAGGCCCGGTACCCACCCCCGGCCCTGCCTGCCCCCCAGGCTCCGCGCCGGCCTCGGGCTCCAGCGCCACCCCAGGCCGCGGCTCCGCCCCAGCCACTGAATCCACCCCGGGTTCTGCTTCCACCCCGGGCCCCACTCCCGCGCGGGGTCCTGCTCCTGTCCCAGGTCCCGACTCCGCTCCGGGCCCCGCCTCCGCTCCGGGCCCCGACTCCGCTCCGGGCCCCGACTCCGCCCGAGGTCCCGAGTCCACCCCAGGCCCTGACCTCGCCCCGGGCCGTGGCAGCAACCCGGGCCCCGCGCCCGCCTCCTGCCCTGGCGCAGTTCCAGGCGGCCTCGCCCGTATGGGGGGCCTTGTCTCCGGTGCCGGCCACCGGTCGCTCTCCGCGTCCGCCCGTGAGCCGACCCCGCTCGCCGGTGGCTGGCACGCCCCGCTCGCCGGCCGAGGGTCGGAGCCACTCCCGGGCCGGGGGACGCCCCCGCTCCCCACCCGCGGGTCGTCACCCGGTGTCTCGGGGTCGGGTCGGCCCTCCGTGTCCCTCGTCGAGGGTGGTGCGGGGTGGGTCTCTCCCCCGACGGTCGGTCCGCCTACCGCCAACGTCGGTGTCGGGGCCGGGAACGCGATCGGTCGCAGAGCCGATTCCACGTCCTCCAGGGACGGGCGTACCGACGGGTCCTTCTCCAGGAGCGCGGCCAGGATGTCGCGTAACGGACCTGCCAGGCGCGGAAGTTCCGGCTCCTCGTAGAGGACCGCGTGCAGGGTCGCCAGGGTCGTGTCGCGGGAGAAGGGTGAGCGGCCGCCCAGGGCCGCGCACAGCGTCGCGCCCAGGGACCACACGTCGGACGGCGGGCCCTGACGGCGGCCTGAGATGCGCTCGGGAGCCATGTAGTCGGGTGAGCCGACCAGCATGCCGACCATGGTGAGCGCCTTCGCGTCCTGCATCGCGGCGATACCGAAGTCCGTCAGGACCACACGTCGTCCGCCGCTCTCCACCAGGACGTTGCCCGGCTTGATGTCGCGGTGCAGGACACCGCCGGCGTGCACCTGCCGCAGCGCCGCGACCAGGCCCAGGCCGATGCGGGCCGTCTCTCCCGGACTCAGCGGGCCGTCCTCCGCGATGACCCGTTCCAGGGAGCGTCCTGCCACCAACTCCATGACGATCCACAGGCGTTCGCCCTCGTCCACCACGTCGTACACGCGCACGACGTGGGGGTGGTCGATCCGGGCCGTCGCCCTGGCCTCGCGCAGTGTGCGTTCACGACGGGTGCGGGTGTCCTCCGCGTCGAGTCCGTCGATGCGCATCTCCTTGACGGCGACCAGCCGGTCGAGCATTTCGTCGACAGCTCGCCACACCCGCCCCATTCCGCCCTGGCCGATGCTCTCGACCAACCGATAACGCCCCGTCACCAGCAGCCCGGGAACACCGCCGCTCCTCGTGTTTCCCGAGTTTCCCGTGTTTCCCAGGTTTCCCGCATTACCCGGGTTTCCCGAGTTCCCCTGCAATTCGCTGCACCCCCCTCACCGGCAGTCCGAACGGTCTCCCCCGACACACAATGGTCACACTTGATGCCGTACCAGCATAGTGCGGAGAAATCTTGTGGTACCTCTTCAAGTACTGCGAATTCAGGCGCAGTCCAGGGGGACGCAAGGGGGACGAACATGAGTTCTCGTCGGATGACGGTCATTGCGGGATCGCTGGTCACGGCATCTTTCTCGGCCGTGATGATCCTTCCGTTCACGGCCACCGCCGATGACCAGGGACCGGGCAGCAGCAAGGGGGGAAAGGCCGTTGACGAGGCACCGGCGGGCGTGAAGCTGACGACGCTGTTGCCGGAGAAGATCTCGGTCGACAACAGTTCGAAGAAAACGGCGATCACTGCCACCGTGAAGAACGAAGGGACCAAGAACAGCGGCGACATCAGGCTTTTGGTGGTCGGCTTCGACGGCCTTGAGGTCACGGCCGTTCAGGGCTGCTCGGCCATCGCGGAAAAGGATCTGCCGCCGGGCTCGAACAGCGGTTTCAGTTGCGCCGTCGGCGATCTCGCGGCGGGCAAGTCGAAGTCGTACGACGTGTCCGCGACGTACGACCTGAGCAAGACCGGGAAGATCTGCCTGCCCGTGCAGACCACGGACGGGAAGAAGACCTTCTGGCAGCAAGGGCCGGTCCCGTTCGGCACGGTCAACCCGTCGCCGAACGCCCCTGCCACGCCACTGCTGCTCGGCACCGACAACCAGCCCGTGGCACCGGGCGGCGACGAGCTACCCAAGACCGGCGTCGGACGCGACGTCCTGCCGCTGGGCGCGGCCGGCGCGGCGCTGGTCGCGGCAGGTGCGGCCGGGCTGTGGTGGTCGCAGCGGTCACCGCGGGCCCGGCAGGGCTGAGCGGACCCAGGACTGCGGGAGGCGGGGGCCGGGG
>NZ_JBHWCC010000100.1:0-17504 GCF_042735715.1 Streptomyces sp. NPDC059582
CTGCGTCCGGAGTCGTCGACGCGGCCTGACCCATACCTGGCACCACGGCGCCGTCCCCTGTTGCGGGGCCGGCGCCGTCGTCATGTGACCTCCCGGGGCAGGCGACGGACGGGATCTGCCGGCCCGGGCCGGCGGCGTTCTGTAAAGGCGGGCGGTGCCGCGGGGGAGTGGGGAAGTTCCCTGTGGGCGCGCCTTGCCGGATGCCGGATGCCGGATGGCGGGGTAGCGGAGGGCATGGGCAATGTTTGCCCAGATGAGGTGAGTGCCGGCGGCGGGATCCAGGGATCCGTCGGCGCGCTGGCAGGCGATCCAGTGAGCCATCGCCCACTTTGCGGCCCGGGGATCCGCCGACGGGTGGAAAAACAGTCCCAGCTCCTCCAACACCCGACCGCATCTGGCGCCTGAGCATCCTGATCAGGTCGACATGCCCTTCCGTGACGTCCGAGCTCCAGCAGAGCAGAGCCGACGATGACAGCGATGTCCCTTCCCGAAGCTGGTAGCCGTCGGCTGTGTCCTGTCCTGTCGTGAGCGGGAGCGGTCCGGCGTCGGCGCCTTCCGGTGCGGCGGACTCTGGCTGCTCCCGGACCGGGTTCTGGTGCACGACGGCGCCTGCCGGGGGGACCCGGGTTACGGGGCCGGTCTCGCATGGAGGACGATGCGGGACGGGAGGGGATTTGAATGCGTTCAAAAATGCTGGAGCCGATGCAACCGCAGGCGCGCGTGAGGGACAGGTTCGGCGCTGTGCTGACGGTGTCGGTGTCGGTGCTGTCGGCCGAGGCGGTGATCGGGGCGATCGCGCTCTTCGTCTGGGGGCAGACCCAGGAGAGTCCTGGCCTCCCCTACAGTGCCTTGGGGGTCGCTACAGGGCCCAGGGGTGGGGGCGTTGTCGAGGTCGACACGGTGTATCAGGGTGCCGTCTCCGAGGGCCTTGGGCGGAGCTGACGTCTCGAAGGGGTAGGGGTAGGGATAGGTGAGCTGGCCGATCAGCCGCATGTGGGCCGTATCGACGAGCCAGTGCCGGCCCAAGCCGAACTCCTCGTCGTCTCGACGGTCCCGACGACGAGAGTGCTATGCCTGGGCGGGACACGCACGTGTTCGTCGGTACCGCGTGACCGCCTCGGCCAGGAACTCGCCTGTTGGCGCGAGCGGGTTCGGCCGCGCTCCGCGGTGCTTGCGGACGCCGCCGACAGGATCGTCCAGCAGGTTGTCGTCCTATGAGGAACTGGCCCTATGTGCCGCGCGGTTGACCGGGTGTGACCGGGGTGCGGTGCTGCTTCACTTCGGCCAAGTACTCGGTCATCGCGTCCCGGTTTTGGGTCAGCACCTCGATCCGATCGGTGAGCTTGTCCCGCTCCGAGGTCAGCAACGCCAGCATCTCCGGGGTCGCGTCAGGGAAGTGAATGGACCTGGGCCTGTCCAGGCACGGCAGGATCTGCTTGATGATCCTTGTCGGCAACCCCGCCGCCAGCAGACCGCGTATCTGCTTGACGCGGTCCACATACCGCTCGTCGTAGTCGCGGTATCCGTTCGCGGACCGATCCGGCACGATAAGGCCCTGCTCCTCGTAATACCGCAGCAGGCGCCGGGACACGCTCGTCAGGCGGGACAGTTCACCGATCCGCACATGCCCGAGAGTAGCCGTGCGGCTCGAGCTTGACCATCACATCAGTGTGAGGGCTTCACGATCAGTGCATGACGACCACAGCAGTTTCTCCGACAAGACGTGACGTCCTGCCCTGGTCCGCGCTTCTGGCACTGGGCACCGCGGCTTTCATCACCAGCCTGACGGAGACGCTTCCGGCGGGTGTCCTCCCGCAGATGTCCTCCTCTCTCGGCGTCAGCTCCGGTGCGGCGGGCCAGGCCGTCACCGTGTACGCCGCAGGTACAGCCCTTACCGCCATACCGTTGGCCGCCGCCACGGCGGGAATGCGGCGCAAGCCGTTGCTGCTGGGCGCCATGGCCGCCTTCCTGGCCGCGAACACGCTCACCGCTGCCGTGCCTGGTTACGCGGTCCTGCTCGTCGCACGGTTTCTCGCCGGCGTCGCGGCCGGACTCGCGTGGGCGATCCTTGCCGGGTACGCACGGCGTATCGCGCCTTTCGGCCAGGGCGGCCGTGCCATCGCCATCGCGATGACCGGGATCCCCTTGGCGCTGTCGCTCGGTGTTCCCGCCGGAACACTGATCGGGCAACAGATCGGGTGGCGCGCGTCTTTCGCTGCCGTTTCGGTGATCACCCTCGCCGTCCTCGGATGGATCACGTTCAGCGTTCCCGCCATCAGCCAGCCGGCGACAACAGATGGTGGGCCGAAGCCGACCACCCGGCAAACACTCCGGGCTCCTGGGGTCGCCGCCATCATGGTCGTCGTCGTGACCTTCGTCCTCGGCCACACGATCATCTATGCGTACATCGCGCCGTACTTGCGGCACGCCGGCCTCGCCGCCGAGGTGGACGCGATCCTGCTGGCCTTCGGAATCGCATGCCTGGTCAGCATCTGGTACACCGGCCGTCACATCGACAGGCACCTTCCTGGGCTCGCGCTGGCCGCCGCACTGCTGTTCACCGTTGCCGCGGCCGCCTTCGCCGCCACCACGGCACAGACCGTCGTGTGGGTCGCAGTCGTCGCGTGGGGCCTGGGATGGGGGCGCTACGCCCACGCTCCTTCAGACCGCAGCCGGTCATGCCGGGATGCGACGCAGCCCAGCCATCGCCGACACTGCGCAAGCCATCCTGGTGACCTTGTGGAACGCGGCCATGGCCCTCGGCGGCATCATCGGCGGCGTACTCCTGCAGCGCGTCAACATCGCCGCCGACGCCATCGCCGCGGCAGCGCTCGGAGTCCTCAGCGTGACCGTGATCACGGTCACGCGGAAGCATGCCTTCGCAACAGGGGACCAGAAGGCACCATGACACACGCGAACGCGCCATTGTCGGTTGAGGGGCGTAGTCGGGTGGTCCCACGGTACAACTGATCGTTTCAGAATGAGGTTCTGAGTCGTCTCAAGCAGATGATGCAGCAGGCGAGTTGAGGCAGGGCGAGATGGAAGTCGGCACGTATCTCGTAGCGGATGCGCAGGCCCTTGAACTGGTGGAGTCAGGCAAAGGTCCGCTCGACCACCCAGCGGGTTCTGCCCGGGCTGGAGCCGTGGGCGACGCCGCGACGGGCGATGAGAGGCTTGATCCCACGCTCCCACAGCAGGCGGCGGTACTTGTCGCAGTCGTAGCCCCGGTCGGCGAACAGCCTGCATGGCCGTGTGCGCGGGCGTCCGCGCAGGCCCCGAACCGGTGGAGTCGCGTCCAGGAGCGGCAGGAGTTGTGTGACGTCATGGCGGTTGCCGCTGAGTCGTCCATATCCAGGAGACCCGCCGCTCGCAGCTCGGCGAGAAGGACCTCGTACGAGCGGGGGCCACATGCCGGCCTCAGTCCAGTCCCGCAGCAGACGCCAGGCGGTCAACCCTGAACAGTCAACGACCTGGTTGGGCACATCGCGCCAGGCCACTCCTTTGCGCAGCACTTGACGATGCCGGCCAGTGCGACGCGGTCCGACACCGGCAGTCGTCCGGGGTGGCGATGGCGTCGGGCAGGTCGGGCTGGGAGAAGCGGAGCCATGCGCTTCCAGATATGGCCGAGATACCGGGACGGGTGGCAGCGGCTGGTCAGGTTCAGCACCAGCCACCGTGGCGAGGCTCCACGTGCTCGCCGAACGGTGGGCCGAATGCCTGCCCGTCGTCGTCGGTCACGACGTAGTCGGGTTCGGTCTTCGAAGCGGCTGCTTGCAACCGGATGACGAGGTCAGTCACAGGCACGATACGCAGGGACAGGGCTGCGGCCACCCGGGCAGCTTCGTTGTCGATGTCCGGGTTGTACTTGTCACGGGACCGTTCTAGGTGTTGAGCGGACATCTGCATGACCTCCACATCGCCGCCGCCCGAGAATGAGAGGCAGTCCCGCCACTCCAGCCCGATGATGATCTCCAGCGCGTCCGCCAGGTCATCGGCGAGCAGCCCACCTTGCCCTTCGGAACTCGCGAACACCACCGGCCGACGGCCGTCCTTCTCAGCGCACAGGAGGTACGCCCCCCCAGCGAACTCCCCGGCGATCAACTCCAGCGGCGCACCTGAGGCAAGCCTCAAGCCATCGCCACAGTGCTTCCGGTGGATGTCGAAGCCGAACGATGACCGCAGCAACAGATCGATCTCCGGAGTGGTCTGGATCAGGCCAAGCAGATGATCACTTGAGGTCATGGCACGGACGATAGCGAGTGCCACTGACGTGCCAACGCCAGGGCGAACAGCGCACCCGTGTCCGACAGGGCGCGACCCCGTGGATGGCGCACTTCAGGCCGCATCTGCACCCAAGCCATCACAACTCATTCTGACACCACCAGTCAGCGAAGCTGTGTGGTGTCAATTGATGTGGATCGGCACGCCCGTTGTCAGACGTTGCTGGCAGCATCACCCTGTGAACGCCATCCATACCACCCCGCCGCGGCCGTTCGACGTGACCGCGCTCTTCCCTGAACTGGCCCCGCTGGCGCGCGCGGCGACCCGGCTGCACCCGCGCCCCGGGTCGCCGACCGTGCACGACAGCTCCGTCGGCGGGCCGCTCCTGTGGCCCGCCGACGAGCCGTGGCCGTACTGCGACGAGCTGCACGACAGTCGCGTGACGAGTGTGGTGCACTCACCGGACGACGTCCGGCTCCTCCGCCACGACCGTGCCGCAGCGGCCGAGCGGCGGCGCCTCGACCCCGAGGCACCCCTGTGGACTCCCGAGGAACGGGAGACCTGGGAGCGGCTCGCGGACCGCCCGTGGTCCGACGGCCCGATTCCCCTTCTCCCCGTCGCCCAGCTCTACGCCCGCGACGTCCCCTTTCCGCGCCCGCCCGACGCGGACCTCCTCCAGGTCCTGTGGTGCCCCTTCGACCACGAGATGGCCCACCCTCGGACAGCCCTCTTCTGGCGCTCCTCCGCCACCGTCACCGACGTTCTCGACGCACCGCCCGAGCCGCCCGTCGTCGAGCAGGACTGCTACCTCCCGGAACCGTGCCTGTTCTCACCGGAGCAGGTCACCGAGTACCCCAACCCCTCGGAGCTGAGCCAGGAGCTTCAGGAGCAGCTGGACGACATGAGCCGCTGGGAGACGATCGAACCCGCGCGGTACAACACGTACGCGGACGACCCGGGCGAGCTCTACCTGAACAACCTCTCCACCGCCCCCGGCTGGAAGACCGGCGGCTGGACCCGCTGGGGCCTCACCGACCCCAAGCCCCGCCCCTGCCCCGAGTGCGGCACCGAGCAGGTCCCGCTCCTCACCATCGCCTCCTCGGAATGGGACGGCGGCAGCGAGACCTGGATCGCCGAGGAGGAACGGACGAACCCGGCCTCGCCTCCCCTGGGCGCCCAGAACGGCGACTTCACCTTGATCGACATCGTCGGCGGCTACAACCTCCAGCTCCACGTGTGCCCGAAGTCCCCGGACCATCCCCACATCGAACTGGTCCAGTGAGCCCTTGCGGAAGTCCTCCGCGCCGACGCGTACGCCGCAATCGGCACCGCGATCGCTCCTCAACTCAGCGGCCTTGGCCGACTACCAGATGATCCAAACGACGGGCCCTGGTCGACCGTCGCGAGTCGTCTGAGGACTTCGATCGGGGTGAATCCACCCGATGAGACAGGGGCCGCACCAGAGCCTTTTGCCGGGGGAGGCGGCAGGCAGCTCGCTATCACGCCAGGCTTCCAGAGCGTGCTTTCAATCCGTAGCCCATTCGCCCGGATTTTCGCCGCCCGGTCAGCGCGGGCTCCGCGTGCCGTCAGCGGTGACGGGTGCCGGGATCCCCTCGTCATCCCGCACAAGCCGGACGACTCCGCTCCGGCGGACGTCTCGGAAGAAGGCTGCCGCTCGCGATCCACTCTGACTCATGACCGCCTGAGCTTGGCGTTCCGCTCCAGTCATTTCGGCAGGAGTTCCTATAGCGGCGGCAGCTTCTGACCCGTCGGCCCCGTACGGGATGTCGGTGCGTGTCTTGGGTCCGTGTCAGGGGGTGGCGAGGGTGAGTTGGTGGTGTGCGGGGTGCGTGGGGGGGTGGGGGAGTGTGGTGGTGAGGAGTCGTCGGTTGCCGGTGGGCGGGGTGTCGGTGGACGGGTTGTGGGCGGGTGGGTTGTGGGTCGGTGTGTCGGGTGTGTCGTGCAGGAGCGGGATGGTGGCGAGTACTTGTTCGGGCAGATCGAAGGCGTCGGTCAGGGTGGTGAGGTGGGGGGTGAGTTGGTGGAGGGTGGTGTCGGTGAGGGTGTGAAGGGTGTGGATGTGGTGGGGGGTGAGGTGTTGGTGGGCGAGGAGGTCGCCGGTGTGGGGGGTGAGTTGATTGAGGAGGAAGAGGCGGCACAGGAGTTCCAGCAGGTCGCGCGCTGCGGGGTCGGCTGTCTGTTCCATGGCGGTGAGGAAGGCGTCGGCGGCTTGGAGTGTGGCGTGGGCGGAGACCATGTTGAGGGCGGGGGCGGAGGTGGCGTTCCAGCGGCCGATGGGGTCTTTGGTGGGTCCATTGCGTAGTGCGGTGCGGGCGCGTGTCTGCCAGATCGCTTCGGTGTGGGCGAGGAGGTCGCGCAGGAAGTAGCAGTCGGTGAGGTGTCGTTCGGCGGGTGGGGGGGTGGGGGTGCGGGGGAGGCCGGCTTCGTACTGGAAGATCATTTCGGACGCGGCTTTGAGCCAGATGACGAGGTTGTCGCCTTCGGCGGTGATGGTGCCTTCGAGGTCGGTCATGATTTCGGTGAGGCGGTTGGCGGTGAACAGGCCGCGGGCGCCGCAGCGTTCGCGGCATTCGGTGACGATGTCGCGGGCCTGCCAGGTGGTCCAGCCTTTGGTGAGGGCGACCAGCCGCTCTACCTCGGCCCGTCCGGGCCGCCCGATGTCGGCTCCCTCGCCCCGCTCGGTGTCGGCCTGCCCGGCCTCGACCCGTTCAGTCCCGGTCCGCTCGGTGCAGGTTTCCTCGGCTCGCTCGGTCCCTTCGGCCTGGTTGGCGTGCCCGGCCTCGGTCTGGCCGGTCGGCCTGCTGCAGGCTTCCGCGGTGCGTTCGGGCTGGGTGTGTTGGGTCCATTGGTTGAGGGTGTGGCGGTGGAGGAAGGTCATGGCGTAGGTGGTGGCGAGGGCGGTGAGGAGGCGTCCGGTGTGGCTGCGGTGGGCGGTGAGGGGGATGCGTTGGCCGGTTTTGGGGCCGGCGATGTGGCGGGTGTGGGCGTAGCGGACGGCGATGGTCAGTGCGGTGCGGGAGACGCCGATGGCTGCGCCGCTCATGCAGAGTTTTCCGGTGGTGACGCGGTGGATGGAGCTCAGGAAGCGTCTTCGGCGGTTGGTGACGGTGCTGTGGAGCGTGGCGTCGGTGCCGAGGCGGCCATGGTCGGCTTCTAGGAGTGCGGTGCGGGGGAGGGGGACGTGGTCGAAGGTGGTGAGGCAGTGGTCGACGGGGGCGCCGCCGCGTTCGGGCAGGGGCTGGACATGGATGCCGGGCAGGGTGCCGTGGTGGTCGCTGAGGGGGGTGAGAAAGAGGAAGACGCCTTCGTCGTTGCCGTCGATGAGGAGGCGGGCGGCGACGAGGGCGGTTTTGGGTCCGCCGGCGGGGCTGGTGTTGGGCATGAATTTGCGGGCGCCGGGGGTGGGGGTGTTGAGGATGAAGCCGCCGGTTGCGGGGTTGTGGGTGGCGGTGGTTTCCAGGGCTGCAGCGTCGTTGCCGTGGTCGAGTTCGGTGCACAGAAACGTTCCTGTGTACTGCAGGGCGCTGAAGGCGGACAGGTCGCGGTGGTGGCTGTCGTGGTCCAGCAGGCTGCCCAGGAACAGGTTGTAGTGGATGGCTGAGAGAGTGCCCAGTCCGCTGTCGACGACGGCGGTCCACTCGGTCAGGGCGGCGAGCCGGCGAGGGTCGGCGGCGAGTGCTTCGGCGCTGTCCAGGTGGTCGTTGACGTGGTGCAGCCGCTGGTAGGACAGGGCGGTGCGTTCGGCGGGGGACAGACCGGCGCGTGCCTGGAAGTCCGGGCCGGCGATGAGGGTGCGCCAGGGGGTGTGAATGCGCTCGCGCTCATGCTGGTCGAAGAGCAGGCGGGACAGTTCACCGCCGACCGCGTCGACCGCGTCGACCGCGTTGACCGCGGTATCTGTGTTGACCGCGCTGACCGTGGCTCCCGTGCCGATCACGGCACTTGCCTCGGCCGCGCCGACCGCGGCACCGGCAGCAGTGGCGTCGGTGGTGGCGGCCGCAGGCGGGGCATCGGCGTCGAGGGACGTGGCTTCGATGCCGTCTGTTGTGGCGTTGGTGGCGGCGTCGGTGGAGGTGGCGGCGGTGCGGGCGGCCGTGGCCTCGGCGCCCGCGGCGGTGGGGTCAGCGCCGGTGTTGGTAGGGGTGGCGTCGGTGGTGTTGCCGGGTGGGGTGTCGGGCTGGGTGGTGGGCGGGGAAACCGCCGTGTGGGCGCGGGTTGGGCCTTTCTGTTCGATCGTCAGCAAGGTCATGGACCTCTCCCCGTTGAGGGGGCTCCCGGCGTGTGGGGAGCCCAGGCCACACAAGATACGTACCAACCGGTTTTCTTTTCAAGGCGATTCCGTGAAGTTCATGGCGGCGTCCGGTGGATCGGGGACGGTGTAGGGGCTGTCCGGTTGTGCCCTGCGGAGGGACGTCCTCCGGGTGTAAGGGGGGATGTGCTGGGCATATGCGGTTCCCGACGGGATGCCGTCGACCGGTCCCGGGTGCGGTGGTCTGGACCTTGAAGAAACCGATGCACTGGTTTTGTTTCGGAGGATGTGGTGACCTTGGGGTGACCTGGGGTCGACGGGCTGTCATCGACGTGCCGTTTTGCTGGGCGATATGGACTCGCCACCGAGAGTGACCGGCAGTAGGATACGAACCTTACGGTTTGCTTTTGCGGGCGTGGTGGGTACGGAGGTGTGTGATGGCGCGGCAGGAACGAGCCATTCGGACGCGGCAGAAGATTCTTGCCGCGGCGGCCGAGGTGTTCGACGAGGTCGGGTACGAGGCCGCCACGATCTCCGAGATCCTGAAGCGGTCGGAGGTGACCAAGGGGGCGTTCTACTTCCATTTCACGTCGAAGGAGGAGATCGCTCAGCGGATCCTGGCGGAGCAGGTCACCGCGATCCCGCCGATCCAGCCGCAGGATCTGGCGTTGCAGGAGGCGGTGGACGAGGCGTTGCTGCTGGCGTATCTGCTGCACTCGGGTGATGCGCGGGTGCGCGGCAGTGTGCGGCTGACCGTGGAGCAGGGCTCTCCGCAGGACGGTCTGGACCGCCGGGTGCCGATGCAGGGGTGGATCAGCCGCTCGGTGGAGGTGTTCGAGAAGGCGAAGGCGAACGGGGAGCTGGTGCCGCATGTCGATGTGGCGCTGATCGCGAAGCTGTTCGTCGGCTCCTTCACCGGGGTGCAGATCCTGTCGAACATCATGACCGGGCACGAGGACATGCTGGAGCGGGTCTCGGAGCTGTACCGGCATCTGATGGCGTCGATCGCGGTTCCGGGGGTGCTGATCCGGCTGGAGTTCACGCCGCAGCGCGCCCAGCAGGTGTATGAGGCGGCCCTCGCGCAGAGCCTGCAGAGTGCGGGAGAAGCAGCCGAACTCGTCTAGGCCTGCGTCTCCTTGAGGAGGCGGGAACAGGCCTCTCGACGGCGTAGGACTCGATGCCCGCAGTGCGATGGGCGGTTACGGCCGCCGGGAAGGCGGGGGTGCGTGTCCTGGCCGTCTGTCGTCCTTCTTGCGCCGGCGGGGCAACGGCGCCGGCTTGAGGCGCGGATCCGTTCTTTTGCTCTGGTACCGGAGCCGGCGACGGGAGGCGAACGCCTGCACTGGCAGGGGTACTCGTACTCCTTCGACCTGTCGGGCGGGATCCTGGCGGACTTCGAGCCTGAGGAGCTGGAGCAGGTCACGGCCCGGATCGGAAAACCGTACGGGGTCTGGGTGTCGTGCGAGTCCATGGACGCGGCCCGGGCCTTCCTCCGCGACGTCCTGCCGGGTTTCGGCGGTCTTGTCGACACCAACCACTACGAGATCATCCAGGCGGGCGAGTTCCTCACCCTGATAAACCGTCACCCCGGCTGGGACTGGCGTCGTCGGCCAAGCACAGAGCTCACGTAGAGCGGCTCACTCGGCGTCCTGTCACCTGCGGGAGCAGATCAGGATGGCAGCGAGGCGCACAGCTGCCTGGTAGGCAACAGCGAGCCTGTCAGTTCGCATGGGTAGTCCCGGGCTTCGGCGTCCGGGGCGCGGCCCCTCGCACTGGCGGCGCGTGCGGGCTTCGGGGCGAAGCCCCACGCGTCGGGGGATCCCGGCGGCCCGGCTGCGGGCCGGAGTCGGAGTCCAGGAGCGCGGAACATACCGTTCGCGGCCGACGCCGCATTCCCGCGCGGGGTGGAGCGGGCGAGGCGGACGGCGGCCTGGCTGTTCCCGGTGCGTCCGGCGGTGGCGGTGTACTGGCCCTGCACCCACCGTGGCGGTGCCCTTCCTCGAGGTCGCCGCTCTCGTCGATGACCAGTACTGCCGTGGCGGCCCACAGTTGCGCTGGTGAGGCTCTCGCTCGGGTTGCGTGGTCGGCCGGTCGTGGAGGTGGCACAGCCGCGGCGGCAGGGTCGTGTCTCGTGCAGGCATCGTGCGGGTGCGGCCGGAGAGAGGGGAAAGGGCCGTGGGATCATTCTGCAGCGCAGGTCCTGAGGTCAACGGCAGGCCGAGCACCATCCTGATCGTGGGAAAGCCGAGCCGCGGGAGATGTCTGTGTGGGAGAACTTCTTCAGCAGCGTGGTCCTCGCGACCGTGGCCGAGCCGCTGCTTCGCCGGATACAGAAGCGATGGCGCAGCTGGCGTATCTCCCGGACAGTTGCCGCACTGGACTGTGGAGGCACCGTCCGTATCCGCTGTGCCGCACGCTTCCGTAACTCTGGTGGAGGTCGGCACCGTGCCCGCCTGACGGTGACGGCCGAAGGTGTCTTCCTTTCCACTGTTGACGGCGCCGTCACGCACCTGCGGTTGGGGACTGCACGCGGTGGTGTCACCGTCGTTGCTGAGCGCTCGATGCTGGTGTGCAACGCGGCCGGGCGGCAGCTTGAGATTCTGCTTCCGGCCGGGGAGGAGCGCCTCTTCAAGGCCCTGGTGGTCAGGGCCTTGGACGGAGGCGACGAACATTCTGCCGCTGCCGCTGCCGCTGCCGCTGCCGCTGCCGGTGTCGTCCCCGGAGCTGTCTCGGGGTCGGCGCCCGCGCACGGTACACGCTGAGCCACAGCCCCCTGCTGACCGGCAAAGCCGGACGCCCGGTGCGGCCAGGGCCGCTGCTGCGGCACTGCCGGTACCACCGGCCCCAGCCCCTTCGCTGCCCGGTCCGGCTGCGACGGCACGCGCGTCAGGCCGGCACCGGGCGGGACGGGGATCGGTGCGGTCCGGGACTTGGTACCCGGCCGGTCAGGATCACCCTCTGCAGCCGGAGTGCCGGAGTGCCGGAGTGCCGGAGTGCCGGAGTGCCGGAGTGAGTTGCCGTTCGTGGTCCGGGGGTAGCGCCTGGTCTGGCGTTGGGCGCGGGGTCAGGTCAGCTCGTAATGTCAGGCCAGCTCGAAGCCGCGGCGGAAGACGCCGCCGTACTCTCCAGGCGTCTCCCAGCACGTGTAATGGCGGCCAGGAAGATCGGGCAGGTCAATCCCCAGTTGCTGCGCCAGGACGGCGGCACCGGTCTTGCGGGTCCGAGAGGGGTCATCGGCAGCTTGATACAGGGCATGGGCGCCGCGCAGTCCGATCACTACGTACTCCACACGCCTGCCCGCGCTGAGTACCGGTTCCTCGTGGTGCTGCTCGTGCCGGGCATTCATCATCTGCCCACAGAGACCGCATCGCACGTTGTCTTGTGAGGTGTCCACAGCAGGCATCGTATGGCTTTCTCGAACACGTGTGGCCACCAGCCGTCCTCACCCCGGAACACCCGGGCATCGGCTCGCCGGCCACAGACCGCTGGAGTACGCCCAGCCGGCCGGCACGTCGTCGGCGGCCACGCCCATCACAGGCCGGCCATAGGTCCGCGTACTGGCGGCTATCGTCCGCTCCCGCTGCTCCCACGACGCTTCGCGCGGCGACTGCGTGCAGAGGATGCACGGACACCCAGATCTTCCAATTCGGCGATGCTGGCGCCACGAACCTCGGCCCCCTGCACGGTCCTCACCTGGAGAAAGAAGCAATGTCACGGCTCTTCAACGAGGCAGGGTGGGCAGGGGCACGGCGCTGGAATCACGCTGAAGGTCGCCGCTGGCAGCCGCGTAGCTCGAAGCGGCGGACCGGGCGACGTCGTTGGTAGGGTCGCCGGATGCAGAGCTGGGACGACGGCGCCGTACGCGCCCGGCTACGGCAGATGGCGGCACGGGACCCGCAGTGGGCGTGCTTCGGGGCGGACACGCACCGCTACGAGTTGGCGCCCGCGCTGCCGCAGGCGGAGATCAGGGCGTTCGAGGAAGTTCACGGCATCGAACTGCCGCCGCAGTACCGGTCTTTCGTCGCGGAGGTAGGCAACGGACCCGCCGGTCCCGGTCACGGGCTGATGCCGCTGACCGTCCCGCGCCCGGAGGCCGGCGAGGAGTGGGCCGTGGACGGCGAGTGGGAGGACGACCGGCTGCCGGGCCGGCTCGCCGCGCCGTTCCCCCTCACCGGCCCCCTGCCCGGCCGGATCGGCACGCCGGCCGATGAGCTGACCTGGGGCACGCTCATGCTGGCCGATGAGGGCTGCGGCATATACAGCCGGCTGATCCTGAACGGCCCGCGAGCGGGCGAGGTCTGGCGCATCGACCCGGACTGGGGCGGCTTCGTCCCGGTGAGCCCCGGTTTCCGCCTGTGGTACACGGAGTGGCTGCAGCGTCCTGAACACGCTTCACACCGTCCGGACGAGCCCGCCGGCCTTCGGTGAAGTCCCATACGAGCAACTGGCCCGGGCCGCTCAAAGGCGGATGGCGCAAGCTCAGCTTTCGCCGGCACCGGACGCTGGCCGACGGGTGCCAGATCTCGGACGGAAGCACAGCAGGACCAGACGGTGGCCGCGGGTCGCGGATCCCGCGCTTTTCGGGGTGAACTGCAAAGCCCCCCTCGTCCGCTTTCGGCAGGGCCGGAGGCCTCAGCCATGACGGAAGGGCGAAAGCCTCAAGTCCCGGCCGGCTTCCGTCGAATGCGAGGCGGAGGTGGTGGGCCGTCCGGGACGGCGTACTTCGTCATGGTTGGCCCGCGGGGGCCACGGGCAGCCTTGTGGCGTCATCTTGCAAACGTGCAGCAAAGGAGAGATAAGGCGTGTTGGGCCGATCTGCTCTGACCTTCTTCGCCGTGGCGGGCCTGGCCGTGTCCGCGGCACTGACCGCGCCGGCCGCCGCGGCTACGCCGGCCGCGGCTGCTGCTGCCCCTACCACTCGGGTCTATGTCTCCGACGGCGCCGGGAGTTACATCTCGGGCACCCTGACCTGGTACAACCGGTCGGCGGTGTTCACCGGTACGTTGAAGTCGGTCGGCTGCCGCAGAGCGTGGTACAGCGTGTTCGATGGCTATGCCAACCCGCTCGGTCCCAGAAGCAGCAGTACGCACTGCAACACGGGGACGTCGGTGCCCGCCACGCTTCCCGCGGATGTGGTCGGCGGCGGCGCGTACGCCGGGGTCTGTCTTGACGATGCGAACGGCAAGCCGGTGACGTCGTGCGGTGTCTATCCCCGGCCGTGAGCGGTCTCCAGCCCTGCTGGCAGCGTCGGATTCCAGCCGGGGGAGAGCAGGTGGCGGGCAGGTCTCGTCACCGTGATGCCGAGGGCGTATGACGACACGACACCAGCCGGATGTGCTGGTCCGCGGCCGGCGCACTCCAGCGCCGTCCGCGTGCTCGCGACAGCTCCCGCCGGCGCCCGGGCACCAGCCGGATGGATGCGCGTGGCAGCTGTGACCGCCCCCGGTGCGGCGCGTCGAGAGCGTGGGCCTCGGTCTCCTCCCCGCTGGCTGGAGCGCTCCATCCTTGCCGTCGTCGCTGCATCAGGCGTCATGTACCTCGAGGCCGCCAGAACCACGGTCAAACTCGCCCGCGAGGACGGCATCGCCCGCAAGGACCTGCTCCTGGACCCAGCCTGTACCGCCGGGAAGATCGCTGTCCTGCTGCGGGCCGGGCCCGCCACCTGCAACGATTCGGTGGGCCGTCCCGCTCACTCGGGCGTGCCTGGCTGTGGCAGGACACCAACCACCAGGGGGAAGCGCAGATGGATGTGGGCTCGGTGCTCGGCGGAATAGGCCGGGTGGCGGCTGGGGTGGGCCGGTTCGTGTGGGAGGCGATGACCGCACCGACCACGGGCACGGAGGATGACGCCCGGGACGAGATCGGCAGGCTCGCGGAGATGATCGAGGACCAGGTTGCAGAAGAGCTGCGGGGCCGGGCGTGGGGTCTGGTCCTGGAGGCGCTGCAGGAGGTCCCCCGGGAGATCGAGCAGTTGGTGGAGGAACACCAGGGGTCGGACGACGAGGAAGCCGAGGAGCCGCCGGCCAAGCACTGATGCTGGCTGCGACCTAGCTGCGACCTTTCGTGGCCGTCGGCGCAGTGCATGCAGGGCATCGTCCGCGCTGTGCGCGGGCCGCACCGCCGTCAGGCGCGCGCGGTCCGCGTGGGCGGCTGGCCGGACGAAGTAATGGGTGCCCTGCACTGCGGATGGGGGACAAGCCTGGCCATGACGATCTCGATGGCATGGCCGGTTGCCATGGGCAGGCTGCTGCTTTCGGCATGGGGCCCGCGGACCCGCCCTGCCGCGCTCCCGGGGCGGCAGGGCGGGCGTGGATGTGTGAGTGATCGTGCGCGGGGTCGAAGGGCTCCCCGTCGGTGTCGCCAAGTCGCCTGCCGTGGTGAGGGCAGCGCGCTGCGGGCAGTTCTGAGTGTGCCGGCGCGGCTGTTCGGTGTGCGGGATGCGGTTGAGGTCACAGCCGCCATGACCTCGGAGGACAGGGCCGGCCGGCCGCCGACCGCGTGCGGATGCGTCGGGAACAGCGAAGCCGACACTGCGGCGATTCTTCGCCGGGGAGCGGATGCCGGATCGGGATCTGGTGCGGCACCTGCTCGTCATCGGCCTGGAGATCACCTTCTGATTCCGACGCTCCGATCGCCCTGAGACCCGAGGTTTCGAGGTGTTCCATGTGTGCCGGGAACAGCCGGTCCGGCCGGCGCCGTTGCACCGGCTGAGGGACCGGCACTGCACGGGCGGTGAACACGGTGAACACGGAGACCACAAGGCCGTCGCCTCGACAGGATCCGGGCCCTTCGGATGGCCGTACGCCCGTCGCGTACTCTGACCGAGGCGTATTTCAGCAGGAGGACTGTTTCATGACCGACCGGCCCTTGACGCTCATGGCAGTGCACGCTCACCCCGACGACGAGGCCACGTCAACCGGAGGGGTCCTCGCGCGGTACGCGGCAGAGGGCATCCGTACGGTTCTCGTGACGTGTACCGACGGCGGTTGCGGTGACGGACCGGGGGGTGTGAAGCCGGGCGATCCCGGGCACGATCCGGCGGCCGTCGCCTTGATGCGCCGGCAAGAACTCGAGGCGAGCTGTGACGTCCTGAAGGTCAGCGATCTGGAGATGCTGGACTATGCCGACTCCGGGATGACCGGCTGGCCGAGCAACGACGCCCCCGGATCTTTCTGGCAGACCCCCGTGGAGGAAGGCGCGGCCCGACTCGCGGAACTCATCCGGCACTACCGACCTGATGTGGTCGTCACGTACGACGAGAACGGCTTCTACGGCCACCCCGACCACATCCAGGCCCACCGCATCACGATGGCGGCGCTGGAGATGACCGCGCTGACACCGAAGGTGTACTGGACCACGATGCCCCGCTCGATGATGCGGCGGTTCGGTGAGGTCGTGCGCGAGTTCCATGAGGACATGCCGGAGCCGGATCCTGCCGAGGCCGCCGCGATGGCCGAGATCGGCCTCCCCGACGACGAGATCACCACGTGGGTGGACACCACCGCGTTCAGCGGTCGGAAGTTCGACGCGTTGGCCGCGCACGCCAGTCAGGGCGACAACATCTTCTTCCTCAAGATGGGCAAGGAGAGGTTCGCCGAGTTGATGGGCATGGAGACCTTCGTGCGTGTCCAGGACGCCACCGGCGCGGCCGTACCCGAGAACGATCTCTTCGCCGGACTGCGCTGATCCGCCTGTCGGGCCGGGGCGCGGGAGGGTTCATCGGCCGCACGACGTGATCCAGCGTGCTCGCGCACCCGGAGGCTTGTCCACGCGGGTTCCGTTCCGGCAGTCCGCGACCAGGTCGGCAGGCTCGCGGCGGCACGGCGGATGCGGGCCAGTCGCTCTCGTTGGCGGTACACGCGGTACACGCTGTACGCGCCCGGCGAGCAGCATGCCGCGTTCCGCGGCGAACGCCGGGTCCGCCTGGTAGTCCTCGTGACGGAGGATGGGAGCGTACAGCGGGTGCTGGGGAGCGCGGCCGAAGGCGATCGGGTCAGGCACGGGACGGCTGTCCACCGCCGCGAATTCCGGATCCAGGGCGATCGCGCCGCCGATGGGGTCCGTGGGCGGCGACAGATTTCTCATGACGGTCACCACCCCTTCCAGCCAATGCAGTTGGGCCGGTCCGAAAGAGGCGGGGAAGTAGCGACCGTAGATCCGCGCTGGAGGAGACCCGTAGGAGATCAGCCCAACACGGCGGCGGTACCTCGGCGCCAGCTGGAACGCGGCGGGCGACAGCGTCAGGCAAGCCCTGCGAGTGCGCGGCTACTGGACCGGATCCTCCTCCGCATGCCGTACCGCCTTCATGACGGCCTGCTCCCACTCGCTGCGGTTGACCTTGGTCTCGGTCTCGGTCTCGGTCTCGGTCGCGTGCTCAGTGATCGCTGGGTCATGCCTGCTGTTGCCGGCGCAGCGCGCGGTCACGACGGCATGCGCGTACCAGGAGGTGCGTTGCGGGAAAGCTTCTCGCCATCTCGTCGAGGTTCGCCTCAAGCAGCGACTGCGCCTCGTCTGGAGGGCCGGCGACTGCGCACCAGTGGGTGAGTGCGTGGCGAAGCAGCCGAACTTTGCGGCCGTCGGCATCGAGTTGCTGAGCGGCGGTGTCCAGGAGCGAGCGGAGCCGGCGAACCGCTTCCGCGGGATCACCCGCTTCGCCGATCCACCAGGCCAGCGACAGGCGAATCGTGCGGATGACCGAGGTCTGCGGAAGCTGACTCTCGGCGGTGTCCGCGAGGACTTGTCGCAGGAGTTGTACCGCGCGCGCCGCATCGCCGCCCTCGCCTACGCACCAGGCGTGCCCGTCCCTGGCCCTCAAAGTGGTGCTCGCCAGGCGGCCGTGTGCAAGTTCGGCCTGATGAATCAGCCGCTGCCACACGCGGGCGGCGGCGGGATGAGTACCCGCCTCCATCAGCGACTGCGCATAAGACGTCGTTTCAGTTGGTGAGTCGGCGGTGGCAGATGAGGGCTGCGGCTATGCCGACGAAGGCAAGGAAGTGTTCGGATTTCCGCTCGT
>NZ_JBHWCC010000101.1:0-16919 GCF_042735715.1 Streptomyces sp. NPDC059582
ACCAGCGCCCCCGAAGCCTCGACGGAACTCCGCGTGATGACGGTGACCGGCTGGGCGTCGTCGAGCATGAAGGCGATGCGGTCGGCGGGATAGTCCGGATCGATCGGCACATACGCACCGCCCGCCTTCACCACTGCCAGCAGCGCCACCACCAGATCCACCGACCTCGGCAACGCCACCCCGACCAACGACTCCGGACCGACCCCCTGCCGCACAAGGAGCCGCGCCAGACGATTCGCTTTCCCGTTCACCTCGGCATACGACAGTGCCCGTCCCTCGAAAACCACCGCCGTCGCATCAGGAGTCCGCAGCACCTGAGCCTCGAACAACCCGGGCAGCGTTACCGCCGGCACATCGGCCGTGGTGTCGTTCCACTCCTCGAGGATGCGGCGACGCTCAGCAGGAGACAGAACATCGACCTCCATAACCGACGTCCCAGGCTGATCAACAAGCTCAGCCAAAAGACGAACGAAGCGGCCGGCCAGCATTTCCACGCTTGCAGAGTCGAAGAGATCCACGGCGTGGACCAAATGACCTCGCAAGCCTGCCGGTTGCCCGGAATCATCGAAGTTCTCGCCCAGATCGAAAGAAAGGTCGAATTTGGAGTTGGCTCGGCCTATCTGCTGGAGTGTGAGCGCCCTTGCCTTGAGGCCGGGAAGTTCGAGTGTCGCTTGGGGCAGATTCTGCACCGTCAGCATGGTTTGGAAGAGGGGGTGGCGTGCCATGGAGCGGGTGGGTGCGAGGTCTTCGATGAGGCGTTCGAAGGGCACGTCCTGGTGGGCGTAGGCGGCGAGGACTGTTTCCCGGGTCTGGGCGAGCAGTTCGAGGAAGGTCGGGTTGCTGCTCAGGTCGGTGCGGATGGCGAGGGAGTTGACGAAGAAGCCGACCAGGTCGTCCAGTGCGTCGTCGGTGCGTCCGGCGACCGGTGTGCCGATGGTGATGTCGTTTCCGGCGCCAAGGCGTGACAGCAGTGTGGCCAGCGCGGCCTGCAGCACCATGTAGAGGGTCACGTTCTCGCGGTGCGCGAGAGCGACCAGACGCCGGTGGACCTCACCATCGACGTTCAGGGGGACTACGCCACCGCGGTGTGTGGCCACCGCGGGGCGGGGCCGGTCGAAAGGAAGAGCAAGTTCCTCCGCAGCACCGCCCAGACGCTCACGCCAGTAGGCGAGCTGCTGGTTGAGGAGGCTGTCGGCGTCCGTCTCGTCTCCGAGGAGATCTCTTTGCCACAGTGCGTAGTCGGCGTACTGGACCGGGAGCGGTTCCCACACCGGGGCTACACCTTGAAGGCGGGCGCGGTAGGCCTGTGACATATCCCGTGCCAGCGGTCCCATCGACCACCCGTCACCGGCAATGTGATGCACCACCAGCACCAACACATACTCGTCAGGCCGGGTCCGCAGCAGCCGGCTGCGCAGCGGGATGTCGCAGGCCAGGTCGAAGGCGTACCCGGCCGCCTCCGTCACCGCCGCCGTCACGTCCGTCTCGGCCAGGTCCACCACCGGCATACCCACCAGCGCGGCATCCGGCTGCAGGACGTGTTGGCTCGGGCGGCCGTCCACCAGTGGGAACACCGTGCGCAGCACTTCGTGGCGGCCCACCACATCGTTCAACGCCGCCGCGAGCGCATGCGTGTCCAACGCTCCGGATATGCGCAGCACCAGCGGAATGTTGTAGGTCGGACTCGGACCTTCCAACTGCCCCAGGAACCACAACCGCTGCTGTGCAAACGACAACGGCACCAACTCCGGGCGTGGCCGCACCCCCAGTGCCGAGCGCGAGGGTGACGCTGTGGCGAGATGGGACGCAAGCTTGGCAACTGTTGGCGCCTCGAAGACTGTCCGGATCGGAAGCTCTACACCGAAAGCAGATCGGATGCGGCTGACGAGTCGGGTGGCCAGGAGCGAATGCCCGCCCAATTCGAAGAAGTTGTCGTCGACACCCATTTCATCGATGTCAAGGATTTCACCGAAGATCTGGCTGAGCTTTTCCTCCTGTGCTGTGCTGGCGGCGCGCCGCGTGGCACCTGTGATGTATGTGGGTGCGGGGAGGGCTTTGCGGTCGAGTTTGCCGTTGACGGTCAAGGGCAGGGCGTCGAGGGTGACGATCGCTGACGGGACCATGTATTCGGGCAGGTGTGTGTGCAGGGCGGCCTTGATGGCGGCGGTGTCGAGTGCGGGTGCGGCCCCTTCGGGGCTGACGGCTGCCGAAGTCACGTAGCCGACGATCCGCTTGTCTCCGGGAGTGTCCTCGCGGACGATGACGGCGGCCTGTGCGATGCCCGGCTGGGCCAGGAGTGCGGTTTCGATTTCGCCGAGTTCGATGCGGAAGCCGCGGACCTTGACCTGGTCATCGGTGCGGCCCAGATACTCGAGTTGCCCGTCGGTGTTCCACTTCGCCAGGTCGCCGGTGCGATACATCCGCTCACCGGCACTACCGAAGGGGTTCGCCACGAACCGTTCCGCCGACAGTCCCGCACGGCCCACATAGCCGCGGGCCAGCTGGATTCCGGCCAGGTAGAGCTCGCCGGGAACGCCCGCGGGCACCGGCTGCAGCCGGCTGTCCAGGACGAACACCTTCGTGTTCCACGCAGGCCGGCCGATCGCGACAGCCGTGGGCGGGGAAGGCTTGTCCCACGTCCACGCGGTGACGTCGATCGATGCCTCGGTCGGACCGTAGAGATTGTGCAGCGGCACCCGGAGCAGCTCGCGGAACCGCTCGTGAAGGTCGAGTGGCAGTGCCTCACCGCTGGTGAACACCGCTCTCAGCCCCGTCACTTCAGCGGCTGCGGGCTCCTGGAGGAACACCTGCAGCATCGATGGCACGAAGTGTGCGACCGTCACCTGCTCACGGCGCATCACCTCCGCCAGGTAGGCAGGGTCCTGATGCCCTCCCGGCCGGGCCACGACCAGCGTGGCACCTTCCAGCAGAGGCCAGAAGAACTCCCACACCGACACATCGAAACCAAACGGCGTCTTCTGCAGGACACGGTCACCTGGACGCAGACCATAGGCACCCTGCATCCACGCCAGCCTGTTCACCACACCGCCGTGCTCCACCACCACGCCCTTAGGACGCCCGGTCGACCCCGACGTGTAAATGACATACGCAGGATGCCCCGGCACCAACACCGCACCACGCTCGGCTCGCGACAGGTTTGATCCCCTGCGGCTCTGGAGCTCGGCAATCAGTGGCGGGTCATCGACCACCACCGTCGGAGTTGTCATTGCTACCTCATCGTTGTGCCGGGCAAGGGACGTCACCAGAGTCGATGGCCGGGCGTCTTTCAGCAGGTAGGTGATGCGCTCAGCTGGCAGAGTGGGATCGATCGGGACGTAGGCGCTGCCGGACTTCATCACTGCCAGCAGTGAAATGACCATCTCTGCCGAACGATCCATCATGACGCCGACCAGGCGCTCCGGGCCCGCCCCGCGATCGAGCAGGGCTCGCGCCAGCTGGTTTGCCTGCGTGTTCAGTTCGGCGTAGGTGAGTGCCTGTCCTTCGAAGAGGACGGCGATGGCATCAGGAGTCTGCAGCACCTGTGTTTCGAAGAGTTCCGGCAGGGTTGCCGCCGGCACGTCGGTCGTGGTGTCGTTCCACTCCTGAAGGATGCGGCGACGCTCGGCGACGGTGAGGGCTTCGATCTCGTGCAGGGCCGGGTCAATACCCGGCATCTCGGAGTGGGTGTCCAGGGCGTCGGCGAAGCTCTCCGCGGTGGTCTCGATCGCAGCAGTCAGCCAGCCGGCTTCAACCAGGCCACTGGCCTGCACCGTGACCGTGAATCCTTCACCAAGGTCGTCGACCATGACCGACACCGGATAGTTGGTGCGTTCGTGGACGTGGAGGAGGGTGATGCCTTCCAACTGCTCTGCCGGGCTGGTGGGGGCACTGTGCCGGTAGTTGAGCAGTGTGGTGAACAGCGGCGTCTGGGCTGCGACCCCACTCGCGCGCTGTGCCAAGGCGAGGGGGGCGTGTTCGTGCAGTTGCAGGCCCGCCAGCTGCTGCTGCATCTTTCGCAGAGCAGTCGTGAGGGTCGCGCTGCCGGCGTCGGTACGTACCGGGAGGGTGTTGATGAACAGGCCCGGGGCGCGGTCGACACCGCTGCCGCCGCCCATGCGGCCCAGCAGAACCGTGCCGAAGACCACATCCTCACGTGAGGACACCTTGGCCAGCACACGCGCCCACACCAGGTGGAACACCGTGGCGGGACTGACCCCGTGCCGGCGAGCCGCCTCCCGCAGACGCTGTGCCAGCTCCGGTGCCAGCGGCCGTGACACCTCGCGGATCTCGCTGCCGTCACCTTGCACGTCTACGACACCGAATGCCGCGGTCGGCTCCTCCACATCCTGCAGAAGGCCGCGGAAGTACTCCTCATGCTCCGCAATCGACACCCCCAGCCGGGCCCGCCCGACAAAGTCACGGAACGGCACCGGATCACCCAGATCCCCCTCCTGGCCCGTGAAGAAGGCGTGGACTTCACCGAGAAGGACTTCCAGCGCGGTGTGGTCCTGGACGATGTGATGGATTTCCACCAGAGCGGTCCAACTGTCCGTCCCGGCCTGATCCGGGACCGCGCTGATCCGCACCAACGGCGCCCGCGACAGATCAAACTTCTCGGACGACCGGGTCAGCAACCAATCGGTCACCGCAGCACGGTCGATGACGTCGGCGAGAGACGGATCCGCATCGAGATACGTCACACGGACAGCCGCTTGACGCTGGACGACCTGGACGGGTTCGCGCAGTCCCTCCCAGACCACCGCCGTCCGCAGAATCTCGTGTCGGTCAACGACCCTCTGCAACGCCTCCGCGAAGGTCACCAGACGGTCCCGGGAGTCAAAGCCGAACACCGCCGGCAGCACATACACATCCCCGGCGTCAGCCCCGTCGCGGCCGTCGCGGCCGCCATGGTCGTCGGTGCTGTCCGCGGTGGCATCGTGTGTGAGCAGGTGGTGGAAGAGGATGCCTTCCTGCAGGGGAGCCAGGGGATAGATGTCCACGATGTTGCCCGCGCCGCCGGGGATCTGCCCCACGATCCGGTCGACCTCGTCCTGTGACAGATCAGCCAGCGGGAACAGTTCCGGCGTGAACGACTCCACTCCCGCCGTCCCGCACCGTGCAGGAACCACCACCTCGGCACGGCCCGTACTCGCCGCGAGCCCCGCAGGCGTGGGATCCGTGAACACCGTCCGGACGTCCACCACCACACCACGGGCACGCAACCGCTCCACCAACGTCACCGCCAGCAGCGAATGCCCGCCCAGCTCGAAGAAGTTGTCCTCCACCCCCACCTCACCCACACCCAAGACCTCAGCGAAGGCATGGCAGAGGAATCGCTCTTCCGGGCTGGTGGGGGCGCGACGAGTGGTCGTGAGGGTGTAGTCAGGAGCGGGGAGAGCCTGGCGGTCAAGTTTGCCGTTCGCGGACAGCGGCAGCGCTTCCAGCACCACAATGGCTGATGGGACCATATATTCCGGCAATGTGGCGGCCGCATGTGCACGCAGGGCTGCAGGGTCGACGATCACGTTCTGAGCCGGCACGACGTATGCGATGATCCGCTGGTCTCCCGGCCGATCTTCGCGTACCACGACCGCTACCTGAGTGACGGTGTCGTGCGCAGCCAATGCGGTTTCGACTTCGCCGAGTTCGATGCGGAAGCCGCGGACCTTGACCTGATGATCCGTACGCCCGAGGTAGGCGAGAGTGCCGTCGTGACGCCATTTGACGAGGTCACCCGTACGGTACATCCGCTCGCCCGGGACTCCGAAGGGGTTTGCGATGAACCGCTCAGCCGACAGGCCCGCACGCCCCACATAGCCGCGGGCCAGTTGGACTCCCCCCAGGTACAGCTCTCCAGGCACGCCAAAGGCCACGGGTTGAAGGGCGGCATCCAGAACGAACACACGGGAGTTGTCGATCGGGCGACCTATGGGCGTCGGGCCGTCAGCAGGGCCCATCGGGCGGCCGGTCCAGGCGGTGACGGCGATGGTGGCTTCGGTCGGTCCGTACATGTTGTACAGCGATGCACCGAGCGTCTCATCGAATTCACGGTGCAACTCGGGAGGCAAGGCCTCGCCGGCACAAATCACCAGACGCAGATCGACGCATTTCCCGGCTGCGTGATCATTCAAGAACAGGCGGAGCATCGACGGCACGAACTGGACGACGGTCACCCGTGCGTCCTGAATCACGTTGGTCAGGTAGCGGGCATCCCTGTGACCGCCGGGCCGGGCCACGACCACGGTTGCACCTGCAGTCAAGGGCCAGAACAGCTCCCATACCGAGACGTCGAATCCCACCGGCGTCTTGTGCAGTACGCGGTCTGCGGAGGTCAGTTCGTACTCGCGCTGCATCCACGTGAACTGGTTGACCACGCCCATGTGCGAGACGGCGACGCCCTTGGGCCGGCCAGTGGAGCCGGACGTGTAGATGACAAACGCGGGGTGTTCCGTCAGGAGCGCACCCGCCCGTTCCTCATCCGTCAGATCGGATCCGCCCATGCTTGCCAGACGGGCAACAGACTCGGGGGCGTCTAGGGGTGGGACCATATCGGTGTGCTGCTCAGGCAGCACACCGGATTCAAGTACAGCTGTCTCAGTGACGACCGTCACCGGGCGAGCATCGTCGAGCATGTAGGCGATGCGGTCCGCAGGGTAGTCCGGATCGATCGGCACATACGCGCCACCGGCCTTCAGCACCGCCAGCAAGGCCACTACCAGGTCCGTCGAGCGAGGCAGAGCAACACCGACCAGGGACTCCGGGCCGACACCTCGTCCCACCAGCAGCCGAGCGAGGCGGTTGGCCCGCGTATTCAGCTCGGTGTAGGACATTTCCTGGCCCTCGAATACCACGGCGGTCGCATGCGGAGCTGCCGATACCTGTGCCTCGATGAGTTGGGGCAGGGTATTCGCATCAACCGTCATCGCAGAGCCACTCAGCTCTCCGAGAATTCGTCGACGTTCTCCGCGTTCCAGTAGATCAACTTGGCCGATCTTTTCTTCAAAGGACGCTTGGCAGATCCAATGCAACGCAGCGTGGAACTGCCTCGAAGTCTCAGCGAGATGATCCTCGCTGTACAAGTCTTCGTTTGCATCCACGACGACTTCCATGCTGCCTGAAAGTCTGTCGTAGATCGAAAATGATATATCGTTTACCTGCGCGCCAGATATGTTGTGGGCGGTGCTCGTCGCATCACCGAACTTGAGATCGTAGTCGAATGCCATGACGTTGACCATGGCGGAATAGAGATCCGGTTTCCCGACGGCCTTGAGATCACGAACGATGTCTTCGTACCTGTATCGTTGGTGCCGAAGCGCCTTTCGAATCGCAAGGGATGTCCTCTTTACGAGGTCAAGTACGCTGCTGCTGGGGTGTAGTGAGATGCGAATGGGCAGGACGTTTGCTGCCATGCCTGGAAGCATGCGAAGCGAACTCGACCATCTGCCGGTCACAGGCAGCCCGATGACAACCTCACGTGCGCCCGCCGTTCGGTGAAGATTGAGCGCGGCGGCAGCCACTGCGATGACGGTGAAGCTCGTCCCAAAGCGTTTCGCAGATGACTTAAAGTGATCCACCGCTCCGGTGTCGAATTCAGCAGTGTGGCGTATAAGGCGGTGCGGGGTCGAGGTCGGGGACATTCTGCTCAGGCTGGGAGGCTCGGGGTAATTCGACATGGTTTCGAGCCAGAAAGAGCGATCTGCGCTGAAGTCCTCGGAATTCCGGTATTGGCTATCCGCATCGAGCAGCATTTCGAAGGGAGGAAACCACCGTTTCGGGGGGTGGGTATCCCTTGAGTAAGCCGTGTACAACTCTGCCACTCGTGCAGCGAAGAGCGAACCGGTGTAACCGTCGCCGATGATGTGGTGGACCCTCTGATACCAGAAGAAGACATCTTCCTGGATCTTCAACAGCGCCTGAGTGAATATTTCCTTGCCTGCGAGATCGGCTACGCGCGTAGCGTCTGCACGCATCCATTGGTCTGCAGAGAGTCTCGGGTTGTCGTGCGAACTCAGATCGAGTCGGTGAAATTCCCACGGTGCGCTGTCAGGCCACTGATGCGGAAGTCCGTTCTCATCTTCTCTGAATCGCATGGAGGAGGTCTCGGCCTCTTCGGCAGCACGCCGGACGGCGCGTTCAAACAGCAGTCCATTCACGGCGCCATTGATCTCGACATATTCGGCGATATTGAAGGCTGGATTCCCGGGATGCAGTTGCTGTGCGCGCCATATCCCGAGCTGCCCGGCCGTAAGTGCTCGTCGGCTTGTGTTTGATGCGGGCATTTCATACACCTCGGGATGTGTCGGGCGAGGACGCCTGAACAGGACTTACCGAAACACACGCAATCGCGGCTCCATGAGCAGTTGGATCACACTTTCTTAACGTCACGTGAACAGGTGGCAACGTTGCAAGATTGTTCACACCGTGTGGGCAGGCGATTGCTGGGTATAGCAGGCGAAATGGGCGCTTTGGGTCACCAGGTCATGTCCCCTCGGCGCAGCACACCGCACCGCTGACGCACCGTTCGGTCACCTCGACCGGCCTCCACCGCCACACTTGCGACGTCAACTGTGTTGATGGCTCGCCGAAGAGTGTGACACGGTTGGTAGGTCATGGTCATCCGGCGTGTCAGATTCGCTTCAACCCGCCGGTGCGGTTCCGACGTCCGGGAGGGTGCTCGCCCAGGCACCGAGGTGGTCTTGACCATGCCGGCTCTCGCGACTTCGCCGCCTGATCGGTCAGTAGCCGGGGGAGTCACGCAGGCTCCCGGCCGCGACATGACTCAGGGACCCTGCCGTACTCGGCGGCAACATCCCGCCACGGAACCCCCGTCGGCGCCCGGAATCGTATGCCGTCGTCAACTGCTGCCGGGGCCAGGCAGGAGGCCGCCCCGCCTTCGTTCCCCTTCGGCAGCAACGGCTCCCACATCACCTACAGCTCGTCCGCGAGATCTCCCCGCCCCATGAACCACGCTCATTCATCACCCCAAGATCGACTTTCGACGTCACGTCCAGGGTCGGTGCGGTGTGGACCGGGGCTTGAGGTTCTTGGCGAGCTCGTCCCAGCCCGGCCGCTCGCTCCGAGCGACGCGCCGTAAAACACACCGTTGGCCCGCACGTCTCACAACGATGCAACACAACTCTTCACAATGAATTTGTCCACGCTTATGATCACGTCGCCCAAGTGATGCCAGCCCGCTGCGGTGTGGCGTTCTGGACGGCAGAGGGCGATCGTTCCCTGCCCGGACCCAACCAAGGATCCCCTTGCAGAAACACCACAGAGGCTGGAGCGTGCCGGTCATCGTCGGCGCTTCGGTTCTCGCACTCACGAGCCCGATCACGGCTCAGGCAGCCACCCCTCCCGGTACCTCTGCCCCGCCACCCGCATCCGCCATGGACCATGTGCCGGCCGGTGACCACTCCGTCACATTGATCACCGGTGATGTCGTCACAACCAGTCAGGTTGGCCGTGGTGCAGGGCAGTCCGGTGGCACCGTCACCGTCCGCGATGCCGCTGGACTGCCGGCATCGACCCGCATCATGACGTCGGGCGATGACCTCTACGTCTACCCCGAGTCCGCGCTGCCGTTCCTGGCCCAAGGCACCCTGGACCGGCAGTTGTTCAACATCACGGATCTGATCGCGAACGGATACGACGACGCGCACCGCGACCGGTTGCCGCTGATCGTCTCCTACACGCAGGCTGCCGCTGCACGTCGCGCGTCAGCCGTCCCCGAGGGGGCGGCCCGGGTACGCAACCTCGACAGCATCCAGGGTGCCGCCCTGACCGCGGACCGTTCCCGCGCGGACGACTTCTGGAAGTCCGTGGCCAGGACGACGACGAACCACGGCGCCCGAACGCAGAACACCCAACCGTCCTTCAGCGGCGGAATCTCGCACATCTGGCTGGACGCCCCCATCCACGCCGACCTCGCCGACAGCACCGCGCAGATCGGCGCCCCGCAGGTCTGGCAGGGCGGCGACACCGGGCAGGGCGTGGACGTCGCCGTCCTCGACACCGGCGTCGACGCAGGCCACCCGGACCTGACGGACCGCATCGTGAGCCGGCAGAGCTTCGTACCGGACGAGAACACCGACGACCACGCGGGACACGGCACCCATGTCGCGTCGATCATCGCCGGAACCGGTGCGGCTTCCGACGGGAAGGAGAAGGGCGTCGCGCCGGGCGCCCGGCTGCGCATCGGCAAGGTACTGGACAACTACGGCAGCGGACAGATCTCCTACGCCCTGGCCGGCATGGAGTGGGCAGCCGTCGACCAGCACGCCAAGATCATCAACATGAGCCTCGGCACCGGCCAGGTGTCCGACGGAACCGACCCGATGAGCCAGGCCGTCGACCGGCTCAGCGCCCAGACCGGCGCGCTGTTCGTGGTCGCCGCGGGCAACCTCGGGGGTCCGAGCACCATCGGCGCACCGGGAGCGGCCACCTCCGCGCTCACCGTGGGCGCGGTCGACGCCACCGACTCCCTCGCTTCCTTCTCCAGCAAGGGCCCCCGCGTCGACGGCGCACTGAAGCCGGAGATCACCGCACCCGGAGTCGACATCCTGGCGGCCAACTCCCAGTTCAGCGACAACGGCCACGGCGCCTACCAGTCCTTGAGCGGCACCTCCATGGCCACACCCCACGTCGCCGGCGCCGCCGCCCTGCTCGCCGCGGCCCACCCGGACCTCAGCGGAAGCCAGTTGAAGGACCTGCTGGCCAGCAGGTCCCGGCAGACCCCGTCGTACGACGCCTTCGAGGCCGGCAGCGGCCGGCTGGACGTCGCCGCGGCTGCACAGGCCGGAGTCTTCGCCTCGGCGACCGCCTATGCGGCCCAGTACAAGGGCGGCACCCTTCAGCGCCCGGTGACCTACACCAACGTCACCGACGTGCCGGTCACACTCACGCTGTCCGTCGACGCGCCGCACGCCCCGTCCGGGATGTTCCGCCCGTCGGTCTCCCGCGTGGTCGTCCCCGCGCACGGCACCGCCGGCGTCACGGTGACGATCGACGGCTCCGCGGGCACCGCCAAGAACCACTACTCGGGGCAGCTGCTCGCAACGGACACCGCCGGCAGCGCCGTCGCGCACACCGCCGTCTCCCTCGGCTTCGCGACGATGCACAAACTGACCCTGACGTTCAAGGACTCCCAGGGCAATCCCACGTCCGGCGAAGTCCAGATGCTCAGGGCAGGCGACAAGAACTCCTTCCTGATCCCCGTCGGCCCCTCCGGCACCGAGGAGATCTTCCTGCCCGACGACGTGTACTCGGCGCTCTCCTACCAGGAGGTCCAGGGCGTCCACGGTCCCCATTCCAAGGGCCTGGCCCTGCTCGGCGACCCCGACGTGCTACTGGACCGTGACACCACCGTCACGTTCGACGCCTCCAAGGCCAAGCGCATCGAGATGAGCACCCCGCAGCGCAGCGACGTGACGTTCCAGAAGCTGGGCTACAATCGTGTCATCAACGGCGTCAGGTCGGGTCTGTCCGCCGAGAGTGTGTACTACGACAGCATCTGGGCGCAGCCGACCACCCACAAGGTCACCCACGGCGACTTCCAGCTGACCACCCGTTGGCGCGGCGAGAAGCCCGCACTGGCCGTCTCCACCCGCACGACCGAGTTCACCGGCATCCTGCGCCAGGAGGGCATCACACCACTGGCCAGGGGCACCTACAAGCTGCCGCTGGTCTTCGCCGGCCAGGGGTCGAGTGCGGACTACGCCCACCTCGACGCGCGCGGCAAAGCCGTGGTGGTCCGCCACAGCGATGACGTCAGCGACATCGACCAGGCGGCCAACGCGATCGCCGCGGGCGCGAAACTCATGCTGGTCGTGGAGAACGGGTACGGCCGCCCCATGCGCTCCTACGCGCCACTGGGCCAGCGGCCTGTGGCACTCGACGTCGGCCTGCTCGGCACCGAGGACGGCGAGAAGCTGATCCGGCAGGCCGACGACGCCGGGGCCAGGATCACCGTGGACTCCGAGACCGCGAGCCCGTACGTCTACGACCTCGCGCACGTCTGGCACAACGAGATCCCGTCGAAGATGACGGTCAAGGGCGACACCGAGAACCTGGCCCGGATCGACGTCACCTTCGCGAGCCCGAAACCGGACGCCACCGGCGCCGAGTTCCGCTTCGAATGGCTCGACGGCGTCGACTGGTCCTCCGGCCCCATCATGCCGGAGCCCGCGAACGGGAAGCGGACCGACTGGGTGTCCACCACCGGTGTCCGCTGGCACCAGGAGGCGTTCGCCGAATCCATAGGCTTCGAGCAGGGTGCGAAGACCGCCTACCGGGCCGGCAGCCGGCAGTCCGAGGAATGGTTCAAGCCGATCCAGCGCCCCTTCCTCAACGACACCTTCTTCAACAATCTCCCGCCTACCCGCAACGGCAACCACTTGTACGTCGACATCCCGGCCTGGGGCAGTGGGAACCACGTCGGGTGGAACCAGGACCCGGTCGTAACTCAGCAGCAGACCCTGTACCAGGGCACCACCCAGTTGGGTCAAGGGAACTTCACGAACGTCTGGGGCGACGCACCGAGTTCCGGTAGGTTGCCGTTCAAGCTGGTCGTCACCGGCGAGCGCAATGTGACGTACACCCCGTACTCCTCCCGTACGCGTACCGAGTGGGGCTTCACGTCGGAGGCGCCGACGGATGCCGCCACCGTGGTGCTGCCGCTGGTGCAGCTCGACTACCGGATCGGTACGGACGCGGCAGGGCGCGCCGGGCGGCACGACACCCTGTCCGTCACCGCTGCTCACCTGTCTGGCGCCGGCCTTGCCGGCAAGATCGGCGCGGTCGGTCTGGAGCTGTCCTACGACGACGGCCGGAGCTGGCACAAGGCCACCTGCCCCAGCGACGGGCGTTTCCGCCTTGCTGCTCCGACCAACGCGTCCTTCGTGTCGCTGAGGGCGAGCGCCAAGGACTCGGTGGGCAACTCGGTGAACCAGACGGTGATCAGGGCCTTCGGCCTGCGCTGAGCTACGGCCGGGCACGGCACCCTCGATGAGTGAGGCCGGTCCGTCCGCGGTGGAACGACCACCGCGGACGGACCCGCTCGTTCAGGTGCAGTGCCGACGACCTCTCAGGACGATGGGTCAGCCGTCGCTCTCCGCCGATGGGATGTAGGCGCCCGGCACGTCCTCCGGCGCGAAGATCTCGCTCTCGCCGGGGTACGGCTTCGTCCACTCGTGCGTCTGGTACCACGTGAAGTGGTTCATCTGCGCGGGGTTCGCGAAGTCGGGCACGGCGTTGGGCCCGGTCAAGCGCTGGTGCGTCTTCCAGGTCTCCCACTTCGCCGCGACTGTCTGCTCGGCCGCTGGCACCGTTGCAGACGTCGGCGCGGGCGCCGCCTTGGCGTTCTGCGGCGCCGGGGTGTCCGGGCCGCAGGAGGGCTGGGTGCTCAGGCCGAGGGTCAGCGAGGTCCGGTTGGGCACTACCGTGAACGGCGTGTTGTTCGCCTTCTTGGTGAACGCCCCCGTCATCGGGGTGGCCGCGCTGTCCTTCTGGTTCATCGGGTGGATCCCGAGGATCTGCTCGATGGTCCGGATCATCGTGATCTGGGAGTAGTAGCGGTTGTCGACGGTACTGCGCTGGGCCCAGGGGCTGATGATCTGGATCGGGGCACGGTGGCCGTCGATGTGGTCGAGGCCGGCCTGGGAGTCGTCCTCGACGACAAAGATCGCGGAGTCCTTCCAGTACTTGCTGTGCGAGATCTCGTCAACCATCCGGCCGACCGCGAGGTCGTTGTCGGCGACCTGGGCGGCCGCGTTCGCCGGGCCACCGGTGTGGTCGTTGGAGAACCAGAACATGTTCAGGTTCGCCGGACCGTTCTTCTCGAAGTCCTGCTCCCAGATCTGCTCCTTGTAGATGTCCGGGACGCTGGTGTCGAACTTCGGGAAGCCGGGCACCGAGACCTTGTTGAGCGACGGGATCGCCGATCCCGTTTGAATGGGGTAGGCGGTGGGCTGGCCGGTCGCGTCCATGTTCTTGGCATCGCAGTACAGGTTCTGCCAGGTCGCGCCGGACGGCTTGCTCTCGGCCGACTGGAACTCGCCGAAGTCCTTGACGGACTTGCCGGCCGCCTGCGCACCGGTCCAGATGAAGCCGCTCTTCTGGTGGCCGAGAACGTCGTCCTCGGTGTCGTAGCTGCGCGTGTACTCACCGGCCGAGGACTCGGTGTACTCCGGGTTGTCGGACTGCATCAGCCAGTTGTGGCCCTCGGCGGAGTTCGTGCCGATGTCGTACGTGTTGTCGTACAGCCCGAACTGCGAAGCCAGCGTGTGCTGGTTCGGTGTCACGTTCTCGCCGAACTGCGCAAGCGACGCATCGCCGTTGCCCTGCGGCATGTCACCGAAGATCTGGTCGTAGGTCCGGTTCTCCTTGACGAGCAGGAAGACGTGCTTGATCGTCGACGGATCGCCGAGCCGCACGGGGACCGGTACCGGCTTCTTGTGGCCCTTGCCCTTGGCCAGCTCGACCGAGCCGCGGGTCCAGCCGTTCTGCTGGAAGACCTTGCGGGTCTCGGACCTGATGACGCTGTCGTCCGGCAGCGTGAACTGCGTCAGGCTCGACGTCGTGTCGTGGGTGCCGTGCCCGGCCTTGCTGGTGGGGCGTCGGGCGTCGATACCACGAGTGTTGGAGACGACCACGTTCTTGCCCACGGTGGTGATCTCCGAGGGGAAGTAGTCCGTCGGGAGCAGGCCGACGTAGCCGACCGGATCCTGCGGGGACTTGTACCGGTAGACGGCGACCGCGTTGGCGCGGCCCAGTGTCACCAGCAGATGACCGTCGTCCGTGAGCGTCACCGCGTCGGGCTCGTAGCCCACCGACGCCTCCGGCCACGGCTGGGTGGCGATGGTCTGGACGACCTTGTCGTTGGCGGTATCGATGACCGACACCTTGTTGTCGGCGGTGCTGGTGACGAACACCGTCCCGTTCTTGGCGTACACGGCGGTCGGGTGCAGACCGACGTCGATGCTTCCGACGGTGGCTGACGGGTCTGCCAGGCTGATGACGCTGACCGTGCCGGTGGTGCTGGAACCGGTGTCCGGGTTGGCGGGCACCTGGGTGCCGTAGGAGTTGATCGTGGTGTCGCCGGTCTTGGCCGGACGCCCGCCCTCGTTGCTGACGTAGAGCTTGTTGCCGACCATGGCCATGCCACGGGGGGCGTTGCCCACGGCCCAGCTCTGCTTGATGGCCCCGTTCGCCGAGTCGATGGCGACCACCCGGTTCTGGCCGTTGACCGCGGAGTACACGGTGGAGCCGTCGGCAGAGAACACCGCCGCACCCACCAGCGCGTGCCTGGAACCGTCCGCCGGGATCGAGATGGCCGTCGGGTCGGCGAGGGTGCCGTCCGAGTTCACAGTGAACTTGGTGTAACCATCCCCCTGGCCCAGCCACAGTTGCGAACCGTCGGGCGAGTACGTCGGGCCCTCCTGGCCGACGGCGCCGCTCTGGATACGCAGGTCGTCCACCGAAGAGGTGCCGACCTTCTGCTTCACCTGCCCGGTCTCGAGGTCCATGATGACCAGCGCCGCATCGCCGTCGGCCATGGAGGCGGCGAGGTGCGTACCGTCCGGGCTGACCACGGACGACATGATCTTGCCGTCGTCGATGACGGTGCGGCTGCCGTACGGCGCGATGTACTGGTCGGAGGAGATGACCTGGCCGTTGGCGGTGTCCTGGCCGACCTGCTGGGTGCCGAACTGGCCCGTCTGCGCAACAGCGGTGCCCGTGACGCCGAGGGCGACAGCGATGCCCACCGTCACCAGAGTGGCCCGGCGGCCGACGCGTCTGCCGAAAAGGCTGATCTGTGCCGTTTCATTGTTCCGGCGCTGCTGTGTTACCTGCATGGAACTATCCCTTCGAGGTGGCGAGCAGGTCGACGTTGCCGTCGAACTGCCACATCGGGTTCGGTGCGTCCCCCTCCGGGGTTCGCACCAGGAAGTAGCCGTTCACTTCCTTCGGTCCGTCGCCATCGGCCATGAAACGACCGTCCGGGGTCACGTCGAGTTGGTAGATGGCCGTGCCGACCGCCTCGACGCCGGGAAGATGCCAGGAGACGACGCAGCGCCAGTCGTTGCCCGGCCCCTCCGCTGCGACCCTGATGCTGCCCTTGTCACACGTCGCCGTGGCCTTCAACTGCGCTTCGGTGACGGCGGGGCGGTTGAGCTGCTGGGTCTGCATGCGATAGAGGTGGGCGAATGCCGTCGCGACTGAGCGCTGCACCTTGTCCTGCTCGATCCCGGAGCCCGTGGCCCCGGTCGTCGCGGTGACGACCGCGACCGTCCCGGCGACCAGTCCGACGAGCGGCAGAGCTCCGGCGGTGACCGCGCGGCGCCCCGAGCCGTCGTAGCTCAGGTTGGTGAAGTCGCGTCGCATGAACAGCACGTAGGCCAGCACCGTCGCGGTCACGGCCCACAGCAGGCTGACCACGACGCCGATCAGGAGCGGGCCGAGCTGCGCAGGGCTGGTGAACAGACCGTTCCAGGCGATGAATCCGTAGCTCGGCAGGGCGACGCGTACGGCGACGGGGAGCGGCATCATCTGGGCCAGCTGCATAGCGAGCGCCACGAGCGCGGGCAGCAGCAGTCCCATCGGCGACCGCCCCAGCGTGACGGACCCGAGCAGTCCGATCGCGGCCAGGGACAGGGTCGGGGCGAGTACGCAGACCCAGGCGAGCAGGACCTTCCCAGCGGCGTCCGCCGACGTCAGCAGGTGGCCGTCGAGGCCGACCAGCGGCTGGTTGCCGACCGCCACCATCCCGCCGACCGCGCTGGAACAGGCCAGCCCGGCCACGAGCAGCAGGATGACGGTCAGGCTGGCCAGCGCCTTCGCCGCGAAGATCCGCCGGGGCGAGCGGACCGCCACGAGCAGGTGGCGCCACGTGCCGAGCCGGTCCTCGGACGCGAACACGT
>NZ_JBHWCC010000102.1:0-12640 GCF_042735715.1 Streptomyces sp. NPDC059582
GAACCAAGCCGCGCGGGGCGCCGGGAATCCTTCCCGGCGCCCCGCGCGCTGTCGCTGTCCTCGGCCGCGTGAGCGACCGGCCTTCGGCGTGTGCCGGTACCCGTCAGTGCGTGTGACGGCGCGCACGCCGGCCGAGGAGGAAGACCGCGCCACCCGCGGCGAGGAACGCGGCGGACGCGGCACCGAGCACGCCGGCCCGCTTGGTGCCCCCGCCGCCACCGGTGCTCGCCATCTGAGGGTTCGCCGCCTGCGGGTTCGTCGTCTGCGGCGCGGAGCCGGCGGCGGTCGCGCCGTGGAGGATCAGGTCGGCGACGGCGTCGGGCTGGGCGATGAGGGCCACGTGGCAGGAGTCGATCTCCACGGTGTGGGACTGGGCGCGCTTGGCCTCGAAGCGCTCCAGCTCCGGGTTGATGGCCATGTCCTGCCGGGCCACGAGGGCCCATGACGGGATGTCCTTCCAGGCCGCGACCTTGGCCGGCTCGGAGAAGGCGGTCGTGGCGACCGGACGCTGGGTGGCTGCCACGAGCTTCGCCTGGCTCTCGGGCAAGCAGGCGGCGAACACGGGGCGCACCTTGTCCCGCTTGATGTACAGGTCGGTGCCGCTCGTGTTCGCGGTCCGGTAGGGCACGGAGTTGGTTGCGGTGCCGAGGGCGCTGGGGAACCGGGCGGACAGTTGCATGCCGCTCTCACCCACGTCGGGCATCATCGCGGCTATGTACACCAGGGCCTTCACCTGCGGATTGCCCGCCGCTGCCGTGCTGATGACGGCACCGCCGTAGGAGTGCCCGGCCAGGACGATGGGGCCCTTGACGGACTTCAGCACCGAGGCGATGTAGGCGGAGTCGCTATACAGCCCGCGCAGCGGGTTGGACGGGGCCATTACGGTGTAGCCGCGGCGCTCCAGCCGTTCGATCACCCCGTTCCAGCTGGAGCCGTCCGCGAATGCGCCGTGTACGAGGACGATGGTCGGCTTCGTGCCGCTCGTCCCGCCTTCCGCCACGGCCGGAGCCGACGTCACCGCGCACAGGGCGGCGGCCGCGCACCCTGCCGTGGCGACGCGCAGGTTCTTGGCACGGAGCAGGGGGCGGCGTATCGCCAGTATCTTCATTCTGTGCTCTCTTTCCTCGAGGGCTGCGACACATCAGCCTTCAAGCGGCGGCGGCGGTGCGCCCGCCCGCGTGGTCCACTCGGGTGAATCCGGGGTGGCGGCGGAGTGAAAGCAGCTCACTTTGGTGGATTTCACGGGAGAAGTCGCCGGGGGTGCGGCCGGCAAGGTGCGCGCGGTCGTCCTGTCGAGGGAGGATGTGCCGATGCCGCTCGTCCCGACCGACGTCACCGTCGAGGAGAGCGTGGCCAACCTTGTTGACGTCGCGGCGTGCAGGGTCCGCTCGATGAAACGGCCGGAGCCGACATTCCACGTCGTCGCGCCGGACGCCGAAGGCAATCTCTCACTGCTCCGCCGGGAGTACTATCGTGTGCCCTGTGGAGATGCTGCACCTGCGGTATTTCGTGGCGGTCGCCGAGGAGCTGAACTTCTCGGCGGCGGCCCGTCGCCTCCACATGGCGGCGTCCCCGTTGAGCCAGCGCGTCAGGGACCTGGAGCGGGAGCTCGGGCTGCGGTTGTTTGACCGCGACACGCACCGTGTGGCACTCACCCCGGCCGGTTCGGCGCTGTTGCCGATCGCGCGCGACCTGCTCGACCGGTTCAACGCCGTCCCCTGGAGACTGCACGAGGCTACTGTCGCGCAAACCTGCAGCGTGCTGATGGGCATCCCTCCACTGCTGCACCCCGATCTCCGCTCCCGGGTGATCACGCTCACCGACTGCGTCCAGGAGCGGTTCGAGCTCCAGCGCTGGCCCGGCAGCACCATGGCCCTGGCAACCGGCGTCCGCGAGGGCAAACTCGCGCTCGCACTGGCCCGGTTGCCGCTGAGCGACATGGGCTTGGAGCAGGTGGTGGTCATGTCCGAGCTCATGGGTGCGGCGGTGCCGGCCGATCGCTTTGCCGAGCGGGATTCCGTCGCTCTCGCTGATCTCAAGGAACTCGCCTACGTCGCCCCGGCCAAGGAGATCAGGCCGCCGTTTTTCGACGTGATCGACCACTCACTGGCGGAGCACGGTATCCGAGATCGGATCGATCTGAGCGACACCGGCTTCTCCGGTATATCCGAAGTGATTTCTTGCGGGATGGCCTTCAGCATTACCATGCTTGCGCCGGAAAGTCCGATGCGCAGATATTACGAGGAGAACGTTCTGGTGCTGCCGATCGGTGACTTCCAGCCTGAGTTGAAGACCGCTCTGATCTGGCGCCGCGACCGCGCACACGGCGACCTCAAGGACCTTGTCGCCCTAGCGCGTGAGGTATTCGAAGCACACCTCCACCGTTGATTATTTCCCCGAGAACGCCATCATAGGATAATTCCGGAGAATGGTGTGACCACTGCGATGACACCGATTTTCCAGGTTTGATGATTCCGTCCGCCGTGGTTCCCATTAGCGTTGCATGGCAGATGCATCGAAGCCGAGGTCCGAGTGGAAGCACGGGTTGCGAGCGATCGATCTGTCGACCGTGTGATGGGTCCGTACGCGCCCCAGATCCTTGATGACGTTCGTGTGGACGTAGACGGCGGCGGAATCCTCGGCGGCCGGAATCCTCTATTGCCGGGCTCCTCGGTCGAGTCGCCCTTCTACACCATGCGGGTGAGTCACGATCGCTCAGCACGACGGCACTGGACCTGAACGTCAACCGCGACAAGCGCAGCGTCGCGCCTCACTGTGCCCGAAGCGTCGCCTCATGCGTCCAACTGTGCGCCGATGAGCAGGCCGAGCCGCTGCCATGCCGGGGACGATGCGTCGACCGTGCCCTGGATGAGGGCCGGGATCTCGGAGGCCGCATGCAGCTCGGGCAGTTCGCCGGGTCCGTAGCGTTCCCGGATCGCCTCGCCGATCCGGCGGGCGAGGTCGTCGATGCGAGGATCGCCGGCGTCGAGGTCGTGCGCGCCGTCGTAGTCGTGGAAGAGCTGCCGCAGCACGGGATCGGCCAGAGTCTCGGCTTGATCCTGAAACAGGGTGATCGCCCGGTCCGGGTGGGTGGCGAACACGAGGATCCACAGATCACGCTGCAGATCCACCCACCGAGGGGTGAACCCCCATCGGACCAGGTCCTTCAGATGAGCATCGACCTCGGTGGGCAGCGGTGCCAGATGTCCGGCGGCAAGCCGGTGCAGGCGCCCTTGCGTGGTTCGCAGCCGACGGATGCGGGCGGTCAGCTCGTCGTCGATCTCGCGCAGCGCCTGCTGGAACTCCTGCCCGGTCGCTGATCTCAGATCCCGGATACGAGCCAGCGGGACTCCGGCTTCGGCGAGCGTCCGAATCTTGATCAGGTCGATGGCGTCGTGCGCGCCGTACCTCCGGTAGCCGGACGCATCACGGCCGGGCTCGGCAAGCAGCCCCTTGTCGTGATAGACGCGAATGGTCTTGACCGACACTCCGACGTACCTGGCCAGCTGCCCGATGGTGATCACCTGGCCATCGTCCCATTTGACCTTGCCCCAGGGGCAGGGTTGCACCATGGCGTCATGGCGAACACGAACATCGACCGGGAGACCCTGCGCGAGCTGGCCGACGAGGGCAACGAGAGCGCTCTGGACCGGCTGGCCGACCTTGCCGACGCAGCCGACGAGGTCGGGGAGCTAAGTGAGCTGCTGGACGAGGGATCCCTGCACGCCGGGCTCCTTCTCACCCAACGCGCGGCCGCCGCCGGCGACCTGCGCGAGCTGCAACGGATCCACGACGCCGGGTACGACGAGGCCGCGAACGAGCTGAACCGGCTCCTCAAGACACCAGCCGACAAGCACCACATGTAGAACCCTCAGCAGCCGAAGCGACCGCCCGAGCACGCCCCCGGGTCAGGCCCGCTGCGGCAGTTCACCCCCGCCCACCCGAACCACCCAAGCCACACCGTGCTGAGCCGGGCCCTGCACGCCAGCCTTCGCCGGCGGGACAAGAACGCACGACACCCCGACGTCCTCTCAGCCCAGCACCGCCGAGCCTGCACCACCCACATTCAAGTGGCCTGGTCCAGTCACTGGGTGTGGTGCCGGGGCGGCAGTCCGCCCCGGCACCCACACCCTTCGACCACTCCTCGGCGCGTCCGCCCGCAGCCGGTTACTCACGTCCACGGCCAGGACGAGCCGGCCTTCGGCGGCCTAGGCTGGGGCAATGCGGCCAGAGGCTGCCGCAGCCGCCCGGCGCCGAACCGGAGTACCCGGTGACACTTGCAGAACTGATCAGCCAACTGACTGAGAAGGATGACGGTCTGACCGTTTTCGCCAGCGAGCCCTGGACTGCGCGGAGCGACGCGATGGCTGTCGCCGACCGGGAAGGCACAAGCCGGCCAGATGCAGAGGGCCGCACCTACCTCCTGGCAACCGCCCTGATCCACGACGTCCTGGAAACCTGGCGTGCGCACCATGACGGGGCCATTCCCTCCCCGCAACAGGCATGCGAGGCAGTCGTCTACTACGCCGAGAACGATACATACCTATACCCGGACGAAGACCAGCCCTGATCAACCCGCCCCGGACTCGCACTCCTGGTGCGCCCACCTTCACGTCGCCCAGGGCTGGGAAATTTCCGCGCAAGACCCTTCCTACTTGGCCCATGACCTAGGGCGTGTATCGAATGTGCTGGTCACAGCCACTCGTTGATGGCTGCGACGAGGACGGTCGCCTCGTAGCGGACCGCGAGTTTGTCGTAGCGCGTCGCCACGGCGCGGTGTCTTTTGAGCCGGTTGATCCCGCACTCGACCGCATGCCGGGCCTTGTAATCCTCGGCGTCGAACTTGGGCGGCCGGCCACCGCGAGAGCCGCGATTCTTGCGGTGGGCCGCCTGGTCAGCCTTGTCCGGGATGGTGCATCGCATTCCGTGTCGCGCGGTTCTTGCGGGACGCGTACGCCTTGTCTGCACGGACCCGGTTGGGCCGGGTCCGGGGCCGTCCGGCGCCCGGGCGGGCGACACGGACCTTCTTCAGGACAGGTTCGAACTGCGGGGAGTCACCGCGCTGTCCGGCCGTGATCACGACGGCCATCGGCTTCTGGCCCTGCTCGACGGCCAGGTGGAGCTTGGTGGTCAGACCGCCGCGCGAGCGCCCAAGGCCGTGGTCGTCCGGCTCGACGGTGATCCCGCCGGGCGGCTCCTTCTGCAGGTCCCCCTTTTCCGCGCCCCGGCAGCGTGCTGGTGGGCCCGGCATACGGTGGAATCGATGTTGAGGTCCCAGGTGATGAGATCCTTGGCATCGGCCTGGGCCTGCAGTTCGCTGAAGATCCGCTGCCAGGTGCCGTCCCGCTGCCAACGGCGGAACAGGTCGTACGACCTGGCCCAAGGTCCGTATCGCTCCGGTATATCCCGCCACGGGACTCCGGTCCGGGTACGGAACCGTATGCCGTCGATCAGCTGCCGCCGACTCCACCTCGGTGGACGTCCGGGTTTCATGCCCTTGGGCAACAACGACACCAACCGAGCCCACTGCATATCCGTCAGATCTCCACGTGCCACCCGGTGATCATTACAGACCGTGATCTACTTCTGGTCATCGAGTCGATCACCAGAAAGCCAAGGTCATGACCACCCACTGCTGCGAAGCGATGAGCCGCCGCGTGAACGTGCACTGCGACCAGCACGACGGCCCCTTCGCCTGCCCGGATGCACTGATCGAATTCAGCGCCAAGTTCCAGGAGTACGGGCTGATCATCCACGACGGCGGCACGTCGAGCATCACCATCGACTTCTGCCCCTGGTGCGGACGACGCCTCCCCGAGTCACAACGGGACCGATGGTTCGACGAACTGGAACGCCGCGGGATCGATCCGGGGGAGGACGAAGTCCCCGCCGAATTCCAGGACGACCGCTGGCTCGCCGCCCCGCCTCGGGACTGACGAACCAACACCCACCCAAGCCACTTCCGATACACCCCCTAGACGCCCCCTTCGCCGTCACACCACCCCCATGGCAGGCCGAAGCCTTCAGGAGCGACATTGCCGGGAGCGCCAGGGCCCCCACGGCCGGCGGACTGCAGGACTGGTGGCCACGAACGCTGACCAGCGCAGCAGCTACCTGGCGCCATTCCGTGTGTGCGCCGATGAGACGAGCGTGTGCCTGACGCCGTTGCCGGTCCTCTCGTTCCCCGCCTCGCTCGCCATCGCACTCGTCGGGCTGATCGCGGCGTACAGGCTGCTGGGCATCCGCCCCGGGCTGACGGTCATCCCGCCGACGCTCCTGCGGGCACCGTTCCCGCTCAACGGCCGCGCCTTCGTCCCCAACTCCCAGAACACCAGCACGCGCACGCGCACGGTGGTGGCGTCGCTCGGCCGCATTCGCGTGCGCCGTTCTGCCGCCGTGCGACCACGGACTGTACGGCGGGGCGGCGTCGTCGTCCGACGCGGTGACCCGGCGGCCCGGAGATCTGGTCGTCACCAATTTCGGGTCAGCGGCTCGCGCGTTCCCAGGCGGTGTCCAAGGCGATGCCCTGGAGTTGCTGGATGTCCAGCGCGGGTTCGCTGCGGCTGGCTGGAAGGCGGTAGGCGCGTGCGTTGACTGCGGAGATCACGACACGCAGGCCGTCCTTGCGGAGAGTGTCGACGGACCATTGGATCGCGCCCTTGCCGCCCTTGAGTGCGGGACCCTTGCGGATGCTGACGAGGGTGCCGTCAGGCAGCATGTCGGCCTTCTTGAACAACTGTGCCATGGTGGCGTCGTCGGGCTTCCACCGCTGGACGTTCACGGCTACCAGGCTCTTGCCGTGGCCGTCATCGACCGTGAGGTGTCCGAAGCCCGCCGACCCGTCGGCCTGCGCAGCCTGCAGTCCTGGCGGCAGCAGTTGCTCGATGAGGTGGCTGATCTGCTGTCCGGTCATCCGGGAGACCGATCCCGTCCGAGGGCCACCGCTGGGCGGCTCGGGCATCGCCGAGAGAACGGGCTTCCACACAGTGGAGATAGCGATCTCCGAGAGCTGCTCGAGCGTCAACGGATAAGAGGCTTCCCTGACCTCCGCATTGTCGCCCTCTTCATTGGTGCTGCCGCTTTGGGATACCAAGACCTGCTTGCCGTCCTTGTACGTCACCAGTGCGCTGTAGAGCTTGGCGCCGGACGGGTTTCCCTCGTGTTCGGGAGACCGGTCCAATACAACCCTGACTCCACCAGGCAGCGTGTGCTGCGTGCATTGGCTGTAGGGGTTGTAGGCCGAATCCGGGCATTGCGTGAACTGATCGGGGATGGGGACGGGATACCAGGTGAGGGCGACCCGCACCTTCGCCGCCCTCCCGTCCCGCTCGAAGACCAGTTCAGCAGAGGGCGGCGGTCCCGGCTTGTCGCCGCGCTCCTGTCCCTGCCCTCGCTGCGCAGAAAACTTCCCTTCGGGGAGCAAGGTCTCGAGAAGGTGCACCATCTGTGGCGCCGATGCGGCTGTCAGGGTAGCTGTGGGGGGCCGGCTGTCGTCGTGCGGGGAGCTGCAGCCGGCGAGCACCGCTGCACTCAAACCGACCGATAGGACCGAGGCGTACGCTCTCCGCCCGGCAGAGCGGCTGACGGTCCACCATGCTGCGCAGGCACCGTTCAGGTGGCTAGCGGCCGTCGCGGAGTGAATTCGTGGCTGCGAACTGGTCGGCAGCATTGGGAGGCGGCGTGCCCGGACAGGCGGGCGAAGTCCCGTAGGGTCGTTTGACATCGCAGATTACCGTGTATCGGTCGTTCGGGGGTTCGGGCAGATCCCGGACGTCCAGGAGAAGTGACGTAAAGCCAGGATCTAGGATCGGCGCGCAGAGACATGAATTGCGAATGGCACTGTCCCTGGACAGTGACGCGTGCCGCAGGTGCTGTGCACACTCGGAGACTGGTTCACGGGCCCCAGGGGGCAGAAGCCCACGATGTGATTGCTTCTGCCCCCTGGGGTGGCCGTCAGGCTTCGGGATAGGACATCGAGCTGATGGCGTCGTTGTAGGGGTACGACAGCTCATTCCAGACGAAATTCGGCTTGAAGTACCCGTAAGCCCCCTGGAAGTTCACGTCATTCCAGGTCTCGATGGCGTAGGCATTGGTCGCAAGAGACGAGATCTTGTCGTTCATGCCCTGCTTACGAAGGTCGGCAGACCGCGGGGGTTCGTAGAAACCCTGCGCCATGCAGTAGGCCATGTAGGTCGCATCGCACAGCTTCCAGTACACACCCTGCGCATTGGCAGGCCTGGCGGTGGCGGTTCCGGCGCTGGTACGGATCGTGTCGGGGCTCTTGTCGGAGGCGGTGGCGGTTCCGGCGCAGGTGCCGATGACGCCAGCGGTTATGGCAAGGCCGGCAGTTGCCCCGATCAGGGCCTCTTTGAATCGCATGGTGTTTCTTTCTTGAAAGGGTGGGCCGGGACTTGCGCGTACATCAACAGCCCCGGCGCGCCCGTCGCTTTGCGCTTGAACTTGCCCTGGTTGGTGCTGCGAGGGGTGAGGGCGTCTCGCCGTGGCGCGAGGAACGTCGACCTCGGTGCCGCAACTGACCGAGAGCTTCGCCTCATCCGCCCCGCACAGACGTCACGCGGTGACTGGCGTTTTGAAAGTAAGGAACTCGCCAAGACCTTCGTGAGTTTTGCTGAATTTATCCGACCGAAGAGGCTTGATCATTGATCCACGCCGGAAGGCTCGCCCATTGCTCATTCGCACCGAACGTGAACTTCTGGCCGGAGTCTCCCGTCTCTGACCACAAGCTATGTCCATAGCTCGACCAGCTTCGGAGCGACGAGATCCTGTTGTCCATATTGCCGGCGGGAGTGTACTTCAGGTTGTAATTGACCTGCCACTCCTGCAACTCGTAGCAATCACCCTGGAAGTTATTGTCGGAAAAATACTGTATATAACCGGGGGTGCCGTAGTGGGTGCAGTTCCCAGCCGCGCTAGCGCTGGGGGCGAAGGTGAGAAAACCTCCGGCGGCCACCATGGCGACCACAGTCGACTTAAGTCGGACATTCTTGATCATGTTTAGCTCAATCCTTGCGAGACGGAGACGTTCTCGATTCGCACTGCTCGACGAACATGTGCGACGTCATGTATGACGCATTGATGCTGCCACGCAGGACCTCGGATTGGTCGGTGGTTGATGCGTCCTTTACGAGTTGAGGTTGGGCATTAATAGGTCCTGTATGGGCTCGTTGTCTGCACATTGACTGGCCTGCCGCCGCTCGCCTTGCCTCGATGGCTCATGTGACGCCCCGCACCACGATGTCGAACGCACAGAGGCCATCGTCCTTGCACGGCCGTAGTACCGCCGCACGGCCCCCTCGACATGCGGGACTGTCCCCGTGCACTGCCGGAACGCACCGAGACCTGCTCGACGTGGAGGTTGACATCAACGTGGATTGCGACCAGGTAGGCCACGGGCGCGTCTGCTCGATCCACCGCGACCCAGGCCAGTCCCGCCTGGTGGTAGCTTCAGCTCGTTGAGTGGCAGAACGTCTCCGGTGGCAATCTCTGGCATGCCGACGTCGCGAAAGCTCGCGTCGGCAGCCTGCTCGATGTCCTGCAGCAGAGGCAGTTCGTCCACGTGTGCTGCTCGAATGCTCATGGACGCATTGTCCTGAGCCGGTGGCTCAGCGCCACCGAATCACCAGCACGTCATCGCCTGCCTGGGCTGCCACTTCGCCGAGGCCCGTGACATCAAGCGCACCTACAACGACGGTGTAACCTCACCGACGCCACGAAGATCGTCAACGAGCACGCCACTACTTTCCGCGCGTTGCCCAGCGACGTCCCGGCCCGCCCGGACGACGACGCCGTCACCGCTTTCGTCACGATCCGCATGCTCATCCGACGCTCGACCGCCCGCTACCGCTGGGACGGCCGCCCCGACGCCTCAAGTGATCCATTTGCCGGTCGGTCGAAGCATGTCGTTCATCGTCCGGCCTCGAACACGGCTCGAACTCAGTGAGGTCTTCTCAGCAATCCGACGATTGCAGTGCGTGATGTCGGTGTGCGGGTCACCGTGCACCGCTGTATGGATGAAGGTGCGCCCCGCGCACCCGCTTCGCGTACCAGGCTCAATGAACTGGCGATGGCCACCCAGTACGCCGGAGGATCTCCGCGGCGATCTCGCCTGCGGGCCGGTCGTCGGTTACCACTCCCAGATCACCAAGCCCGTCCAGGGCGCCAAGGGCCCGTGCCGCCTGGTCGGCGATCTCGCGTAGTCGAGCCTGCGGTTGCCCGATCAGTTGGTCGCCGGCGAGACCCCGGGCTGGAGTGATGCCTCTGCCCCGGCGCCTGACCCGGTCGGCCAGTGTCCGTCGGCTGGCGTGCAACTGGCACAGTGTGATCGTGGCGGCAGGCAGCGCTGCGGCGTACGCCCCCATGTCCTCGGGCCGGTCGAGTGGGCCGACAGCGATCAGACATCCCGCTCCGTTGGCCCGAAACGCCCGCCAGACCGCGGCCAGGTTAGCCGCCTTGAGCCGGTGGTTGCCCGGGTCGCCGGCCGGGGTGGGGCGGTGGAAGCCGATCTGGTCGAGGTCCACGAACGCGGCGTGCACACCGGCCCGCCGGACCTGCTGGTATACCTGCCAGCCGACGGTGGACTTGCCGACGGCGGCCGGCCCGCACAGCCAGAGGATCTCGCCCGGCGTGCGGTCCGGTTCCCGTCGCATCATGCTCGGGTCTTCCATCCGTGCCCACAGATCGGGCCACCCGGTGCGCGCCCGGACCCGGTCGGCGACCTCGGTGACGGTCAGCCCGGTCGTGTCGATGCAGAGATCGGTCGGGAAGGCGCGGTCGAGGGCGTCGGCGTACGCGAGTTGCTCTGCGAGGTCTTCGTTCGGGCGACCGCGGGCGGCCAGTCGTCGGCCCAGCTCCGCCGGCTCGGCCCGCAGCCGACAGGCAGTCACCGTAGCGTGCGGTACGAGGTCGGCGTCCACCCCGCGATCCGGATCGGTGACGCCCGGAACGACCAGAGACCGGGCACCGGCGTCAAGGAAGTTGGTCACCACCCCGTCGAGAGCACGTGCCTTGAGCCGATGGCGGCCCGGATCTGTGTCCGGCTCGGGCGCCCAGTGCCGTGGCGTCGGCGGCGCATAGCACATCCCGAGCTGGTCGATGTCCACATATCCGGTGGGCGTGCCCGCCCCGGCGAGCTGGACGAACACCTCCCAGGCCACGGTGGTCTTCCCGACCCCTGACGCCCCATACAGCCACAGCACCGGTAGCGCGATCACGATGGCGAGTATCGGGACCGGCAAGCGCCCGGTCGAGCGATTTTCGTCGCTCGGCTGCGGAGACCGTGTCACCCTTCCCGTGGTCTCGCTGGGTCTGCTGGTCGGGGGTGAGCTGCTGGAGCGCAGCACGAGCCGCTGCGCATCTCGTTGGCCATCTACACGACGTTGTGCACGTTCATCCGTTCCTGGCTGTGCGGCCTGCACGCCGACACGTGGACGGGGTGTGGTGTCCGGAGCCGGGTTGATGACCTGGCGTCAGACGCAGGTGAAGCCCTTGGTAGGAACGGGTCTGCGAAGATCAAGTTCCGTAAGACCAAAGGCTTCACGTGCCCTCCAGTATCACCTATACCGCCGTCCTCGGTGTCAGTCGGGCGACCGCCGAGCATTTCGCCCGACTCCTGCACGAGCACAGGCAGCGGGTCGGCACCGCAAGAAGACTCGGGCGCTGGGCGTCTTCAAGCAGGCGGTGCTGGTCCTGCGGTGGTTCGTCGACGGCGCCCGGCTGTCCCAGCTCGCCCCCGACAACGTCATCGCGCTGCCCACCTCCTACCGTTACCTGCACGAGGGCCTGACCGTGCTCGCCGACCACGCACCGGACGTGTCCACCGCGTTTGAGCGGGCCGCGGCGGCTGGATACACCCACTTCAACCTGGACGGCTCCGTCATCCGCACCGACCGCGTCGCCGCCCCCGGCCCCAACGGCGCGGATCTTTGGTGGTCCGGGAAGCACAAGCATCATGGGGGCAACGTGCAAGTCATCTCCGTCGCGGACGGCTGGCCGATCTGGGTCTCCCCGGTCCGTCCAGGCCGGGAGCACGACACCACCTGCGCCCGCAGCCACGGCCTGCTCGACGCCCTCAACCGCCTCGCTGCCGCCCTGGACGTCCCGACCCTGACCGACCTGGGCTACGAAAACGGCGGCCGCGGCTTTCGTCACCCGGTCAAGAAGCCCCAGGGCGGCGAACTCACCGAGCACCAGCAGGCATTCAACAAGGTCATCCGGGGCGTCCACAGCATCGCCGAACGCGCCAACGCCTTGCTCAAGGTCACCTTCAAGGCCCTGCGCAGGGTCAGCCTCGACCCTGCTGCCATCACGCGGATCGCCCGCGCCACCCTCGTCCTGCTCCAGCTCCAGCTCCAGCTCCAGCTCCAGCTCCAGCTCGAACACGGACGCACCACCTCAAAGAAGGTCACAGAACGTCACAATGCGTTGCCGAGAAGGCTTCAGTGAGGGTTATGGCAGTTCACCAGCCATGAAAGCGGCCTTCGGGCGATCCTTTGCCCCGTCACAGAGGCACCGGCCGTCCGTCGATGCGGGAGGTCACATGACGACGGCGCCGGCCCCGCAACAGGGGACGGCGCCGTGGTGCCAGGTATGGGTCAGGCCGCGTCGACGACTCCGGACGCAG
>NZ_JBHWCC010000103.1:0-12344 GCF_042735715.1 Streptomyces sp. NPDC059582
CCGCACGGGAATCTCCGTGCGGCGCCCGCGGTCGTAGCCGTACGTCCGGGCCGCCAGGATCTGTGCGCCCGGCCCGGCAGGCTCTGTGTCCGCCCGACCCGGCAGGGGCGTACAAGAAGGACATGGCCGGCCGGGCCTGGGGAGATCGCCGGGGCCACCGAGGGGAGGCCTGCAGGAAGGCCCGATCACGGCCCGCAGGCAGACCCGAGCACCAGGAACAGCGACGCCCGGCGCGTCAGCGCGTCAGCGGCGGCCTGGGCTCCTCGGCCGCGCCGCCCGGCTCGTCCCTGATGACCTCTCCCTGGACCACCTTGCCGTCCGGACGGCGCATACGGGCCTGCTGGAAGGCGTCGCCGAGGGTGCCGGGACCGGCCTGGCGCAGGGAGCGTTCGACGGTGCGTTCCGCGTACCGTCCCACGGCCTTCTGGACCGGCGGAATCAGCAGCAGCAGACCCATCGCGTCCGAGATCAGGCCCGGGATCATCAGCAGCAGCCCGCCGAGCATCATCAGGCCGTTGCCGCCGCCCTTCGCGGGGGAACCGCCGCTCTGGATCGCCGCGTTCAGGTTCTGGAAGGCGCGCCGACCGGCCCGCTTGATGACCACCGCGCCGAGCACGAACCCGGCGAGCAGCAACAGGAACACCGTGAAGCCGCTCGTCGCGCCCGCGACCACGATCAGCAGCCAGACCTCCAGCACCATCCAGGCGGCGACGCCGAGCGGCAGGTAGGTCCGCAGCCGGGAACGCGGGGGCCGGACGGGTGAAGAAGGGGTCGGAGCGCCTGTCGTCATGCTCCCAGTGTGCCCGGGCCGGGCTCAGCGCGGGATAAGGGGTTGATCGACAGGTCCCCGCGGCTAGCGCTGCGGCCGCTCCGTCGGACCGCCCCGGCCCGTGATCTTGCCGACCCGCTCCCCCACGCCCCACGCCGTGACCCGCCACAGCGCCTCGACGAGGATGTCCTTGCTCATCTTGGAGTCGCCGAGTTCGCGCTCCACGAAGGTGATGGGGACCTCGACGACGTGGTAGCCGGCCTTGACCGCGCGGCGGGCCAGGTCGACCTGGAAGCAGTAGCCCTGCGAGGAGACCTCGTCGAGGCCGAGACCCTCCAGGGTCTCGCGACGGAAGGCGCGGTAGCCGCCGGTGATGTCGCGCAACGGCAGGTCGAGGGCGAGGCGCGAGTAGAGGCTGCCGCCGCGGGAGATGAACTCCCGGGATCTGGGCCAGTTCACCACCCGGCCGCCCGGCACCCAGCGGGAGCCGAGGACGAGGTCCGCGCCCTTGAGCGCGGTCAGCAGACGCGGCAGCTCCTCCGGCTGGTGGGACCCGTCGGCGTCCATCTCGATCAGGACGCCGTAGTCGTGCTCCAGGCCCCAGCGGAAGCCCGCGAGGTAGGCGGCGCCGAGGCCCTCCTTGCCCTTGCGGTGCAACACGTGGACCTGACCGTCCCCGGCCGCCAGCTCGTCCGCGAGTTTGCCGGTGCCGTCGGGGCTGTTGTCGTCGGCCACGAGCACGTGCGCCTCGGGGACCGCCTCTCGCACCCGGCCGACGATCGCCTTGATGTTCTCCGCCTCGTTGTAGGTCGGAATGATCACCAAGGCAGTGCCGAGCGGACCGAACTGCCTGCCCCGGGCCTGTCCCGCCAGGGTCCCGTCGCCGTCGTTCACTGCTGCCCCTTCATGTCCGTACGCAGAGGTCCACCATAGTGGCCGCGGCCTGCGATGACGTGACAGCACGTTCCACCGGTGGTGTCGATTCCGCAAGAGCGGGGTAAGAGAGTGGTTTTGGGCTCGTATGTACGCCGCTGTACGGCGGATGGGGGCCCGGCGCCCTTCGGGCCGACCTGGGGCCCGCTGGCTGCGGGTCGACCGAAAGCCGTTGTCTACTGAGCACCCGGGCCCCACCCCGGTCACACCTTGCCGACCGGCCGGAACGTTCCCTCGTCGGCGCGGACGCTGAGCCTGGCTCCCAGTGACGGTGCCCCGGTGCGGCACACCGTCCCTGACCCAGCGGCGCTGCGGCGAGTGCACGGACGTTCCCCGGTAGGGCGTCCGGTGGTGGACCCGGCAGAACCTACCGGCCCCCCGCCGTCGCCTGTCAACACCCCTCCGAGCTGCGCATTCTTGCTGAACATGCTGGTCAGCGAGGAGGATGCGCAGGTCGCACAACGCGGTGGCGGGGGCCGATCGGCGCCCCGCCGCCGCGGTAGATCACTCGCCCGGCCGTACGAAAACCGTCCGTCCGCCGACCACGGTGCGCAGGCAGACGGGGAGGTCGGCGCCCGGGGTGAGGTCGGGCAGGCCAGGGGTGCCGGAACGGGGATCGGTGGACCAGCGGGCCACCCGGTCGTCCGGGGCCTGCACGACGAGGGCGTCGGTGCGCCATACGGCGTAGTCCGCGGGCGCGCCCGGCACCAGGACGCCCGCGTCGTCCCGCCCGACCGCCCGCCAGCCGCCGCGCGTGTGGGCCGTGAAAGCCGCGCGCACCGACACGCGGTGTTCGGGTGTGCGGTGGAAGGCGGCGGCCCGGACCGTGCCCCACGGGTCGAGGGGCGTGACGGGACTGTCGGAGCCGAATGCGAGCGGTACACCGGCCCGCAGCAGCGCCGCGAAGGGGTTCAGCGTCCGGGCCCGCTCGGCGCCCAGGCGCTGGGCGTACATGCCGTCCTCGCCGCCCCACAGCGCGTCGAAGGCGGGCTGTACGGAGGCGGTCAGGCCCAGCTCGGCGAAGGCCGCGACGGTCTCCGGGGTGAGCATCTCGGCGTGCTCGACGCGGTGCCGGGCGGCGCGCACGCGGGTCAGGCCGACCTTCTCGGCGGCCGCGCGGACGCCTTCGACGACCGAGGACACCGCGGCGTCGCCGATCGCGTGGAAGCCCGCCTGGAGGCCCGCCTCGGTGCAGGCGACGACATGCGCGGCGACGGCGACGGCGTCGAGGTAGGCGGCACCCGTGTGGTCGGCGTCCACGTAGGGCTGGTGCAGGCAGGCGGTGTGGGAGCCGAGGGCGCCGTCGACGAACAGGTCCCCGGCGGCCCCGGTCGCGCCCAGCTCGCGTGCCTTCTCGACGTCCTGCTCGGCCCAGTAGCCGACCACGCGCGGTCCGGGCCGCTCGGCGGCGAGCCGCAGCAGGCCCGTGAAGTCGTCCTCGGAGGAGATCTCCGGTCCGCCGCACTCGTGGACCGATCCGATGCCCAGGGAGGCGGCGTGGGCGAGGGCGGCGCGCTGGGCCGCGACGCGCTGTTGCTCCGTCACGGCCGCGAACGCGGCGGCGCGGACGGCGTGGTGGGCCCCGCGGGTCAGGGGTTCCCCGGCCACGAAGCCGGCCTCGGTCCGTGCGCGCGGCGCCAGCTCCAGCAGAGCGGTGGTGACGACGGCCGAGTGGGCGTCGATCCGGCTGAGGTAGAGCGGCCGGCCGCCGGTGGCCTCGTCCAGTTCGTCCCGCCGGGGAGCGCGCCGTTCGGGCCAGCGGGCGGCGTCCCAGCCGTGGCCGAGCAGGACCCGGTCCTCGGGCCGGGCGACCGCGAAGTCCCGCACCAGGCCGAGCGCCGCCGCCAGGGACGGCGCGGACGAGAGGTCCAGGCCCGTCAGCGCGAGCCCTGTGGCGGTGCTGTGCACATGCGCGTCGGTGAAGGCCGGGGTGACCAGGGCGCCGTCCAGATCCACCACCTCGTCGACGCCCTCCGCGAAGGCGTCGGCCGCGCCCTCGGAGCCGACCCAGGCGACCTGGCCGCGTTCGACGACCATCGCGGTCGCGAAGGGGTCGGCGGGGCTGTGGACTTCTCCGCGGCGGAGCAGGACGGTCTTCGGTTCGGCGGTGCGCTCACTCATGGGGAACAGTCTCCCGCCTGCCCGCGGCGGCCCCGCACGCAGGTGGGTCAGACGCGCGGCGGCCGTGCCTCGTACGGCGTCGAGAGGACCACGGTCGTCCTGGTGGACACGCCGGCCAGCGACCGCAGTCGGGCCAGCAGTTCCTCCAGTTCGTGCGGGGTCGCCACCCGCACCTTGAGGATGTAGTTCTCGTCGCCCGCGACGCTGTGGCAGGCCTCGATCTCGGGCACGCCGGCGAGGCGGTCGGCGATGTCGTCGGGGGCGCTGGGGTCGAACGGTTTCACCGAGATGAAGGCGGTCATGGGCAGCCCCACGGCCTCGGGGTCGACGACGGCGGCGTAGCCGCGGATGACGCCACGCTGCTCCAGCCGGCGTACGCGCTGGTGCACGGCCGACGTGGACAGGCCGGTGGCCTTGCCGAGGTCTGTGTAGCTCATCCGCCCGTCCTTGACGAGCAGCTGAACGATCTGACGGTCGAGCTCCTCCATGGCGCAAGAACCTACAGGGCGTCTGATCTCCTCCGATACCTGAGCGGCCCAGGTCATACCCGGTTCGTGATGTGACCGGCGTCCGGCTGTGAGTCGACTGGGGTTCGGCTGAGGTTCGGCTGGGAGTCGGTCGCCGCGGGCCGGCCGGGAGGCGGCAGGCGGTCGGTCGCGGGCCGGCAGGGAGGCGGCAGGCGGTCGGCTGCGGGCCGACCGGGAGGCGGCAGGCGGTCGGTCGCGGGCCGGCCGGGAGGCGGCAGGCGGTCGGTCGCGGGCCGGCCGGGAGGCGGCAGGCGGTCGGTCGCGGGCCGGCCGGGAGGCGGCGGGCGGTCGGCTGGGGTTCGACTGAGGTTCGGCCGGGAGGCGGCAGGCTGTCGGTCGCGGGCCGACCGGGAGGCGGCAGGCTGTCGGGTGCGGGTAGGCCGGGAGGCGGCGGGCGGTCGGCTGTGAGTCGACTGAGGTTCGGCTGGGAGTCGGTCGCCGCGGGCAGGCCGGGAGGCGACAGGCGGTCGGTCGCGGGCCGACCGGGAGGCGACAGGCGGTCGGTCGCGGGCCGCCCCGGAGCCCCCAAGGGGCCGCCCCGGAGCCGCCAAGGGGCCGCCCCGGAGCCGGTGGAGGAGCCGGTGGAGGAGTCGGTGGAGGAGTCGGTGGAGGAGTCGGTAGGGCGATAAATCCACTGTGTGGGGCATCTGCGAGCGGCATGTGACGAACGCCACAGCGTCCGGGCCGTCTCCGTGATGCCCTCGTGATTACCGCCGAGACCGGACGGGAAGTGCTTGCTGTGGTCGAGGCCGCAGTGCCTTCACGGCCCAGCCCGAGGGGGAGAATCCCATGCAGAGTCTTAAGCGCCCTGGTCGTACCGTTCCCAAGCGGCAGCAGCCGCTGGTCGAGCCCACGCCGGAGGGCGTCGAACCCGACGACTTCGACGGCGACGAGCTCGACGCGTACGACACCTTCGAGATGTTCCGGGTGATCTGCCCGGACTGCGCGCAGCCCATCGCCCTGCTGGCGGACGAGGAGGTCCTGCCGGAGCACGCGCTGTGCGCCTCGCCGTGGAATCCGTTCGGGCTCACGGTGTGCGCCGGTACGGGCCGGGAGGCCGCCACGGCGCAGCCCGCGGACGAGTCCGTCGAGCTCCAGGAGCAGGACACCGCCCTCCTGTTGACGCTCCCCCAGGGACTCGACTGGCGGACGCAGCCCTTCTCGCACGTCGGCGGCCCGGGCTCGCGCCCGATGCGCGTGCCGGTGATGCGCCGGGCCGCCGCCTGAGGCGTCCCGCTCAGTCCCGACGACTGCCCTGCACCATGGCACGCAGGCTGCCGTGGTGCAGGATCAGTGTGTCCGGATCCGCCGGGACGGCGACCTCGCCGAAGTACACCTGGCGATAGGCGACCCGCAGCATGACGATGGCGTGCCGCAGTGCCGCGTACAGGATGTGGAAGTCCATGTCGCGCGGTGTGTGGCCGGTGAGTTCGGCGTACCGCCGCTCCACCCGGTCGCGGCGAAGCAGGTCGGGCAGCCCGCGCTGTCCGGACGCGACCGTGAGGTCCTGGAAGAAGCGGTGCAGGTAGATCGTCCAGCCGAGGTCCACCTCGCGCGGGGCGAGCGCCGCCATCTCCCAGTCCAGTACGGCCGCGGGTTCGAATCCGTCGTAGACGACGTTGCCGATGCGGGCGTCACCCCAGTTCAGGACGGGCGTGCCGGGCTCGCGCGGCCACAGCTGCTCCAGCCGATCGAAGGCGTCCTCGATGAGCGGTGAGCGGGGAAGTCCGTCGACGACCCAGTCGTAGTAGGCACGTTGGGCGGTGACATGGCGGCGCAGCGCGTCGCCCTGTCCCGGTGTCGCGAGGAAGTCGGCCTGTTCCACCGGTACTTGATCGTGGAGTCGGGCCAACAGCCCGACGGTCGCGGCTTCCAGGTGTTCTCGCTCGGCGTCGCTCGCCGCGTGCAGCCAGTTCCCCTCGTAGGTGTAGGGCAGCACGTCCGGCGGCACGCGCCCCTCGACGCGCTCCATCACGAAGAAGGGCGCGCCCAGCGGGCCCGGATCCTCCTCCAGCCGGCCCACCCGGGGCACCGGGAGGTCCGTGCGGTCGGCGACCAGGCGCATCGTGCGGTGCTGGCGGCCCATGTCGTACACCGGGAACACGGTGTACGCCGCCGGGTCCGCCGCGAGCCGCAACGCACAAGCTGTGAATGGTGGTTCGGGGTGCTCGATGTCGAAGAGCAGGGTCTCGCTGGACATGCCGTTGGACGCGGGGGCGGTGACGCCGGTGGCCTTGGCACCGGGCAGGAAGGTGCCGAGCCAGGCGTTGAGACGGGCGGTGAGCTCGTCCTTGTCGCGGGTGGTGGTGCGCGGGCGCGATGGCGTGGTCATGAGGTCGGCCTCCTCACCGTGCGACCGAGTCGAAGCCGGTGAAGCCGCTCGGGTCGTGGCGGCCGAACGAGCCGTGTTCGAAGATGCCGTACCCGACCCGGCCGTCCAGCCGGAAGCGGGCCGCGTGGTCGGTGACGCCGTAGGCGGCGAGGGGGTGCGCCGAGGGGTCCGACAGGTCGTAGGTACGGCTGTCGGTCCAGCCGGGCCCGCGCCAGCTGCCGTGCTGCCAGTCGTCGGCCGGCGGGTAGCCGGCGCCGATCGCGAGCGGGGACGAGGTCAGGATCTCGGCCTCCAGGTCCTGCGGTGCGCGCGGGTCGCCGAGGTGGACGAGAGCGCGCTCGGGGTGGCGGGTGCCGGCCCGGTAGGTGATCTCGGCCTGGGGCCACCCGAGTCGACGGTCCGGATGGCCGGGGCGGACGAGGGTGGCGTCGTTCAGGGTGCGGTAGCCGTCGGCGTCCTCCTGGACGACGACCATCAGGAAGCGGTCCTCGAAGCGGACCGGACACCAGATCCAGTGGAAGCCCTCGGTCGGATGGTCCTGCGCCAGCCGCCCGCCGTCCTCGCCGGGCACGGGCCGCACGCCCCAGCTGCGGTCACGGGTGCCGGTCCACTCCGCGGCGGTCACCCGCAGCTCCTCGCCGCCGGCCCGGATCACGCCCTCGGCGTGGCCGGCCTGCACGAAGCGGCGGCCCTCCAGGGTGAGCCGGCCGCCGCGCCGCTGGACGTGGTGGGGCTCCCACAGGGCGGGGAAGTCGGCGGTCCAGGTCAGGTCGTACGACAGTGCGTCGTCGCACCTCAGGCGCAGCCGGCGCAGCGGCTCCTCGACCTCGATGCGCAGCGGTCCGACCTCGAGCAGCATCCGGTCCTCGCCGAGGGCGTCGCAGGCGCGTACCGCGTGCAGCACGTCGCCGGTGCGCAGCGTCGCGTAGGCGTCGATCACCCCGAGGTTCGGGTAGACCCCGAGCCCGAGGATCAGCAGGGCGCGCCCCTGATGGTCGAGGACGTGGAAGACGCAGCGGTCGTAGGCGTTCCGGTCCCCGGTCGCGACGTGCTTCATCGACAGGGGCACCTGATGCACGGGGTACTCGTCGAGCGGCACCGGACGGTCGTCGGCCATGACTCGCCTCCCTGGACGCAAGGGAGTTGACGGTACGTCAGATAGGTGTCGGCGGCCAGACACGTGACGGCCCCGAACCAGGGGCACGGAGCGAACTCACGGTCGATTACGTGGGCAGGTGACCTGCCCACCCACCGTGGCGTTGGCCTGGCATGACCCCCACCCAGCAGGCGCCCGGGCGTACCCGCCGCGTGTTCGTCCCGGCCTCGGCGGAATCGGTTCCGCTCCCGCCGCCGCAGCCCCAGGACCCGCCCATCTACCGCGCCCTGCTGCGCACCTGGGCGGACCGTGGCCGCACCCTGCCGGGCCGCCACGACCCGGAGTGGGCCAGGCTGGCGGCCCCGCAGGTGCGGCCCGGTCAGTTCAGCGGGTCTCCGGACCCGCGAGGTGACGGGCGATGACCATCCGCTGGATCTGGTTGGTGCCCTCGACGATCTGGAGGACCTTGGCCTCGCGCATGTACCGCTCGGCCGGGAAGTCCGCGGTGTAGCCGTACCCGCCGAGGACCTGGACGGCGTCGGTGGTGACCTTCATCGCGGTGTCGGTGCAGTGCAGCTTCGCCATGGCCGCCTGCTTGGCGAACGGCCGGCCGGCGTCCCGCAGCCGCGCCGCCGCCAGGTACAGGGCCCGGCCCGCCTCGATCTGCGTCGCCATGTCGGCCAGCATGAAGCGCAGTCCCTGGAAGTCGGCGATGGGCCGTCCGAACTGCTGCCGCCCGGTGGCGTACGCGACCGCCTCGTCGAGCGCCGCCTGGGCCACGCCGATGGCGCAGGCCGCGATGCCGAGCCGTCCGGAGTCGAGGGCGGACAGGGCGATGGCGAAGCCCTGACCCTCCTCGCCGATGCGCCGGGCGTCGCTGACGCGGACGCCGTCGAAGTTGACCTGCGCGGTGGGCGAGCCCTTCATGCCCATCTTCTTCTCCGGCGCGGCGGCACCGAGCCCCGCGGCGTCGGCGGGCACCAGGAACGCGGTGATCCCGCGCGGGCCGTCCTCGCCGGTGCGGGCCATCACCGTGTAGAAGTCGGCGACCCCGCCATGGGTGATCCAGGCCTTGGTCCCGGTGATCACCCAGTCGTCGCCGTCCCGCACCGCCCGGGTGCGCAGGGAGGCGGCGTCCGAACCGGACGACGGCTCGGAGAGGCAGTACGCGCCCAGCAGACCGCCGCCCAGCATCGCCGGCAGGTGTTCGACCTGCTGCTCCTTGGTGCCGTAGGCCGCCAGGGCGTAGGAGGCCAGGGTGTGCACGCTGACGCCGAGACCGACGGTCAGGCGGGCCGCGGCGAGTTCCTCCAGGACCTGGAGGTAGACCTCGTAGGACTGGTCGCCGCCGTCGTACTCGGAGTCGTAGGGCAGGCCGAGCAGGCCCGCTTCGGAGAGCAGGGTGAAGACCTCGCGCGGGAAGCGTCCGGCGTCCTCCTCCTCGGCCGCCTTCGGTGCGATCTCGCGCTGCGCGATGTCGCGGACGAGCGAGATCAGATCCCGGGCCTCGTCCGTGGGCAGTTGCCGTTCCACCGGCTGCGGGGGGCGCTCGGGCATGGCGACGCTCTCCTCCCTGTCGGGCACCTAGGCGGAGTGCGCCTTGGGTGGAGGCGGCTCCGCCAGGTCTGTTTCGGTCCCGCCGCGGCTTGGCTCCCGGGTCGCGGAAGCGGCTGACCAGCGGCTGTGCGCAGTGAGTATGCCCGATTGGAGACACCCAGTCACCAGTTAACGACCGCTTACTTCAAGAATTTCTCATCTTGATCGAATGTCGCGAAAGCGGTCCGCATCTTTGACCCCACTGGTCCAGTCCTCCTGTGGACGGGGCCACGGGCCTCCGCCCTCGAGGGTCAGCCGTCCCGGCGGGCGGGCGGCGGCGCGGGGCAGGAGGGGTCGAGTTCCTCGATGGCGCGCAGGGTGCCGCCGAGCGTCTTGACCAGGAGCTCACCCATGGCCGTACGGGACAGTACGGGACGGTCGATCCAGTCGAGGGTGGCTCCCTCGACGCCGCACACCCAGGCGACCAGGCCCATCCGGGCCAGCGGTCCGATGTCGCCGCGGCCGTACGCGCCGTCGGCGATGGTCGCCACGATCGCCTCGCGCACCCCGTCCCGGATGGCGTGCACCTCGGCGTCGAAGCCGACGCCGCCGCTGACGATCGTGCGGTAGGCGGCCTGGTGGTGCTCGGCGTAGCGCAGATAGCTGTCGATGGTGCGGTGGACCCGGTCGACCTGGGCCAGTTCGAGACCGCTCGCCGCGTAGGAGACCAGGTCGGCGACGGAGTCCTGGATGATCGCCAGGTAGTAGCCGCGCTTGGACTGGAAGTAGTAGTAGATCAGCCCCTTGGCGACGTGCGCCTGCCGGGCGATGTCGTCCATCGAGAGCGCGTCGTACGACGTGTCGGCGAACAGTCTTCGCCCGATGGCGATGAGCTCGGCGCGGCGCGCCAGCGAACGCTCGGTGCCGCGCGCCCGGGGACGGGCGGTGGCATCGCGCTGTTGACTGATATTCAACTTCGACCCTGGTCTCCAACGGGCGGCGGGACATCCGCAGTATGGCAGGTCGAATATGCCTCAGGTCACAGCAGTCCGAGCTGGGTGACGAGCATCGCGATCACCACGACGAGGGCCCAGCCCATGACGTGTTCGAGGATCTTCGGGCCGTCTTCCCGGGGGCCGCCGGTACGGGCGCGGGCGGCGGTGGCTGACTGTGCGGTCATGGTTTCTCACTGCTCTCGGAGGTCTGCGACGAACTCCCCCACCGGTCCGCTCTGCTCCCCGACCGGTATGTCCACCTTGCCACCGTCAGGGACTTGTGCGGCGGAGAGCTTGGTCACAGCACCGACGGCCCCCGGGATCGCCGGGAGCCGTCGGTGGGCGTCGGGGGCCGTGTCCGGCCCGGGTCACCCAGGGGTCAGCAGAAGACGCCGACCGCTTCGAGCGCCTTGCGCTGACGCGAGGTCGGGTGCGCCGGGAAGTAGAGGTAGCAGACCCCACCGGTGCCCGAGACGACGTTCCCACTGGCGTTGTACCGCTTGGTCCTGAGCCAGATGTTCTCCCACTCGGACCGCTTGTAGACGCGGCGCACCGCCTGGTCGTCCGGCGAGGCCGGGTCGTTGGCGATCACATCGCCGTCGGCGGTGAAGCCGATCACCGTCATCAGGTGCCCGGAGGTGCCGTAGCCGGCCCCCGTCAGCTCGGTCTTCAGGAACGACTGGGACGTGATGGCCGGGATGCCCGCGGCGATCAGCGTCTCCAGGTCGGTGAGGGAGCCGAGCCTGGTGACCACGCCCTGGAGGTCCTTGAAGGTGGCCGCGTAGGCCGCGTTGAACGGCCAGTTGCCGCAGCCCCGGTACTGGTGGTCGTACGTGTGACGCGCCGCGTGGCACACCTGCGGGTCGGCGTACGAGGGGTCGACCCAGGCCAGCTGCTCGGACGTGAGCCGGCCGCCCCAGTACTCGATGATCATCTGCGAGGAGGTGGGGCTGCACCAGGCCTCGCCGCCGTTGTCGAACTCGGGGTACTGGCCCGCGTGGATCTCCTGCGAATAGCGCGGTACGGGCAGTTCCCTGGCGAGGCGGGGCGTGGAGGCGGGGACCGTGAAGCGGTCGGGGATGTCGGAGCCCATGGCGCCGAGCCGCCAGACGGTCGGCGTGAGCCTGGTGCCGGGCTTGCGGTAGAGGGTCAGCCGCAGCCGGTACGAGACCAGGCGCAGGCCCGACGCCGAGTCGTCGATGGAGAAGGTGTCGGTCCAGATGGTGCTCTTGCCGTCGGTCTGGTCGTCGACGGAGGTCCGCTTGATGTCCTGGTCACCGGCGGCCCAGCGGCCCATCACGTACCAGGGGGTGGCCGTGCCGTCCGAGTACGTGCCCTGGAGCTCGATCTGGAGCCAGGTGCCGGCCGGGGTGTGGGCGTTCCAGGAGGCGATGACCTCGGTGGCGGGCACGGAGAGCCGGTGGACCGGGGAGGTCCAGGTCCCGTACTCCCAGGCGGCGGTGGTGCCGGTGTGCGGGTCCGTGTAGTCGGCGGTGCCCGCGGCGGTGCCGATCACGAGGCCCGGCCGAACGCCCGCGACGGCCCGGGTGCCCTGGGCGGCGCCGCGGCGCCAGTCGCTGTACGTGGTCCAGGCGTGGTTGTCGACCAAGCGGGCCGGAGCTCCTTCGGCGGCGTGGGGGGACGTGGTGTCGGCGGTCGCCGGTCCCGCTCCGCCCACCACGGCGGCGGCGACCGCGGCGGCCAGGACGGTTCTCCGGGACGGGTGTTCGGCTCTGCTCATGGGCGGAAGACTCCCAGGTGTCCAAGTCGGGGTGGATCACTGCACGGCAGTGCGCCCACTATGGCCGCAGGCGGCATGCTCCTGCCAGCACTTCGACCCATGCCACGCCCACCAATATTGGTCTCGACCACTGGCATGACCTGCGACGAGCCGGTGCGCGAGGGTGCGCGGCGCGACGCGGGACAGAAGCGGGACGGCGACTAGTAGGACTCCGTTAGGTCTGTCTTGATCTTGGTGGCCTCTTGTTGGGCAGGGGGCGGTGACAGGTGGTGCAGGTGCCGGTCCAGCAGTTCA
>NZ_JBHWCC010000104.1:0-12033 GCF_042735715.1 Streptomyces sp. NPDC059582
GATTCCCGGCGCCCCGCGCGTCTTGGTTCCCCGGCCGTGGTCTGCCGGGGCACGCTTCACGAGCGGCAGGCCATGGGCTCTGTCGTGCTTACTGACTTCGGCTCCAAGGTGAACCTTCGCGACGTGTCTGATGGTCCGGTGTGGTGGCTGTGTCCGTGGTGTGTGCGGTATGCGGATGGGAGTGGGCTGACTGCTGCGTGTCGTTGGCGCCGGGACGGTGCGGAGGCATGCGGCTGCGCTGTTCATCCGTCGCACTCCGACAGCTGGGCTGTTGCGACGACCACGCGAACCCAAGCGCGTCCCGGGGCTGTTTCATCGTCCGGCGGTCGGTCCTGTGGAGAGCGCGGCGATCTTCTTCTGCCGGGTCAGGCTGCGGTGGGCCTTCGGCGCCGTGCGCCGTACGCCACGCCGGCACCGGCCGCGAGGGCCGCGCCGCCGGCTCTCCGAGCACTGGTTCTCCGCTCTCCTCGGCCAGTGGATGATCACCAATCAGGTGACCGCTGACGCAGTCACCGACGCGCTGATCATGATGGCGATCGCCATGCTGATCACCCGCACTCTGAGACTGGCCGCACGCGCTTCCGCGGTGCGCCGCCGCCCACTGACCTCGGCCCGGCCGCTGGCTGAGGCTCTGCTGCTCGGGGCCGGCGAACCGGACCGATCTCGAACACGCAATGCCCCTGCTTTCCGAGCCCTTCGCTAAATTCCGGCCCCGGACCGCCGGGATTTTTCACCCTTGATACTGTTCGACTTTTCGGCTTGACGGGCGACGGCGAAATCACGATTCCGCAGTGTTTGCAGACGATGCGCTTCCGGCAGGTCAGGAATGGTCAGGAGGCGGTCACACGCTTCGAGGGAGCCCTGAAAATCCCCTGCCCAGTAAGAAACGATGGAATATTCGAAGAGTAGCCCCCACTTGTAGACCCATGGGTGAGTGAAGAGAATGTCGTCGGGCTCCGCGCGATTGATCCCCGCACACGCGAAGGCATGCCCGGCATGGTAGTTTCCACGCTTCCTCAGCCGTGAGACCAATTCGAAGCATGCTTCAAGGCGCTGCGGCCGCTGCTCCCATGCCCGCGAGAGGGTATCCATGGCTCCCGGCCAGTCACCGGACTCATCCTTGAGGATTCCTGCCTGCAGGAGTGAGTAATAGATCTCCTCTCCCCAGCCACCCATCTCCGCACGGCGTTCGTAGAGGGCGATCGCCTCTTCGGTGCGACCCATGTCACGCATGGTCTGGGCCAGGTAGAAGGCGCTGCGCGCGTTTGTGGGATCACGCTCGAGCTCCGCGCTCAGCAGGGCCATGTCCCGTTCGAACTTGTCGTGCCGGGAACCGCCGTCGGCGAAGTGCTCGATCACGAGGGCGTCGAGGTTCTCCTGTTCGTGCTCCTCGTCGGCAGTGAGGTACTCATGAGTCACTCCTTCGTAGCGCCAATGCAGATCGCCGCGAACGAGACGTTTGATCCGGTAGGCGAGACTGCCGGCGTGCGGGATCATGTAGGACGCACAGGACAGCGAAGGCAATGGCCCTTCCTGTCGAATTGTCATGTCGGCGTCCATCAGGAGCAGGTAGTCGGCTTTCCCGCGGGCACGTTCGATGTTGAGTGTGCGATTGACCCCAAAGTTCACCCAGGGGTCTTCGTGCAGCTCGCCGGGGACGCCATCGAAGGCTTTTCGAATCAGATCCTGGGTGCCATCCGTTGAGCCTGTGTCGGAGATGACCCAGGTGTCGACGATGTCGCGTACCGAGGCGATGCACCGCTCGATTACGGCCGATTCGTTCTTTACGATCATGCAGAGGCAGATGGTCGGCTTCACTGTTCTGGCCCTACCTTCGAGTTTCCAGTCAAGCATGACGACAAAGGTCTGAATCACGCGGGAGGGGGTCGCCGTAATGACTTTAGACACTTCGACTCAAGGACTGTCGGCGCAACGCCGATTCTTGCTATGAGCGAGCCGGGCCGGGTGGCGCGACGCGGGCGGGCTGGTGCCGATAGACCGGCTGCCACCCTCGCCTCGCGGATGGATGCACCCAAGTAGGTGTATGGCCGGTCACGTCGAAGCCAGGCCGGGAGACGCCTTGGACATGAAACGGCCGACGGCTCGGGCGGAGCGGCAATATCACGGAAGGTGCGCGATTCGTCGCACATGGTAATGATGTGCATGTCGCCCCTGCCGGGGTGGCGTGACTATTCGACTTCGCGAAATCAGGAGAACGCATGAGTCCTGACTCCAGGACAAGGTCCTCACTCGGTCCGCTCCCACTTCCCAGGCGGAGCACCTGGATTGCGGGCAGCAGCCTTGCATCCCTCGCTCTCGTGCTCACGGGCATGGCCACCCCGGCTCTCGCGATGGGGCACACGAAGACGGTCGCCAACATAGCCCCTGCCGCCAACCCGGCTGGCGGCGATTGTGGATACGACCACTGTGAAAACGGCACCACAGGACCTACCGGACCCACAGGACCCACGGGGCCCGCAGGGCCGACGGGTGCGACCGGCGCGACGGGTGCGACTGGTCCTGCCGGTGTCGACGGTGCGACGGGTGCGACGGGTGCGACGGGTGCGACGGGTGCGACGGGTGCGACCGGTGCGACCGGTGCGACCGGTGCGACCGGTGCTGCCGGTGTCGACGGCGCCACGGGCGCTACCGGTCCGACGGGTGCGACCGGTCCGACGGGAGCTACCGGTCCGACGGGAGCTACCGGTGCTGCCGGTGTCGACGGCGCCACGGGTGCGACCGGTCCGACGGGTGCGACCGGTCCGACGGGTGCGACGGGTGCGACGGGTGCGACCGGTGCTGCCGGTGTCGACGGCGCCACGGGCGCTACCGGTCCGACTGGTCCGACTGGTCCGACCGGTCCGACGGGTGCGACGGGTGCGACGGGTGCGACCGGTGCTGCCGGTGTCGACGGCGCCACGGGCGCTACCGGTCCTACCGGTCCTACTGGTCCTACCGGCGCCACGGGCGCTACCGGTCCCACTGGCCCCACCGGACCGGTGGACGCGACGATCGTCTCCCAGGACTTCAACGTCCTGATTGGAGTCAACGCGTCCTACAACTCCCCGGCATGTCCGGCCGGCACCACTCCCATCTCTGGAGGACTGTCTGCCGTTGGCCTCGCCACCGCCCTCGGGCAGAGCTTCCCGAACGGAGACCACTGGACCGTGACCGCGACGGCGGGCGCCCTCACCACCATTACGGTCTACGCGGTCTGCAGCTGACCCACGCCGCACGACCGCTGTTCACGCATACGAGTCCCCGCCGGTCTCCCGGCGGGGACTCGTATGCGCGCTGAGGTTCCCCCTTGGCTCGGTGGCGGAAGAGGTGCCCTCGACACTCCGTTCGGGGCGAGTGATTGCGCCGAGCGGGTCGGTGAGCCGCCGCCCTCCGGGCACACCGCAGCGCGCAACGGGCCGCCCCACGTTCCCTGCCGAGCCCAGGACCCACGCGAAGTCCTCGGGCGTGGCTTCGCTGAGGCGAGCGCGCCAGGTGATGCCGGCACAGTTGGCCGGACCGTGTACGGCCCCGTGGGTGGCGCGCAGATCGGCGGCCAGTGCCGCCCAGCCTTGGGCAGCGGTGACGTCGAGAAGCCGGCAGTCGGGCTGGGGCGCCGCGTCGGCGGCGATGACACGGGCGCCCTCGCGAGCGAGTGCTGCGGCATGGGCTGTGTCTTGCCCGCGGGCGGCTTCGGTGATCACGACGACCTTTCCACGCAGGCGGACTACGGCCTCTCCTGTCCTGGGTGGCTTCTGTCAGGTGCGCGTGCGCGTGCGCGTGCTTGTGCGGGGCCGCGGCCCTGCGGGGCTGATGTCCTGCACGGGTCGGCCGGGGACGACGGGGTTGGTGCCGGTGCCCCCGGGCTCCAGCGGTGCCGGATCCGGCTTGCCACGCAGAGCCCAGAGCTGGGTCGGCCAGCCGCCGTTGCCGCAGGTGCCGGAGCCCAGGAGGGCGCTGCGTCTGACCCAAGTGCCGCGGGAGGCGTAGGCGGTCATCTCCTCGAACGGTCCAACCCATGTTGGACAGCAGGTCTTTGCCGACTACCTCGCCCTTGCCCTCTGCGGTCAGGGCCAGCCACAGGAGGCCGTCGATGTCGCGGAAGTGCTTCAGTTCGTAGGCCGTGACCAGGTGCGGGCCCAGGGTCGTGGCGGTGTCGTTGCCCTTGCACGGGCCCAGACCGTGTGCTCGGCTACCGGCTGGTCTGGGACAGGCTGACCGCCGGCCTGTCGGGGATGCGGGTCGCCCCGTACACCCGCGGCGGCCACCGCCTACAAGGGCACCGTCACCGACGGCTCCGCCCCGCTCCGCCCCGCTCCGCCCCGCGGGCGGGAGCCCGGCCCCTGCCGGATCTACATCAACCCAGGCGGGCAGGATGCGCCCGCGGAACCGCAGGTGCTTCTGGCGTTGCGAGGCAGTTGCGGGGGCGATGGCCGGGTGCGCGAGGGGTGGGGGCGATCCGGTCAGTGTGTGGAAGGCCGAGCGTCGGGCGTGCGCGATCAAGACCCGTGCGAGGGCCCTGTCGAGGAGGCGGCGCGGGTGGCAGGGGCGGCGTTCCCGCCGCGTCCGATGTGCGCCACGTCTCATCCGCGGGCTGTTACACCGGACGGGCAGCTGGTGTCTCCATGCCGAGTCCACAACACGAGGAGACATGATGAACGGGAACGTCGAGGTGGTCGTCGTCGGCGGAGGGTACGGGGGCGTGACGGCGGCCAACAGCCTCGCTCGGCGCGATGGCGTGTCGGTGAGCCTGGTCAATCCGCGTCCCCACTTCGTCGAGCGGATCCGCCTGCACCAGCGCGTGACCGGCTCCGATGACGCGGTCGAGGGTTTCGGGAGGGTCATGGGCGGGAACGTCCGGCTGGTGGTCGACACCGCGACCCGGATCGACGCCGCCGAGCGCCAGGTGTCGCTGGCGGGCGGTGGCACGGTCTCCTACGACTACCTCGTCTACGCGGTGGGCAGCGGCGCCTGCGATCCCGGCGTGCCCGGAGCGGCGGAGTTCGCTCATCGGATGTCGGACCTCGAGGGAGTGGAACGGCTGCGGTCGGCGCTGGCCGCGACGCCCGTGTCGGCTCCGGTGACCGTGGTCGGGGCCGGCCCGACCGGCTTGGAGACCGCGGCCGAGCTGGCGGAAGCGGGTCGCAAGGTCACCCTGGTCTGCGGCGACGTGCTCGGCCCCTCCCTGCATGCCCGGGTCCGCCGCCCGGTCGCCCGCCGGCTCGCCGAGCTGGGTGTGACCGTTCTCGAAGGTCCCCGCGCGCGGGTGACGGAAGTGACACAAGAGGGCGTACGGCTCGGCGACGGCCGCGAGCTGCTCAGCACGGTGACGATCTGGACCGCGGGATTCCGTGTCCCGGACCTGGCCGCCCGCAGCGGGCTGCGCACCGACGCCGCCGGCCGTCTGGTCATCGACACGACGCTGACCTGCGTTGACGACGTGCGCATCGTCGCTGCCGGGGACGCGGGGGTGATGCCCGACCATCCGTTCCGGATGAGCTGCCAGGCGGCCGTGCAACTGGGCCCCGCGGCCGCCGACACGATCCTGCGCCGGATCGCGGGGAAGACACCCGCTCCCGTCCGGATGTTCTTCGCCGGGCAGTGCCTCAGCCTCGGCCGGAAGGAGGGTGTCACCCAGTTCTCGTACCCGAACGACAGGGTGAACGCGCTCCACATCAGTGGGCGGACCGGTGCCGGCGTCAAGGAGATCGCCTGCCGGTTCACCCTCGACAAGTTGGTGTCCGGGGCACGCAAGGCCAGTTCCCGCGCATCCCGAGTCGACAGCACCGACCGCCCGGATTCGCCTCGGTCGGATCACCGCACGACGCCGTCCGGCACCCGACCCGTGGCCTAGCCGCCAAGTCCCCTTCGTGGGCCGGGACCGACCAGTCCCGCCCACGAAGGACCGAGGCGGAGCGGGAAGTACCCAGCGCCGCGACCTCGTATGCCAGGGCCGGGCGCCACGAGGCCGTTCCCGTCTTCGGACCGGGTACATGTTCCATGGCCTGCTTCCGGTAGCTGAGACGGACCGCGAGAGAGTGAAGCGCACGAGATGAACGACCCCGCGACCGAAACCTTCGTCGCCCACCGCAACCTGCTGTTCACCGTCGCCTACGAGATGCTCGGGTCGGCGGCGGACGCCGAGGACGTCCTCCAGGAGGCCTGGCTGCGGTGGGTCAAGGCCGACCTGGCGCAGGTGCGGGACCAGCGCGCCTACCTGGTACGGATCACGACCCGGCAATCGCTCAACCGGCTACGCACCCTCAATCGGCGCAAGGAGGCCTACGTCGGACCCTGGTTGCCCGAGCCTCTGCTCACCGCGCCGGACGTGGCCGAGGACGTCGAACTGTCCGAGAACCTGTCGCTGGCACTCATGTTCATCCTCGAAACCCTCTCACCGACCGAGCGCGCCGTCTTCGTGCTGCGCGAGGTATTCGACTTCGGCTACGACGACATCGCGGCCGCGATCGACAAGAGTCCCGCCGCCGCACGCCAGATCTCCTACCGCGCCCGCCGGCACGTCGACGCCCGCCGACCGCGCACGCCGGTTTCCCCGGAAGAAGCTCGGGCAGCGTTGGACTCGTTCCAGTCCGCGCTCGAGACCGGGGACCTGCAGGGACTGCTCGACGTACTCGCCCCGGACGTTGTGTTCGTCAGCGACGGCGGCGGCCTCAGGCTGGCGGCCCTGCGGCCGGTCGTCGGCGCCGACAAGGTGCTCCGTTACATGGCCGGCAGTGTCGAAAAGGCCGGCGGTACCTTCACCAGTGAGCCCACGACGGTCAACGGCAACCCCGGACTCATCCTGCGCGTGGACGGCGTGATCGACGGCGTGCTGGCCTTCCGCGTGGAGAACGCCCGCGTCACCGGCCTGTACTACGTCCGCAACCCCGAAAAGCTCACCCGCGTCGAGTCCGAAACCCCCCTCACCTCCCGCTGACCGTCCCCCGACACGGCCGACCGAGGTGCGCGGTAGCGCAGGCGGCACGGAACAAGCCGGTGACGGCCGCCGAGAATCGAGCGAACCGGCCGATCAGCCGGGAACGCGCGGCGAACGAGCACGGCTTCTTCGGCCTGAAGGACTGGCGCGTACTCACCAAGACCGCTCTCGCCCGGATCGTCAAGACCGGTCGAGCCGTGAGTTTCACGGCCGTCGCCCGTGAGGCAGGAGTGAGTGCCGACTTCCTCTACAGACACTCCCAGCTCCGCAGCATGATCGAACGCCATCGCTCGAAGCACGGCCAGGTTCCGGGTGTGCGCCAAGCCGACACCGGAGCGCCGTCGTCGACCACGGCGGCCGTGCTCGCGCTGAGCGCACGCCTTTCACAACAGCAGTAGGCTCACCCGAGAGGAGATCAGCCAGCTCCGGAAGGCCCTGGCGGCGGCCCATGGGGAGAATCTGGAGCTCCGGCGCGGTCTTGCCGTGTTCGACGCAGACCGACAGCAACAAGGCAGCCCGGTCGTGCACTATTGTCGCCTCGACCTTTCATCCCAGATGAGAAGACGTACTGGTGAACGCCAGGATCGCCCGGATCCAAACCAAACTTGCCGCGCTGCCGGTATCGGAGAAGGCCGTACTTGGCCCCCGGCTCACCGAAGCACGGCTCTCGGTTTTCGAGGACAGCCACGGCGTCCGACTGCCTGTGGAATTCCGCCAGTTCCTCACCCGGATCGGCCACGGCGGATACGGTCCCACCTACGGGCTGCTGCCAATGGAGCAGTGGGTCAGCCGACAGACCGGCATGGGACGGCCCGCCGAGCCGTTCCCGGTCATCCCCGACCGGGACATTCCCCAAGGCCCCGCTGACCAAGGTGAGTTCGCAGGTTCTTTCCCCGGCACGATCGCGGTTGTCTACCGGGGTTGCAGCGACTTCACGTTGCTTGTCGTAACAGGCCCCGGGCGCGGGCGCTTGGTCGAGGTCAACGGCGAGGGATTCTTCGCTCCCCGCTTCCACACCGACTCCGATTTCCTGTCCTGGTACGAGCGGTGGCTCGACTTCGTCCTGACCGGACACCGGGACCTCACCCGATTCGCCGACCAGATGTCCGGCAACGAAACCCAGCTTGTGGCCACGCTCCTGGACGACGAACTCCCGACAAGGCGGCAAGCCGCCGCCTGCACGTTCATCACCCACCCGGACCCGAGCACCGACTTGCCCGGCGCACTGCTGCAGGCATTTTCCACCGAGACTCACCCAGCCGTCCGAGAAGCGATCCTGCGAGCCCTGGCGGCCCAGGGGGAGCACGGCCGAGACCTACTCGCCACGGCACTCACCGATTCCGTCCCAGGCATCCGCTTCCTCGCGGTCATCCTGATGACGACGCGCGCTCCGGAAGGCCGGCGGCTACCCGCCCAGCGACGCGAGGTCCTCAGCCGGCACCTGGCGAACGAGACGGACGACTCAGTGCGTGACTCCATTGAGAGAGCACTCGACCTGACGTGACGCTTTGCCCAGGTCTGCGATGGACGCGAGCGGCATACCGCTGACGCGTTGCAAGAACTGTAGGTCAAGCTGCCGAGGGCGCGTGGAGGGCGGCCTATGTGAAGTCGTCGTCGGAGGCGAGGGTGAGCAGATTGAGGGTTTCTATGTAGATCCATACGAGAGTGACGGTGAGGCCGAAGGCGGCCAGCCAGGATTCCTGGCGGGGTGCGCCGGCGGCGATGCCGTCCTCGATCTGCTTGAAGTGCAGGGCGAGAAAGCATGCTCCGAGGACGATGCCGATGAAGCCGAAGAGGATGCCGAGTGCTCCGGTGCGCAGGCCGAATCCGTCTCCGCCGGCGACGGCGGAGAAGACGAGGTTGGCGGCGGTCAGGATCAGAAAGCCCAGAGCGGCGGCTGTCACGAACCCGGAGAAGCGGCGGGTGACGCGGATCCAGCGCTTTTTGTAGGCGACCAGCACGGCGGCGAAGACGGCCATGGTTCCGGCGACTGCCTGGATGACAATGCCGGGGGAGAGCTGGCTGGACGTGGCGCTGGAGATGACGCCGAGGAAGACGCCCTCGAGCGCGGCGTAGCCGACGATCAGAGCCGGTAGCGGCTGGGCTTTGAAGGACTGTACGAATGCCAGGGCCAGGGCTGCGAGGCCGGCTGCGGTGGCGATGCCGTAGGAGGTGGAGATGTGTGCCGGGTCGACGGGAAGAAGCAGCCAAGACAGGACGGCGGCGAGGACGACCGCGCCGAGGGTGAGGGCGGTGCGGGCCACGACGTCGTCGATCGTCATCACGCCGGTGTCGGCCTGGGATGCGGCGGCGTCGTGGCGGTGGGGCTCCGGTGCAGGGCGGCCGGCTTGGGCCGGGTCCTGAGCAACCGGAGTGTCGTCGTGTGAGGGGGCGCGGTCCCGGTTCCGTTCCCACTGTCCGAGGACGGGGTTGGTGCTCCTCGGGGAGCGCTTTTCGAAGTAGGTCATGGCAGTTGCCTCTCGTGTGCGGTGGCCCTGGCAGGCGGCCGTGCCCCCTGCCGGCTGCTGCCCGAAGTACGCCTGCCTGGTGGCCGGTCAGGCCTGGCGGCGGTGCTTTCGGCGGGCGGCCGTTTGCGGTGGTGGGTGCACGAGAGCCCGCCGGGTGCGCGGTGTTCGGCATCCGTGGACCGCAGCGTGGATCGCCACGTGGCCGGCCCGGTGCGGGTGCCCGGTTGCCGGGAGCGGGGGCTTGCCGTGCCGCAGACCTAGAGGCCGCGTCGCGTTGAGGGGGCGGGTTCGGCGGGCGGCGCAGCGGTGCTGCGGCGGGTGTCCGTGGTGGGGGGGCGTCCTCAGACCGTGAAGAAACTGGCGGGTCCGTAGCCTCCCGTCACCGCTGTCTCGGTCCAGGACCAGATGGTCGACGAGCTCGGCCACGGGCCGGAAGTGATCGCGGCGTGAGGTGTCTGGCAGGAGCTGCCGGGCGCTGCGTGGATGCTGAACGGGTCGTCCTGGCCGCCCTGTTCGCGGGCAGCCGTAGTGCAGCGCATGCCTGTGGTCCTCTTTTTGCGTGGCGTCGTCTCGTACGGGGGGTGAGGCCTTGTCCGGGGAAAGGCGGGGCCGAGGGAGGCAGGCGGATTGCGTGGGTGCGGTGAGGATCCCCTGAGGTACAGCACAGGTCAGTGCCGCACCGCTGGTCTGCCCGGCTGGTGGCCGGCGCGGTGCGGGTGTCCTGCGAGGCGGCGTATGAGCGTGGTGGACAGCTGGTCTGCCGGCCGGCCGGTGGTGCTGCCGCGCGTTCGGGCAGGTGTCCGGCCGGGGTGCGGCTGTCGGGCTGGGTGGTCCACGGAGGGGCGGGCGTGGGTGCGGTGTGGCTCGAGGCGGCCGGGTGGCTGGGGGTTCAGTCACCCGGCCGCCGCGTCAGGCCGGCCGGTGCTCTAGCTGTGCCGGCCGGGCCGGTGAGCGCAGCGAGCGCAGGCGGGTGTGGTCCTGGCTGCCGTGCGGGCCGCGTTTAGCGCAGGGAGCGCAGACCGGTGCGGACCTCGTTCACGAGGGTCTCGGGCTGCTCCCAGGCGGCGAAGTGGCCGCCCTTGGGCAGGCGGTTGTAGTGGATCAGGTTGGGGTAGGCCTGCTGGGCCCAGCTCTTGGGGGCCTGGTAGAGCTCGTCGGGGAAGGCGCTGACGGCGACGGGGAGCTTGACATTGTTGACGCCGAAGAACGGGGTGGTGTTCTCGGCGTAGAGGCGGGCCGCGGAGACGCCCGTGTTCGTCAGCCAGAACAGGGTGATGTTGTCCAGGACGTCGTCGCGGGACAGGCCCTCGCTGACGCCGTCGAAGACGCGGGTGATGAGGGCGAGGCTGGCGGCGTCGTGGTCGAGCATGAAGGCGGCCAGGCCGACCGGGGAGTCCGCGAGCGCGGTCAGCGACTGCGGGCGCGAGCCCATCATGTAGGCGTAGTAGACGTGCCGGTAGACGAAGTCGAGCTGCTCGACCGCGGCCTGCTCCTCGTCGGACAGGGACAGACCCTCAGGCAGCGGGTTGCCCTTGGCGAGCGCGGCGTCGATGTCGGCTGGGATCACGCCGGGCATGTTGGTGTGGATGCCGACCAGGCCCTTGGGCTCCTGCGCGCCCATGAGATCGGTGACGATGGCGCCCCAGTCGCCGCCCTGGGCAGCGTACTTGGTGTAGCCCAGGCGGTTCATGAGCTCGCCCCAGGCGCGGGCGATCCGCTTCGGGTCCCAGCCCGTGGCGTCCGGCTTGCCGGAGAAGCCGTAGCCGGGCATCGACGGGATGATCACGTGGAAGGCGTCGGCGGCGTCACCGCCGTGGGCGGTGGGGTTGGTGAGCGGCTCGATGATCTTGAGCTGTTCGACGACCGAGCCCGGCCAGCCGTGCGTGACGATCAGCGGCAGCGCGTCCTCGTGCTTGGAGCGGACGTGGATGAAGTGGATGTCCAGCCCGTCGATCTCGGTGATGAACTGCGGGTAGGAGTTCAGCTTCGCTTCGACCTTGCGCCAGTCGTACTCCTCGGCCCAGTAGCGGGCGAGCTCCTGGATGGTGGCGAGCTGGGTGCCCTGCGACTGGTCGGCGACGGTCTCCTTCTCCGGGAAGCGCGTCGCCTCGATACGCGCACGCAGGTCGCTGAGATCCGCCTCGGAGAACTCGACAGTGAACGGGCGGATTTCGGGCGTGCTGGACACAGTGGTCTCCTTGTTGTCTGAATGCAGGCAGGCTGGGAAAGGTGTTCTCGCTGCCAGGGAAAAAGTTCTGCGAACGAGAAGAGGAATTGTTTCCGTTGCCGGATCCGGTTTTCCGGAGTTCCTGTTTCCCGGTGCCTTCTCATAATGAGGCGCCGAATGGATGCGGGGCATCAGGTGGATGACCTAGCTTCTGAAAAGGGGGCGCACGGTGGCGTAGGTAACCTGACACGGCCGTCTGCGGGGCAGGTGTCCCACGGCCCCTGTTATGTGACGCCCGGCCGTTCCCGCAGGCGGTGACAGGGGGGCGGGGGGATGGTACCCCCGCTGCGGTTTCCCCCTGACGGCCAGCGCGGCATGACCACCCTGACCGGGAGTGATGTGCCGGCCGCCTACCGGCCCGGACCGGGAGGCGGCCGGCGCCGTCGTGGGGATCAGCCGGTGTC
>NZ_JBHWCC010000105.1:0-12022 GCF_042735715.1 Streptomyces sp. NPDC059582
GGTCGGGCCCCGCCGCACGCCGGAGCGCTCCTCAGTGCTTGAACGCGTCCTTGGTCTTCTCCTTCGCCTGACGGGCGTCTCCCTTGGCCCGCTCGGCGCGCCCCTCGACGGTCATCGACTCGTTGCCCACCGTGCGGCCGACCGACTCCTTCGCCTTGCCCTTGAGCTGTTCCTTCTTCGCCTTGGCCTTCTGGTCTCGCGCCACTGTCGCTCACTCCAAACGGCTGTCGACATGCGCTTCCACTCGACGGGTGACCCTTGTTCCAGGGCCTAAACGCCGACCGCGCTCGGGTCAGCCGCCCAGCGCCGCCAGCACCACGACCTTGGCCTCGTCCTGGACCTGGCCGAGGTGGTCGGGGCCGAGGAACGACTCCGCGTAGATCTTGTAGACGTCCTCGGTGCCCGATGGTCGGGCCGCGAACCAGGCGTTGGCGGTGGTCACCTTGATTCCGCCGATGGCCGCGCCGTTGCCGGGGGCCTGGGTGAGCACCGAGGTGACCGGCTCCCCGGCCAGGGTGTCCGCGCGGACCTGCGCCGGGGACAGCTTGCCGAGCAGTGCCTTCTCCTCCCGGGTCGCGGGGGCGTCGATGCGCGCGTAGGCCGGTTCACCGAAGCGGGCGGTCAGCGCCGCGTAGTGCTCGGACGGGGTCTTCCCGGTGACCGCGGCGATCTCGGAGGCGAGCAGGGCCAGGATGATGCCGTCCTTGTCGGTGGTCCACACCGAGCCGTCCCGACGCAGGAAGGACGCGCCGGCCGACTCCTCGCCGCCGAAGCCGAGCGACCCGCCGGCCAGTCCGTCGACGAACCACTTGAACCCGACGGGCACCTCGAACAGTTGACGGCCGAGATCGGCGGCGACGCGGTCGATCATCCCGGACGACACCAGCGTCTTGCCGACCCCGGCGTCGGCGGGCCATCGCTCACGGTGGGAGTAGAGGTAGGAGATCGCGACGGCGAGGTAGTGGTTGGGGTTCATCAGCCCGGCGTCCGGTGTCACGACCCCGTGCCGGTCGGCGTCGGCGTCGTTGCCCGTGGCGATGTCGAACCGGTCGCGCTGCTCGATGAGCGAAGCCATCGCGTACGGCGACGAGCAGTCCATACGGATCTTGCCGTCCCAGTCCAGCGTCATGAACCGCCAGGTCGGGTCGGTGAGCGGGTTGACCACGGTCAGGTCGATCCCGTGCTGCTCGGCGATGCGGCCCCAGTAGGCGACCGAGGCGCCGCCCAGCGGGTCGGCGCCGATGCGCACGCCGGCCGCGCGGATCGCGTCCAGGTCCAGCACGCTCGGCAGATCGGCGACATAGGTGCCGAGGAAGTCGTAGCGACCGGTGCCGGGGGCGGCGAGTGCCCGCGGGTAGGGGACGCGCCGTACGTCCTTGAGACCGGCGGTGATGATCTCGTTGGCCCGGTCCTGGATCCAGGAGGTGGCGTCGGAGCCGGCCGGGCCGCCGCTCGGCGGGTTGTACTTGAAGCCGCCGTCGGCCGGCGGGTTGTGCGAGGGGGTGACGACGACCCCGTCCGCGAGGCCGGAGGTACGGCCCCGGTTGTGGGTGAGGATGGCGTGCGACACCGCCGGCGTGGGCGTGTAGCCGTCCGCGCTGTCGATGAGCACCGTCACGTCGTTGGCCGCGAACACCTCGAGGGCGGTGACCCTGGCGGGTTCCGACAGGGCGTGGGTGTCGGCGCCCAGGAAGAGGGGGCCGTCGGTGCCCTGGGAGGCGCGGTACTCACAGATGGCCTGGCTGGTGGCGGCGATGTGGTCCTCGTTGAACGCCGTGGCCAGGGAGGATCCGCGGTGTCCCGAGGTGCCGAACGCGACGCGTTGTCCCGGGTCGGCCGGGTCGGGGTGCAGGGCGTAGTACGCCGTGACCAGCCGGGCGACGTCGATGAGGTCCTCGGGTCCGGCCGGCTTGCCCGCTCGCTCGTGCGGCATCTGCCCGTTCCTCCGTATCGGTTGACCATGGGTTACGGGTCTCATCTTCCCCCCGTACGGCGGTGGTCCGCGAGTGCCGCACCGGCCTCGGACGGCTCGCGCCGCGGGGCCGTGCCAGTGTGGGAGCGTGGCGGAGGACGCCGCGAAGTGAAGGAGAGCCGGTCATGAGTACGTTCCGCACCGCGCAGGCTGTCAGGACGACCCCCGAGGGCCTGCTGTGGGAGCCGGGTGAACGCTGGGTCCGCGGCCGCAAGGGCGACGTCACCGTCGTCGACAGCCGGCACCCCGTCCTCGTCTGGGAACCCGAACTGCCCGTACCGACCTACGCCTTCCCCCGCGAGGAGGTCCGCGAGGACCTGCTGCGCCCGGCGAAGAATCCCGCGACGGGCCGGCACACCGGATCACAGATCTTCTACGACCTCGAAGTGGGCGGCGAACTGCTGGAGAACGCCGCCTGGACCTATCCCGCCGCCGACCTGGCCGGCCATGTGGCCTTCGAGTGGTTCAGCCGGTCGGGCCGCGGCCTCGACCACTGGTACGAGGAGGAGGAAGAGATCTTCATCCACCCGCGCGACCCGCACAAGCGGGTGGACGCGCTGCCGAGCAGTCGGCATGTCCAGGTCGAGATCGACGGCACGGTCGTCGCGGACACCCACCGTCCGGTGCTGCTGTTCGAGACCGGTCTTCCGGTGCGCTACTACCTCCCGCGCGAGGACGTCCGCCTCGACCTGTTCGACCCCACCGAGCACGGCACCGGCTGCCCCTACAAGGGGACGGCCGAGTACTGGTCGTGGCGTTCCGACGGCGACGTACCGCCGAACCTCCTCTGGAGCTACCCGGAGCCGCTGCCCGCGGTGGCGGCGGTCGCGGGACTCCTCGCCTTCTTCGACGAGGCGGTCGACATCACGGTGGACGGGGAGCGCCTGGAGCGTCCGGTCACCCCGTTCACGGCGGGTCTCGGCGCGCGTCCGTCGGCGTAGCGCGAAAGGGCCGCGCCGAAGGCCGCGCCCGGCCGGGTCGGGAGACTCGGCCGGGCACCGTCGCACGCGTGGGGAACGACGGTCAGGACAGCACCGCGCACAGGCCCGGGCCCGTTCCCCACAGGGGAGGGCCCGGACCCGTGTGCGATCACGTCCCGTGAGTCACGGCTTGCGGGCGACCGCCCCGTACATCGCGATGTCCTCGTCGCGGATGTTCTGTTCGCCGGTGCCGTCCGGGTGCCACTTGTGGACCTGGACGATGCCGGGTCCGACCAGCTCCAGGCCCTCGAAGAACTCCTCGGCCTCGGGCAGCGTCCGCAGCCGCATCGGCATGTTGCGGGCCGCGTACTCGCGGGCGACCCGGCCCACCTCCTCCGGCGCGAACTCGGCGGTACCGATGGACATCGCCAGATAGCTCCCCGAGGGGAGCGGCTCCAGCAGCCGCCGGACGATGCCCACGGCGTCGTCCTCGTCCAGCATGAAGTGCACGATGGCGATCACCGTGAGCGCGACCGGCCGGCCGAGGTCGAGGGTCTCGCGGAACTCGGGGGCGCCCAGAATGGCCTCGGGGTCGCGGAAGTCCGCCTCGATGTACGCCGTCCGGCCCTCGGCGGTGCTGCTCAGCAGCCCCTGGGAGAGCGTGAGGACGATGGGGTCGTTGTCGACGTAGACGACACGCGACTCGGGCGCCACCTGCTGGGCTATCTCGTGCAGGTTGGGCGACGTGGGGATGCCGGTGCCGACGTCGAGGAACTGGCGGATGCCCGCCTCCGCCGCCAGGTAGCGCGTGGCGCGGTTCATGAAGTCGCGGTTGGCGCGCATGTGGACCGGCAGGGCCGGCCACTCCCGGGCCATGGCGTCCCCGGCCTCCTGGTCGGCCGGGTAGTAGTCCTTGCCTCCGATGATGTAGTCGTAGATGCGGGCCGAGTGCGCGCTCTCGGTGTCGATACGGTCGGCAGGCCATCCGTTGTCGGGCAACGCCGCTCCTTCTGGTCAGGTGGTCGAGGCTGGGGGAAGGCTTCGGGTGATCAGGGGCGTCAGGGCGTGCTCAGGAGGAAGTCGGCGGCACCCGACTTCACGCCGGTCAGGAAGTCCGACATCGCGTGCGGGGTGAAGACCAGGGCCGGTCCTTCGGGGTCGGTCGACTGACGCAGCGCGACCCGGCCGTCGGTGAGTCTGCGCGCCTCCACACAGGCACCACCGGCGTCGTCGCTCCACGGCTTCGACCAGCCGCGCGCGCCCAGTTCCCGGGAAGGTATGCCGTTGCGTACGGGGTGCTGCACGTCAGAGCTCCTTGCGGATCGCGCCGAGGACGGCCTCGGTCTTCCTGGCCGGGGCCGCCTGGGCGCCCAGCCGGTCCAGCGCCTCGCGGTAGACCACGACGTCGTCGGTCTTGTCGAGGTAGACGGCGCCCACCATGCCGTTGAGGTAGACGATGTCGGGCAGTTCACGCGCCCGGAACCGGAACAGGTGGAACGCGCCCGCCCGCATGGCCGGATGTGGGCCGTTACGGAACGGCATGATCTGGACGGTCACGTGGGGCAGCGCGTTGACCTCGATCAGATGGTCGATCTGTGCGCGCATCACGGCGGCTCCGCCGACCGGCCACCTCAGCACCGTCTCGTCCATCACGACCCACACCCGTGGCGGCGCCTTCCGCGAGAGCACGTCCTGTCGGCGCATGCGCAGCGCGACCCGCCTCTCCGTCGCCTCCTGCGGGGCGTGCGGATTGCCCGCGCCGAGCAGGGCGCGCGCGTACTCCTCGGTCTGCAACAGGCCGTGCACGAACTGGTTCTCGTAGGCGCGGATCTGCAACGCGGCCTGTTCCAGGCTCAGATAGGCGGCGAACCAGTCCGGCATGACGTCGCGGAACGTGTGCCACCAGCCGCGCTTGTTCGCCTCGCGGACCGACTTCAGGAAGGTCTCGATCTCCTGCGGGTCCGTCAGACCGTATGTCTGGAGCAGTTTCTCGACGTCCGCCAGTCGCAGCCGGGCCACCTTGGCGGCTTCCATCCGGCGGATCGTGGAGTGACTGACCCCGATGGCCGCGCCCGCCTGCTCGTACGTCAGACCGGCCCGGTTGCGCAGCTCCTCCAGTTGTCTGCCCAGGATCATGCGCAGGACGGAAGGGGCACCGCCCCAGTCGGTCTCCGCGGTCACGCCGTACCCCTTCGTCAGAGCTCCGAGGTCACAGTCTCGCAGTCCTTGCCATCCGCGGACGCGTTCGATCATTTGTTGACGGAAGCAGCATGCACGTGACTACTTGCAATTTTCAACTTGCGAGTTGCGAGGCGCCGTTGGCACCTGCCAGAGTGAACCCACTGCTCCGGTTGTTCTCGAACGATCGGACGGTGCAACCCAGTTGGGGGAGTTGGTGCTGCGATGCGACACCAGGCGAAAGGTGTACGGCCATGGTTCCGCCCTCCCTCCCCCAGCCTCTGAACCGACTGTCCGGGTCGAGTACGGCGTGTACTCGACCGCCCGGAGGCGAGCGCGCGGGTCGACTCCCCGGGCCGCAAGGCCCCGACCCGCTCGCCTCCGGGGACCGGCCGCCGCGCCGGACCCAGGCGTTCACCCTGCCGGCCACCCCCGCCTCGGTCGGCCTGGCCCGCAGGAACGTGCGCGAGCTGCTGAGCGCGTGGGACACCGACGACGACACCTGTGACGACGCCGTCGCCGTGGTCTCCGAACTCGTCACCAACGCGGTCACGCACACGGGCAGCGCCCGGATCACCTGCCGGCTGCGCGCGGTCCCCGGCCGGATCCACCTGGAGGTCGAGGACGAGAGCCACGGTGCCGGGCACCCGGCTCCCCGGCAGCCCCACCCCGACGACCAGGGCGGGCGCGGGCTCCTGCTGGTCGCCGCGCTGAGCGGGGACTGGGGCGTCCGCGACACCGCGGACCGGACCGGTCGCATCGTCTGGGCCGAGCTGCTCACGCCGGACACCGGCACCTCCCCCATACCCCCGCACGGCACCACCCGGCCCATCCCCCACTCGGCCGAAGGACCCCTCCCGTATGAACCGACGGCACATCCCTGATCTGCCCGCACCGCACGCCCTGCCACCTCTGGACGACCGTCCCGACCGCCTGGTGATCCCGGCCCGGCTGCCCGCCGACCTCGGCTACGACGCCGTCGGCACCTCCCGGGAGCACGGCGAGCGCATCATGGACTGCCTGCCGCGGGTCGGCTGTGTCTTCGCGGACGACCTGCGCTGGTGGTGGATCGTCCCGGCCGGGTCCGACATCGGCGTCACCTGGCCGCCGTGCACCTCCTACGCGGTCGGCGCGCACCTGGCCGACCCGTCCTGGACGAGCACGCGCCCGAAACCCGGCCCGGAGGGTCCCCGTCTGATCCACGCGCCCCGCTCCGGCGCGCCGTACACGCCCCCGATACCCCTGTACTTCCTCGCCTGCCGTCTCTCCGGCAGTGTCCCGCGCTGGTCGCTGAACGCCGGGTAGGGTCGGGCGCCGTGACGATACGACTGTGTGTACTGCTGTGGGCGCGGCCGGGCGCGACCGAGCACCTGGCCGCCTACGAGGACAAGGTCCTGGCGCTGCTGAGCGAACACGGCGGCCGCATCGTGCGGCGCGCCCGCACCGACGGCCTGGATCCGGCCCCGACCGAGATCCAGTTGATCGAGTTCGCCTCGCGGGCCGGCTACGACGGCTATCTGGCCGACGAGCGCCGCACCGCCCTGGCCGCCGAGCGCGACGCGGCCGTCGCCCGCACGGACATCCATCCCGTCACGTTCGTCTGAGCGGTGCGCACGGTCCGCCGTGCGAGCGGTACGCGCGGTCCACGGCCGTCACCGCGCCTCGACGGCTCCGTGGTCGATCAGGCTGCGCGCGCAGTCGAGCACCGTCTGCCGGGCGGGGCGCCGCTGCCAGCCGAGGACCCGGGCGGCCTTCTCGGTGCTGTGGCGGTTGCGGCGGCCGAGCGCGGGGATGATGTCGCGCAGCTGCGGATCGCCGAACCGGGCCGCGAGGCGCACCACCACGTCCGGTACCTGACGGGTGGGCACCCGCTCGCCGTCGGCGCCGAGGCCGACGCGCAGGATGCGCGCCATGTCCGCCATCCACATGAACTCGCCCGTGGCCAGGAAGCGTTCGCCCGCGGCGTCCGGTGAGGTCATCGCCCGGATGTGGACGTCGACGAGGTCGCGTACGTCGACGACCTCCAGCCCGATCCTCGGCAGGCCGCGCAGCTTCCCCGAGACCATGCGGCCGATGATGCCGACGGACCCGATGGTGTCCGCCGCGAGAACGGGGCCGAACACCGCGCCCGGGAGCACGGTGGTCAGCTCGGTCGGACCGTCGTGACCGGCCACGAAGTCCCAGGCCGCGCGTTCGGCGAGGGTCTTGGAGCGGCGGTAGGGGATCAGGGTCGGGTCGTCCGGATCGGTCCACAGAGTCTCGTCGGTGACGCCTTCCGTGGCGTACGACGAGGGACTCGCGGCGTTCGCGGCCGACGTCATCACCACGCGCCGTACGCCTGCCGCCGACGCGGCGCGCAGGACGCGCAGGGCGCCGTCGCGGGCGGGGGCGACCAGGGAGTCCGGGTCGTTCGGGTCTGCTCCGCCGAGCGGGGAGGCGACGTGCAGCACACGGTCGACGCCCTTGAGCGCGGCGTCCCAGCCCTCGTCGGCGGTGAGGTCGGCGACGGCGAAGCCCAGCCGGCCGGCCGGGTCGACGACCGTGGACACGGCGTCGACGACCGCCTGCTCCCGGTCCGGAGCGCGCACGGTCGTGCGCACGTGGTAGCCGCGTCGCAGGAGTTCGGCTACGCACCAGCCGGCGATGTAGCCGCTGCCTCCGGTGACCAGAATCTGTTCGGGCATGGCTGCTGTCCTCCGCAAGGGGTGGGGTGGGTGTGGGAGAATGAAACGGAGGGCCCTCCGGTACCAGTCAACGTACCGGAGGCCCCTCCGGTTAGCAACTCGCACTGGACGGACGACTGACACCCGTGAACTCGCTGCCTCCGAAGCCGACCCGCAAGGACGCCCTCCACAACCGGGAGCGGATCCTGACCGTCGCCCGAGCGGCGCTCGCCGCCTCCAGCACCGCGTCCCTCACGGCGATCGCCAAGGAGGCCGGGGTCGGCATCGGTACCCTCTACCGCCACTTCCCCACCCGGGAAGCCCTGATCATCGAGCTGTACCGGCACGACATCCAGCACCTCATCGACCTCTCCCCCACGCTCCTCGACGCACACCCGCCGATGGAGGCGCTCCGGCTCTGGTTCGACGAGGTCGCCCGCTACGGACAGCTGAAGTACGGCGTCGCCGAGGTCATCCACGCGGCGTCCGACGGAGGCCTCGACGAGGAGTACTACACCCCGTTCCTCGGCGCCATCGGCGTCCTCCTGGACGCCGGGGCCGCCGAGGGTTCGCTCAAGCCCGGCCTCGACCCGGAGGACGTCCTCCTGCAGCTCAGCGTGTTGTGGCGGATCGACCCGGCGCGCGACGGCGAGGCCAGGGCGGCCCGGATCCTCACCCTCGTCATCGACGGCCTGCGAACGGTCCCCCCGGCGTCCGGCTGAACCGATCCCGCCCCGCTTGGGGGCGATACCTCAGCACCGGAGGACCAGCCCTGTACGCCCTCGCCGAGTTGTGACGAGACCGGCGCACGGAACTGGAGGAGGGCCTCGAAGGGGACCGCTCCTCGCGCGCCGTGTTGGCGCAGACGTTCTGGACGGGTCTCCAGACGCTTCGAATTGTGCCTCGGCAAGCCTGCGAGAGGTCGAGGCCTACGTCTGCCCTCGTCGACCGTGTTCGAGCGGTGGTCGTCGTCCGGCCCAGCCGCTTGGCCCGATCGGCGACTCCGTCACTTCGGCCCGTAATACAGCCGCAGGAAGTCCTCCATCGCCGCGTTGACGCCGTCGCGGTCACCGGTGGCGAGCAGATCGAGCAGCAGACCGCGGACGGTGGCGAGTCCCAGCCTCGCGCGGTTCCGGGCCGCGGCGGGGTCCACCCCTGTGGCGACCTCGGCGGCCACGAGCGGCTCCAGCCAGTCGTTCACGAGCCCTTCGAGGACCGGTGTAGCCTCGGGACGGCCTCGCAGCGCCTGCCCGTGGATTTCGAAGAAGAGCCGCTCCTGACCGGCCAGTCGAGGGTCCGTCAGGTGCTGCCGGAGGAGACGCGCAGCATCGACGGGCGAGAGACCGGGTTCCAGCCGCAGCCGGGACAGCAGATCGCGCTGGCGCTGCTCCGACGTCCGGACGATCTCGACGAACAGGCGCTCCTTGGATCCGAAATAGTGGATCAGCATGCGGTGACTGACGCCGATCGCGGCGCCCAGGCCGCGCAGGCTCAGGTCCGCGATGCCGTGTGCCGCGACGTGGTCGACAGCCGCGTTCACCAATCGAGCTCGCCGGTCCGCGTCCTTGCCGGGCCGCGAGCGATGTCTGCCGCCTCGGAAGGGTCATCGCCTGGCTGCTGACGGGCACCGACCGATGAGTTCCGCGGCGCAACCAGGTCCATCCCTGTGACGATCTCAAGAAGCTGACGAAGGGTGACGCGAGTGAGCCACGCCGAAGTGGGCGGACTGACCCTCTACTTCGAGGAGCACGGCTCGGGGCCGGGCGAGCCGCTCGTGCTGCTGCACGGCGGGATCGGCGCGGGCGAGATGTTCGCGCCCCTGCTGCCCGCGCTGGCCGAGGGGCGGCGGGTGATCCTGGTCGATCTCCAGGCACACGGACGCACCGCGGACATCGACCGGCCGCTGCGGTTCGAGCTGATGGCCGACGACATGGCCGCCCTCATCCGGCACCTCGGCCTGGAGCGGGCGGACCTCATGGGCTACTCGGTCGGGGCCGGCGTCGCCCTGCGCACCGCCGTCCAGCACCCGGACCTCGTCCGCCGTCTCGTGGTCCTGTCCACCCCGGCCCGGCGCGACGGCTGGTTCCCCGAGGTCCTCGCGCAGATGGACGCGATGAGTGCGGCGATCGCCGAGCCGATGAAGCAGTCCCCGCTGTACGAGCTGTACGCGCGCCTAGCGCCACGGGTCGAGGACTGGCCGGTGCTGGTCGGCAAGGTCGCCGAGCTCAACCGGCAGGACTACGACTGGACGGACGAGATCACCAAGATCACGGCACCGGTGCTGCTGGTGTTCGCCGACGGCGACGCGATCCGGCCGGCGCACATCTGGGAGTTCTACGCCCTGCTCGGCGGCGGGCTGAGCGACCCCGGCTGGGACCCGTCCACGCGGTCGGCGGCGCGGCTGGCCATCGTGCCGGGAGCCACCCACTACGACGTCCTGGCCTCGCCCCTCGTCGCGGCGACGGTCACCCCTTTCCTGGACGCCCCCGCCTGACCCGGCGGCGAGCGCACCCCGTGGGTCAGACGAGGTGGGCGAAGACCACGAGGTTCTCGGTGTAGTCCTTCGCGGTGTGGTCGTAGTTCCCCGCGCAGGTGATCAGGCGAACCTGGGCCTGCGGGGTGTCGGCGTAGACCCGCTCGTTGGGAAAGTCGTCCTTCGCGAACGCCTCGACGTCGTCGACCACGAACGACGCGGTGCGTCCGTCGGCCCGGGTGACGTCGAACTTGTCGCCCTTCTCCAGTTCGGCGAGCTGCACGAACACGGCCGCGGACGTCGCCGTGTCGACGTGCCCGGCGATGATCGCGGTGCCCGTCTCTCCGGGGGACGCCCCGTTGGCGTACCAGCCGACGAGGTTCACGTCGTCGGCGTTCGGGGCCTGCAACTGACCCGCAGGGCCGATGATGAGGTCACTGAAGGGGGCGTCGACGGAGATCTTGGGGATGAGCAGACGCTCCGGTCTGGCTCTCGGCAGATGCTTGCCCACCGGGTGCGCGGCCGACGAGGCCGACGCGCCGGCCTGCGTGGTGCGCGGCGGGTAGGCGGGAGAGGCGGGACCGGTCGACTTGCCCCGGCCGCCGACCAGGATCATGGCCAGCAGCAGGAACGCCATACCCCACACCCAGGTACTGGTCGAACGGGTTCCCTCCCCGGACGTCGCCGCGTGGTCTGCGGCGGGGGAAGGAGGACGGGCTGCCATCGGGCACCACCTCATTACGGCTCGGCAGCTGAGCGGGAACGGCAGGCGGACAGCAGTCCGGGCCGCCAGGGAGTGCAGCCGGCGGCGACCCGGCCGCTGTCGCGTCGGGCGTGGTCAGCCCGTGCCGTCGGCCGCCTTCTTGCGTCGCAAGGCGTACACGCCGGTCGCGGCGATGCCCAGGACGGCCACCCCGCCGGTGGTGACGCCCGGTCCGGCCAGCGCGCCCCCTCCGGTGTGCACGCCGCCGCTGGGCCTGCCTCCCTCGTCGTCGTCGTCGCTGTCGCTGTCGCTGTCCTCGTCGTTGTCGTTGTCGTTCTTGTAGGTCTCCGGGTCGTGCTTGGGATCCAGCGTGGAAGTCCAGTCGTCGTCGCCGATCACGGCTGCCAGCGCACCGCCACCGGTGTGAACTCCTCCGCGCGGCGAGTCGTAGTCGCCGTCGTCGTCCTGTTCGTTGCTGTAGGACGAGTCTTGGCCACTGTCCTTGTCGTGCTCCTTGTCGGAGGAGGAGTCGCTGTCGCTGTCGCTGTCGCTGTCGCTGTCGTGTTCCGTGCTGTACGAGGAGTCGTCGCTGTCCCGGTCCTCGCCGACCGCCTGAGCGCCGGGTGCGGCGATCGCGAGGGCGGCCGTGGCGGCTGCCGTGGCGAACAGCATGCGGGCAGATCGCATGTGAACGGTCCTTCCGTCGCGGCCGGGCAGCTGGTGCTTGGTCAGCTGAAGTGACCCGACCTTGACGTGATCTACCGTCAGTCACGGCGTTCGATCCCACCATCCGGGACGCTCAGTCGGGTTACCCGGCCGCCGCCCTCACGCGCACCCGGCCGGCTCCGGCGTGTCGTCGGACCCACCTTGGTCAGAGGCGCCCTCGTCGGCCGTCGCGGCCCGCGGGAGTCCGGCCGCCGGTGCCCGGACCCGGGCGTGGTCGGCGGCGGTGAAGGACGGGGTCGGCGTGGCGATCTGACGGTCGGCCCCGGCGGCGCACAGATCGGTGAGCCGCCGGCCGAGCGGGGTGAGTCCGGCCGGGACGCCCCTGATGTCGGGCCCGTCCCCCCTGCTCCCCTCTCGCCCCGGTGTCGAGCGCGCCGGATCCGCCGT
>NZ_JBHWCC010000106.1:0-11533 GCF_042735715.1 Streptomyces sp. NPDC059582
GCGTACGACGACCTTCGTCGCCGGACGCGGTCCACGCCGTCCGTGCCGTGTGCCGCGTCAGCCGCACTGGCAGGGGTTGCCCGACTGGCACCCGCACCCGCAGCCCGACCCGCAGCCGCACGCGCCGATCAGCGTCAGGTTCCTGATCTCGGTGGGCTGCTCGGTCGCGCGTTCCTGCGTGGGGTCGGGCGTCTTGCTGGGGGATTCGGCCATGACTCTGGGTCCCTCCTCGAGGCTGTGCCTGTGCCCATTTCATGCCCATTCCACTGGGCGCATCAACGGCGCACTGTGGCCCGCTCGCGCACGCCCCGTCCGAATCCCCCGCGCGCCTGTTCGACCACGGAGGATCGCGCAGGGGTACCGCAGGGGATTCGGAGGACTCGCCGAAGCGGATCCGGAGGAGTCGCCACAGCGGATTCCGAAGGAATCCGGAGGGGTTACGCCCCCTCGGTGCCCGGCTGGATGTCCGGCTGGATGTCGGGCTGGAGCTCGTCCGCGTGCTCGCCCGTGACCAGGAACACCACGCGCTTGGCGACCGCCACCGCGTGGTCGGCGAACCGCTCGTAGTAACGGCCGAGCAGCGTCACGTCCACCGCGGTCTCGATGCCGTGCTTCCAGCGGTCGTCCATCAGGTGCTGGAACAGCGCGCGGTGGAGCAGGTCCATGTCGTCGTCGTCGGCCTCCAGCTGGAGCGCCAGGTCGACGTCCTTCGTGATGATCACCTCGGCCGCCTTCGCCATCAGACGCTGCGCGAGCTGACCCATCTCCAGGATCGTGGCGTGCAGGTCGTGCGGCACCGCTTGCGACGGGAAACGCAGGCGTGCGAGCTTCGCCACATGCTGGGCGAGGTCGCCTGAGCGCTCCAGATCGGCCGACATGCGCAGTGACGTGACGACGATCCGCAGATCCGTGGCCACCGGCTGCTGCCGGGCCAGCAGGGCTATCGCGCGGGCTTCCAGGTCGTGCTGGAGCTCGTCGATCTTCTTGTCGGCCTCGATGACACTTTCGGCCAGCTTCAGATCGGAGTCCAGGATGGCGGTCGTGGCGCGCCCGATCGCCGATCCGACCAGCCGGGCCATCTCCACCAGTCCGTCGCCGATCGAGTCCAGTTCCTCGTGGTACGCGTCCCGCATCAGGATTTCCCTCTCGTACGTGTGCTGTCGGGGGTTCCGGGGGCCGGGACCCCGGCGGTGTCAGTCCTCGAACATGCTCGAACCGGCGGTGCGAACCCCACGCTCCCACGGTCCGGCCTGTACGCGTCGGTTTCCGTCACCCCAAATGAACCACCGCTAGCTCCTAGGTGAACTCTGGGCGACGAGTGTTCGAGGTCGCACTTCGATGGCTGTGGTCCGGCGGGACGACATGCCTAACCTGGGTGCATGGACGTGAACGCGGCGGTCGCCGCAGCGGCAGCGATCGCCGGGGTACTCACCGGTGTCATCGCCATGCTGGCGTTCCGCTGGAGCGAACGCGACCAGCAGCGACCCACCAGAACCTCACTGCACACCGACCCCGTGCTGCCGCCGGGAGTGGACACGGTCCTGTCCGTGCTCCGCTCCTCCGCCGTCGTCCTCGACGAGGCGGACGCCGTGGTCAAGGCGAGCTCCGCCGCGTACGCCCTCGGGCTGGTGCGCGGCGGCAAGCTGGCCGTCGAGCCCATGCTCCTGATGGCCAGGGACACCCGGCGTGACGGAGAAATACGCCAGGTCGAGCTGGATCTGCCCCGGCGGGGGACCGGGCGGGGCGAGGCACTCGCCGTGTCCGCGCGCGTCGCCCCCCTCGGGTCCCGGCTCGTCCTCCTGCTGGTCGAGGACCTCACCGAGGCCCGGCGCATCGAGGCGGTACGGCGCGACTTCGTCGCGAACGTCAGCCATGAGCTGAAGACCCCGGTCGGCGCGCTCTCCCTCCTCTCCGAGGCTGTCATGGACGCCTCCGACGACCCCGAAGCGGTGGAGCGTTTCGCCGGACGCATGCAGATCGAGGCCACGCGCCTGACCAACCTGGTCCAGGAGATCATCGACCTCTCCCGGGTCCAGAACGACGACCCCCTCGAGGACGCCGAGCCGGTCCGCGTGGGCGAACTCGTCGCCGAAGCCATCGACCGCTGCCGCCACCAGGCCGGCGCCAAGCAGATCACCATGGCCGCCGGCGGTACCGCCGACCTGCGGATCTGGGGGAACCGAGGGCAGCTCGCCGCCGCTCTCGGCAACCTGGTCGAGAACGCGGTCAACTACTCCCCGGCCCGCACCCGTGTGGGCATAGCCGCCCGCCGGGTGACCGCGCCCGGCGGAGAACTCATCGAGATCGCCGTCACCGACCAGGGCCTCGGCATCTCCGACAAGGACAAGGAGCGCATCTTCGAGCGCTTCTACCGCGTCGACCCGGCCCGCTCCCGCGCCACGGGGGGTACGGGTCTCGGGCTGGCGATCGTCAAGCACGTGGCCGCCTCGCACGGCGGGGAGGTCACGGTGTGGAGCTCCGCGGGTCAGGGCTCCACGTTCACTCTGCGGCTGCCGGAGGCGGGTGCGGCTCGCGACCGTGCCCAGCAGCACCCCGACCTCGACGACGACAACGACGACGACGTCGAGAATGATGGGGCCGGGCAGTCAGCCCACTCGTCGCGCGCCACTTCCCCCGACTCACCCGCGTACCAAACGCTTTCCGCCCCGGAGGTCCTTCCGTGACCCGAGTGCTCGTCGTCGAGGACGAGGAGTCCTTCTCCGACGCCCTGTCGTACATGCTCCGCAAGGAGGGCTTCGAGGTCGCCGTCGCGACCACGGGCCCCGACGGACTCGACGAGTTCGAGCGCAACGGCGCCGACCTCGTCCTCCTCGACCTGATGCTGCCGGGGCTGCCCGGCACGGAGGTGTGCCGTCAGCTGCGCGGCCGCTCCAATGTTCCGGTGATCATGGTCACCGCCAAGGACAGCGAGATCGACAAGGTGGTCGGCCTGGAAATAGGAGCCGACGACTACGTCACCAAGCCGTTCTCCTCGCGCGAGCTGGTCGCCCGTATCCGGGCCGTCCTGCGTCGCCGTGGCGAGCCCGAGGAGGTCACCCCGGCCGCGCTGGAGGCCGGACCGGTCCGTATGGACGTCGACCGTCACGTGGTCACCGTCTCCGGCTCGAAGGTCGACCTCCCGCTCAAGGAGTTCGACCTGCTGGAGATGCTGCTGCGCAACGCGGGCCGTGTGCTCACGCGCATGCAGCTCATCGACCGGGTCTGGGGCGCCGACTACGTCGGTGACACCAAGACCCTCGACGTCCACGTCAAGCGCCTGCGCGCGAAGATCGAGCCGGACCCCGGCGCGCCGCGGTATCTGGTGACCGTGCGCGGCCTCGGCTACAAGTTCGAGCCGTAAACCGCCGACCGCCGACGGTAATTCGATCGGTGACAGGAATTCGGTGAGTACGAGAAGGGCGGCACCCGGTCACGGGATGCCGCCCTTCTCGTATGCGGGTGCTACGACGCTCAGTTGCCGGACGCGGACTCCGAGGCCGTCGCATTCGCGTTCGTGTTGCCCGCGTTGGCGTTGGCGTTCGCGGACGCCGTGTCGCTCGGGGAGGCCGAGGTGGAGGCGGACTCGCTCGGCGAGGACGACGCGCTCTCCGACGGCTGCTGGGAGGCGGACGCCGAGGCGTTCGGCATCTCGCTCGGGCCCCATGTGGAGAAGTAGCCGTCGGCCGGCACGACGAAGGCGCGCAGGCTCACCGCGCCGGTCTTGCTGAAGGTGAAGGTGATCTTCTGGGCGTTGCCGCCCTTGACGGAGTCCCCGGGGGAGGAGAGCACCGCGGCGGCGTTGTCCTTGCCGCCGATGACCACGGAGCCGCCGGCCGGGACGGTCAGCTTGCCGTCGCCCTTGGCGGGGGAGAGCTTGGCGCTGCCGTCGCCCTCGACACTGACCGAGTCCAGCGTCTGGGAGGTGGTGCCGCTGTTGAAGACGGTCGCGGAGATCACGGCGGGACCCGTGGAGCTCGTGCCGGGCTGGGTGATGACGATCGCGTTCTGGATCTTGATGTCACCGACGCTCGTCGCCGCGTTGTCGGGTTTGATCTCCAACGTCTGGGAGTTGTCGCCCGCGCCGCACGCGGCGAGCGAGGCGATCGAGAACGCGATGGCGGATGCGGCGAGGGCGCCGCGTCGAAGGCTGCTGCTCACGGCGGCGGCTACTCCTTGAACGCAGGGGCAGCTGTACCTAAAGCCGCCCTAAGTGTCTGTCAGCGGCCTTAGGTTACCGATCCGTTCCCCGGCGGCCGCACCCGACCCTCCCTCGAGCGGCCCGGCTTCGCTCGGCAGGCGGTACCCGGACGCTTTCCGGACCGGGAAGTGGCCCCCGAGTCACATTGGTCTCAAGGTCGTACGGGATTCACTTAAGGGGGCTTGCAGTTTTTCCGTGAAGGAATGCGCGCGTGGTGTCGGAGCTATGCCTTGGAATTGATCACGGACTGCGTCGGGTCGGGTGTTCCGCCGGCTGTTCGGTCGGCTGTTCCGTGGTCGTTCCGTCGGCCTAGTGATCGGTCCCGTGATCCGTCCTGTGATCAGCCTTGTGATCACCCCGTGATCAATTCCGGATTCGACTCGTATCGGCCTCGGGCAACCGAACGGAGTAGCGGAAGTCGATCGTATGGAACAGGACATATGCGGACGTTCGGTCGCCCGGAGGAGCCTCCGGAAGCGTGTGACGCGCACGTTTCCCCTCCCCCGGATAGCCACTCCGACCTGCGAATACCCGGTTCCGATCGGCCCGTGATGCACGTTCCTGTTACTGTTGTCAAGCCCCGAGATATGCCCTGACCTGCGAAAACGCCATTCAGAACCCGCCGTTTCCGTGTTACCCTGGATAGCCACGGAAGGGGTACCTGTCACATGACGTTCAAGGTTGGCGACACCGTGGTCTATCCCCATCACGGGGCCGCGCTGATCGAGGCCATCGAAACTCGCCAGATCAAAGGCGTGGACAAGACCTACTTGGTGCTGAAGGTCGCCCAGGGTGACCTGACGGTACGTGTGCCAGCGGACAATGCGGAGTTCGTCGGCGTGCGTGATGTGGTCGGTCAGGACGGGCTGGACCGGGTCTTCGAGGTGCTGCGTGCTCCGTACGCCGAGGAGCCCACGAACTGGTCGCGCCGTTACAAGGCAAATCTGGAGAAGCTCGCCTCCGGCGATGTCATCAAGGTCGCGGAAGTCGTCCGTGACCTGTGGCGTCGTGAGCGCGAGCGCGGACTCTCCGCCGGTGAGAAGCGCATGCTCGCCAAGGCCCGCCAGATCCTGGTGAGCGAGCTCGCCCTCGCGGAGAACACCAACGAGGACAAGGCGGAGGCCCTGCTCGACGAGGTCCTCGCGTCCTGACGCGAGGCGGCCACACCCGCCCCACTTCAGCGCGCTCAGCACAGTGAAATGCCGCGGTGCCCGATGACGTACGTTCTGTCGCCGGGCGCTGCGGCATGTTCGTACTCGAATGCCGTACGCCACGGGGGAAACCCCCGATACTCGGTGTGCCGGGCCCGGGCAGCTGGCTCGACCGGTGTCACGGAAGGGTTCCGGTCAAGGCGTCGCGCCCGGCACGCTGTGGCCATACCCACGTAGGCCGAGCACACAAACCTGACAGGAACCGATGTCTGACGTTTCGCACCCTTCGACCGCGGGTGCCGTTCCGGAAGCCCCGGCAGTGACCCCCCGTACCGCCGTGGTCATCCCGGCCGCCGGCCGGGGCGTACGTCTCGGCCCGGGCGCCCCCAAGGCGCTCCGCACGCTGAACGGCACGCCCATGCTCATCCACGCGGTGCGCGCCATGGCCGCCTCTCGCGCCGTCTCCCTGGTCGTCGTCGTGGCGCCGCCCGACGGCGCCGGCGAGGTCAAGTCGCTGCTCGACGCGCACGCGCTGCCGGAGCGGACCGACTTCCTCGTCGTACCCGGCGGGGAGTCCCGCCAGGAGTCGGTGAAGCTCGGTCTCGACGCGCTGCCGCCCGACTACGCCATCGTGCTCGTGCACGACGCGGCGCGGCCGCTGGTGCCGGTCGACACGGTGGACGCCGTGATCGACGCCGTACGGGACGGCGCGCCCGCCGTGGTGCCGGCGCTGCCGCTCGCGGACACGGTCAAGGAGGTCGAGCCGGCGGCGGTGGCGGGCGAGCCGGAGCCGGTGCTCGCCACGCCCGAGCGGGGACGGCTGCGGGCCGTCCAGACACCGCAGGGCTTCGAGCGGGCCACGCTGATCCGTGCGCACGAGACGGTGACGGACGACGTCACCGACGACGCGAGCATGGTGGAGCAGCTCGGGCTGCGGGTCGTGGTCGTCCCCGGGCACGAGGAGGCCTTCAAGGTCACGCGGCCGCTGGACCTGGTGCTGGCGGAGGCGGTCCTGGCGCGCAGGAGGCTCAACGATGGCTTCTGAGACATCCCAGGCCTCCGGGGCCGCTCGGGCTTCCGGGGTGCCACTGCTGCCGCAGGTCGGGATCGGTACGGACATCCACGCCTTCGAGGAGGGGCGTGAGCTGTGGTGTGCCGGTCTGAAGTGGGAGGGGGAGGGCTCGGGCCTCGCCGGGCACTCCGACGCGGACGTCGTCGCCCATGCCGCGTGCAACGCGCTGTTCTCCGCGGCGGGGCTGGGGGACCTGGGGCAGCACTTCGGTACCGGGCGGCCCGAGTGGGCCGGGGCGTCCGGGGTGACGCTGCTGGCGGAGACCGCGCGGCTGGTGCGCGAGGCCGGGTTCGTCATCGGCAACGTGGCCGTCCAGGTCGTCGGGCCGCGGCCGAAGATCGGCAAGCGGCGGGACGAGGCGCAGAAGGTGCTGTCGGAGGCGGTGGGCGCGGCGGTGTCCGTGTCCGGGGCCACGACGGACGGGCTCGGGTTCCCCGGGCGGGGGGAGGGACTGATGGCGGTCGCGACGGCGCTGGTGGTCCGAGTGGCCTGAGCGCTGCCGACCCGCCCGGCTCAGCCGGCCGGAAGACCCCGCCGAGGGGCCCCGCCGCGGACCCCGGCGGGGCTCCGCCCCCGCACAGTCCGGCTCGCGCCCTCCCTCAGCACCCCCCAAACACCCCCACCCCCGGGGCAATACCTCGCAACGGTCGCGAGGCACTGCCCCGTGGCCACTACCCTGGAGTGGTGACTATTCGCCTGCACGACACCAGCGCCCGGCAGATTCGTGACTTCGCCCCGCTCACGCCGGGTTGTGTCTCGATCTACCTGTGTGGTGCCACCGTGCAGGCCGCACCGCACATCGGGCACATCCGCTCGGGGCTGAACTTCGACATCATGCGCCGCTGGTTCGAGTACCGCGGCTACGAGGTCACGTTCATCCGCAACGTCACCGACATCGACGACAAGATCATCACCAAGTCGCACGACCAGGGGCGCCCCTGGTGGTCCATCGGGTACGAGAACGAGCGGGCGTTCAACGACGGTTACCAGGCCCTCGGCTGCCTGCCGCCCACGTACGAACCGCGGGCCACCGGGCACATCCCCGAGATGATCGAGATGATGCGCGGGCTCATCGAGCGCGGGCACGCCTACGAGGCCGACGGCAACGTCTACTTCGACGTGCGCTCCTTCCCGGAGTACCTCCGGCTGTCCAACCAGGAGTTGGACAACCTCCTCCAGCCGTCGGGCGAGGGGGAGACGGGCAAGCGGGACCTGCGTGACTTCGCCATGTGGAAGTCCGTGAAGCCGGGCGAGCCGAGCTGGGAGACGCCGTGGGGCAGGGGCCGGCCCGGCTGGCACCTGGAGTGCTCCGCGATGGCGCACAAGTACCTGGGCACCGCCTTCGACATCCACGGCGGCGGCCTTGACCTGATCTTCCCGCACCACGAGAACGAGATCGCCCAGGCCAAGGCGTTCGGCGACGACTTCGCCCAGTACTGGGTGCACAACGCCTGGGTCACCATGAGCGGCGAGAAGATGTCCAAGTCGCTCGGGAACTCGGTGCTCGTCTCCGAGATGGTCACGCAGTGGCGCCCGATCGTGCTGCGCTACTACCTGGGCACCCCGCACTACCGCTCCATGATCGAGTACAGCGAGGAGGCCCTGCGCGAGGCCGAGTCCGCGTTCGCGCGGATCGAGGGCTTCGTGCAGCGGGTCGTGGAGAAGGCCGGCGGGGTCGTCGAACCCGCCGCCGAGGTTCCGCCCGCCTTCGCCGAGGCCATGGACGACGACCTGGGCGTGCCCCAGGCGCTCGCCGTCGTGCACACCACCGTCCGGCAGGGCAACTCCGCCCTCGCCGCCGACGACAAGGAAGCGGCCGTCGCCCGCCTCGCCGAGGTGCGCGCCATGCTCGGCGTCCTCGGGCTCGACCCGCTCGACCCGCACTGGGCGGGCGAGACCGACCGCGGCGACGATCTGCACGGCGTCGTCGACAGTCTCGTACGACTCGTCCTCGACCAGCGCGAGGCGGCCCGCACCCGCAAGGACTGGGGCACCGCGGACGCCATCCGCGACCAGCTCAACCAGTCCGGGCTCGTCATCGAGGACAGCCCGCAGGGGCCGCGCTGGACCCTCGGTCCGCGCTGACCCCGCCAGATCGCTTACGTGATCGATTGTGCCGTCCGGGCCTCCGGGCGGCACACTTCATAGACGTACACGCTTCATCGCTTCGCACAGACAGGTAGGTCATGGCCGCTAACAACCGCCGCATGTCCGGCAAGAAGGGCGCGCAGGTCGGCAGTGGCGGCCAGCGGCGCAAGGGTCTGGAGGGCAAGGGGCCGACCCCGCCCGCCGAGATGCGCAAGGGACACAAGAAGAACCGCGTCGCCAACGCCAAGGCGAAGCAGACCGTCCGGCGTCCCGTGCCGCGCGGCCGCGGCGGCAAGGGCACGTCCGAGATGGTCGTCGGACGCAACCCGGTCGTCGAGGCGCTGCGCGAGGGCGTGCCCGCCTCCACGCTCTACGTCCAGCAGTTCATCGACAACGACGAGCGGGTGCGCGAGGCGCTCCAGCTCGCGGCCGAGCGCGGCGGCATCAACCTCATGGAGGCCCCCCGCCCCGAGCTCGACCGGATGACCAACGGGCTCAACCACCAGGGCCTGGTCCTCCAGGTCCCGCCGTACGAGTACGCGCACCCCGAGGACCTCGTCGGCGCCGCGTACGACGAGGGCGCCGACCCGCTCATCGTCGCCCTCGACGGCGTCACCGACCCGCGCAACCTCGGCGCCGTCGTACGGTCCGTCTCCGCGTTCGGCGGCCACGGGGTCGTCGTGCCCGAGCGGCGGGCCGCCGGTATGACCGCCGGTGCCTGGAAGACGTCCGCCGGTGCGGCCGCGCGGACGCCGGTCGCCCGCGCCACCAACCTGACGCGCGCCCTGGAGGCGTACAAGAAGGCCGGGATCGCCGTCGTCGGCCTCGCCGCCGACGGTGAGGTCGAGGTGGGTGAGCTGCCGGCCCTGGGCGGCCCGGTCGTCATCGTCGTCGGCAGCGAGGGCAAGGGACTGTCCCGGCTGGTCGGCGAGACCTGTGACTACCGGGTGCGGATCCCGATGCCGGGTGGTACGGAGTCGCTGAACGCGGGTGTCGCGGCGGGTGTCGTGCTGTACGAGGCGGCTCGGCGACGCGCCTGATTCCGGGTGCGGGCGGCGCCCGAACGGGCGTCCGCCGCATCACCCACTCGGGGCAATCTGGACGGCGAGGACAACCTTGACGGGGTCCGGACAGATCTGGCCGGTCAAAGCAGTGTCCTAACTCCACGTCACTCGGTTAGATGAGTGTGGACACCAGAACACCCCGCACACCCACGGGGGACCGCTCGTCGGGATACGACGACGCTCCCGCGCTGAGCATGGTGAAGGTGCCGAGCGATCCGGCGCAGGTCATCGTCAGTCACGCGAGCTTCCGCGTACAGCTGGGCACGTCGACGAGACGCGCCCAATCCCCGCGGATCGCCCGGCACTTGAGCGCCGCCGAGGACACCGCGCGCGGGCCCGCCGCGGGCGCCACCGGAGCCCGCCGCCGCGCGGTCGTCTGGAGCGGCAGGTCCGACCCCGACGACACCGGCGCCCACCGCCTGCTCCAGGCCGTGCGGGCAGGCAGCGTCCGCCACGGCGAACAGCCCGCCGTCGACGCCGGAGCCACCCAGGTCATCCCCCGCGTCGACGCCGCCCCCGGCTACCCGGGCGGCGGTTACGAAGGCTACGACGGATACGGCGGTGCGTACGGCGGCGGACCCGACCGCGGTTACGGCGCAGCCTACGACGAGCTCGACCAGACCCTCGAGACCCCCGCCGTCGGCGCCCAGCGCACCTCCGGCGACGGCACCCGGCTCCTGCCCCAGATGCGCACCGTCGGCAGCGCCTACGACGAACCCGCCTACGACGCACCCGCCTACGACGCACCGGGCTACGACGCACCGGGCTACGGCGAACCCGCCTACGACGACGGGCGGTTCGAGGCCGAGGAGTTCGACGAGCGGACGGGGGCGGCGCGCCCGTCCCGGGCCCGGCGGCACGGCGACGACCCCGCGCGGCACTCCTACTACCCCGGCCGCCGGATGAACCTCGGCGTCGTCCTGCTCCCGCTGCGCATCTTCCTCGGCTTCATCTCCATCTACGCCGGCATGGGCAAGCTCTGCGACCCCGTCTACTTCGACGGCGGCAAGCGCGGCTCCATGGTGAAGTGGCTCAACACCCTGCACCCCTGGGAAGTCGCCGAGCCGCTGCGCCAGTTCGCGCTCCAGCACCCGGTCGGCTCCGGCCTCGTCATCGCCTTCCTCCAGGTCGTCGTGGGCGTCCTCACGGTCCTGGGCTGCTGGCAGCGGGTCACCGCGGTCGTCGGCGCGGCGCTGTCCGCCGCGCTGCTCGTCACCGTCAGCTGGAAGTCGGTCCCCGTCTACGACGCCCCCGACATCATCTGCCTCGCCGCCTGGTCCCCGCTGATCATCGCCGGCGCCCCCGTCTACTCCATCGACGGACGGCTCGCCGCCGGTGCCTGGCGGCGCCTCGGACCCCGCTCCGACATCTGGGAGCTGCGCCGCTACGTCCTGCGCCGCGGGGCCCTCGTCACGGCCGTCGCCGCCGGTCTCACCCTGCTGGTCGGCTCGCTGCTCGGCGGTGCCGTGCGCGACGCCGACCGTGTCGTCGTCCCCGGTCCCGGCGAGGCCCCGCGCAACGAGCTGCCCGGCTCGCCGCTCCCGCAGGACCCCGCCAAGCGCAAGCACCAGCAGAAGCCGTCGGCCTCCACCACGCCCACCCAGGGCGCCACCTCCGGCGCGGCCAGCCCCTCCAGTGACGCCACCACCCCCGGCGCCACCCGCGACACCGGTACGGCCGCCACCGGAGCGCCCAGCCAGAGCCAGAGCACCGCCGGCCAGGCGCCGCCCCAGCAGTCGGCCCCGTCCGGCGGCTCCCCGAGCACCAGCTCCGGCCCCTCCTCCACCGGCGGCAGCGGCTCGCCCGGCGGCAGCGGCGGCTCGGGCGGTTCGGGCGGCTCCGGCGGTTCGAGCTCCTCCTCCGGCCAGCCCGGCCTGGTGGGCGGCCTGCTCGGCTAGCGCCTGCCCGCGTCCCGACGCGCCCCTACGACGACGGGGTCCCGCACATGACCGTGCGGGAC
>NZ_JBHWCC010000107.1:0-10419 GCF_042735715.1 Streptomyces sp. NPDC059582
GGGGAGAGACCTCTCCCGGCCGCCGCCGTCGCTGTTTCGCCGCTCCTCGGGCGCTCCCCGCGCTCCTGGCAGGACCCGGTCAGCCCGCTGTCGGCACCTGGGTGCGCAGCAGGGTCGGCAGCCGGGTCGTGCGGGGCTTCGCCGGCGCCTCGGCGACGGCCTTCGGCAGCGCCTGCTCCACGCCGTGCACCACGGACAGATGGCGCTCCGCGCGGCCGAACGCCGTGTAGATCCAGGGCCGGCTGAGGGCCTGCGCGGCGTCGCCGGGCAGCACCACGACCGCCGCGGGCCACCGGCTGCCCACCGCCTGGTGCGCGGTCAGCGCCCACCCGTGCCGCACGGACTGCTCCACCCGCTCCCTCGGTACGACGACGGGCTCGCCCGCGCACGACAGGTGCAGCCCGTCGGTGTCGGCCTTCACCACCTGGCCCGGCAGCGCGCGCCCGGGCCCGGGGGAGTGGACGACCCGGTCACCCGGGTCGAAGCCGCCGAACCGTCCGGGGCCTGGGTTGAGCCGCTCCTTGAGCGCCGCGTTGAGCGCACGGGTGCCGGCCGCGCCGCCATGGCCGGGGGTGATCACCACGGTCTGCTCGGCGGGGACCCCGAAGGCCCGCGGCACCGAATCGGCGACCAGCTGCACGGTCCGGTGCACGGCCTCGCCCGCGTCCCGCACCGGCACGATCACGATCTCCTTGCCGGGCGCGTCGACCTGGTTCAGCTCGCCGACGCCGACACCGGAGACCAGTTCGCCGAGCGGACCGGGGTCCGGGGTGCGCGAGGCGACCTGCGGGCAGACCCGCGCGGCGAGCAGATCGGCGAAGACCCGGCCGGGTCCGGCCGACCACAGCACCGCCGGATCACCGCTCAGCACCAGCCGGGCGCCGTCGGGCAGCGACTCCGCCGCCATCGCGGCGCTCTCCACGTCCAGCTGCGGCGCGTCCAGCAGGACCAGCAGATCCAGGTCCAGCGCGCCTTCCGGGTCCCGCCCGGGGCCCTCGGCGCCGGACAGCAGCCCGGCGACGGTGACGACGCCGGCTCCGCCCGCGGTCCCGAGTGCGACGCCGAGCGCGGCACCGAACCGATCGCGGCCGTCGGCCGTGTGGCAGGCCGCGACGGCGCGCAGGCCCAGGGCGTGGGCCGCGCCCAGCAGGGTCGCCGGTTCGGCGCGGGCCGCCTCCCCGCCCGTGTGCAGTACCAGGCCGTGTCCGGCGACCGCGCGGATCAGCTCGGCCGCGCTGCCGGTGGCCGAGGCCGCCGCCGCCTCCCACTCCGCCGCGGCGTCCTTGGCCACGGAGTTGATCACGCGCGCGAGAGCGTCGGCGAGGCTCTCCTCGGCGAGCGCGTACCGCTCCAGGCCGACCAGGATCCGGACCGGGCGGGGCTCCTCCTCTTCGGCGTCCTGCGTGTCGTCCCGGCGCCCGGTCGCAGCCCCGGGTTCGTCCACGGCGTCCTGGAAGACGAGGGCCTCACCCTCCGCCAGCGCGCTCTGTACGGCCGCGTCCGGATCCGGTACGCCCCGCTGGGCCAGCGCGGTCGTGAGCGCCGGCATCTCCAGGGCGGTGTGCCCGGCCAGGGCCGCCTGCTCGAGGAGCCAGCCGGTGACCGCGCGGCCCCGCCGCTCGTCGTCGGGTGCGCAGTCCGCGCCGAGCAGCGCCCGCGCGAACCCGTCGGCCTGCTCGGGCCGCACTCCGGCGATCCGCAGCAGCTGCCAGGGATCGGCGCGCAGCGCCTCGTCCGCGCCCTCGCCGAGGGCCGTGGCGACCTGGGCCGCCAGTGCCTCGGGCGCGCCGCCGTCGGCCAGCACCTGCCGTACGGCCTCGACGGAGTCCGGCGCGGGCCCCGACGCGAGGACTCCGGCCGCCGCGGCCACCGGCTGCGGGCGCCGGACCGGCTCCGGGGCGGCGCGGCGCGGCGTGGGCGCCGGTTCGCTGAACACGGCGACGGGCTTCTCGCCGCTCTCCACCGCCCGCACGGCCGCGAGCAGGTCGGCGGCCGTCCCGCTGAGTTTGGCCCCGCTGTCGATGGGCCCCGCCTTCTCGGCCTTGCGCCGCTCGATCCGCTCCCGCTCCAGCTGCTGCGCCGCGATCTCGGCCTCGGCCTCCGACAACTGGCCGGCGGCTTCCCCGCCGACCCCGCCGGCCTCAGCCGTGGCAGCCGTATCGCCGTCCCCGTGGTTCGCGTCGCCCCCGTCGCCCCCGTCGCCCCCGTCGTCTTCGGGCGCCGCGCCGTCACGGTCGTCGGTTCCGGCGGACGCCGAAGCACCGCCCCCGGCCCCCGTCTCGGACCCGGCCCCGTCCGCACCGTCGGTGCCGTCCCCCCGGTTCTCCGCGGGGACCGCCGACGCAGCGGAGGCGTCCTGGGTCTCCGGGTCTGCGGTGGTCGGTGCCCCGGCGTCCTCCGTGGTCTCCGGCTCCGTGCTCACAGCGTGCTCCAGTCGTGATCGGGATAGCGGTGCACGGGCGCCGACACGTCGTCGAGCGCCCGGCAGATCTCGTCAGGAAGACTAAGGGCCTCCACTGACAACGCCGCCGTGAGCTGCTGGGCGTTGCGCGCGCCGACGATGGGCGCGGCCACGCCGGGCCGGTCGCGGACCCAGGCGAGCGCGACCTGGAGCGGGGTCACCGCGAGCCCGTCCGCCGCGGTCGTCACGGCGTCCACGATGCGGCTCGCGGTGTCGTCGAGGTAGGGCGCGACGAACGGCGCCAGGTGTTCGGAGGCGCCCCGGGAGTCCGGGGGCGTGGAGTGGCGGTACTTGCCGGTGAGGACCCCGCGACCGAGCGGCGAGGACGGCAGCAGGCCTATACCGAGGTCCAGCGCGGCCGGCAGCACCTCACGCTCCACGCCCCGCTGGAGCAGCGAGTACTCCAGCTGCGTGCTCGCCAGCCGGGTCCGGATGCCCGGCGCCGCCAGCTGCCAGGTCCCCGCCTTGGCGAGCTGCCAGCCGCAGAAGTTGGAGACACCGGCGTAGCGCGCCCGGCCGCTGCCGACCGCCAGGTCGAGGGCCTGGAGGGTCTCCTCCAGCGGCGTGTCCGGGTCGAAGGCGTGGATGTGCCACACGTCGACGTAGTCCGTGCCGAGGCGGGCCAGCGAGGCGTCCAGCGCGGAGAGCAGATGGCCGCGGGAGCCGTCGAAGCGCCGGTCGGGGTCGGGCACGCTGCCCGCCTTGGTCGAGATGACCAGGTCGCGGCGTGGCACGAGGCCTTCCATGAGCCGTCCGAGCAGATACTCGGCCTCGCCGTCGCCGTACACGTCCGCGGTGTCGACGAGGCTGCCGCCCGCCTCCCAGAACGTCTTCAAGAGGTCCGCGGCGTCGTGCTCGTCGGTGTCCCTGCCCCAGGTGAGGGTGCCCAGGCCGATACGGGACACGCGCAGGCCGGTGCGGCCGAGATGCCTCTGCTCCATGGTCGCCGAGATTACTGGCCAGGGGTAGTGCGTGGGTTGCCTGTGGACAACCGATTTCGTGTGGACGCACCGCGCTCGCCGCAGCTCGCGCGCCGCCGCTCCGGCTACCCGCCCGCGTGCCGCGCCCCACCCGGCTCCCCGGGCGGAGGCCCCCGCGCTAAGGTCTCCGCACAAAGGGACGTTACTGAGCGGTAAGGGGATCGGGCATGCAGCTCGGGATCAACCTCGGTTACTGGGGCGCCGGGATGGACGCGGACAATCTCGCCGTGGCGAAGGAGGCGGACCGGCTCGGCTACGCCGTGTGCTGGGCCGCCGAGGCCTACGGCTCCGACGCGGCCACCGTGCTCACCTGGGTCGCCGCCCAGACCGAGCGCATCGACGTGGGTTCGGCCATCTTCCAGATCCCGGCCCGTCAGCCCGCGATGACCGCGATGACGGCGGCGACCCTGGACTCGCTGTCCGGCGGCCGCTTCCGCCTCGGCCTCGGCGTGTCCGGGCCGCAGGTCTCGGAGGGCTGGTACGGCGTCAAGTTCGACAAGCCGCTGGCACGCACGCGTGAGTACGTCGAGATCGTGCGCAAGGCGATGACCCGGGAGCGCCTGTCGTACGAAGGCGAGCACTGGACGCTGCCGCTGCCCGGCGGCCCGGGCAAGCCCATCAAGCTCACCGTGCACCCGCAGCGCGAGCACATCCCGCTGTACATCGCCGCCATCGGGCCGAAGAACCTCGAACAGACCGGTGAGATCGCCGACGGCGCCCTGCTGATCTTCCCCTCGGCAGACCACCTCGAGGACACCGCCGTCTCGTACCTGCGTGCCGGGCGTGAGAAGGCGGGCAAGACCCTCGACGGGTTCGACATCTGCCCGACCCTCCCGCTCGCCGTCGGCGACGACAAGGACGTGGCCCGGCTCGCCGACACCTTCCGCCCGTACACCGCGCTCTACGTCGGTGGCATGGGCAGCCGCAAGCAGAACTTCTACAACCAGCTCGCCCAGCGCATGGGGTACGAGGAGGCCGCCGCCGAGATCCAGGACAAGTACCTGGCCGGCGACAAGCAGGGCGCCGCGGCCGCCGTGCCGCAGGACCTGATCGACCGGACCACGCTGCTCGGTTCCGTGGAGCGGATCGCGGACCGGATGAAGGCCTACGCGGCGGCCGGTGTCACCACCCTGACCCTCGCCCCGGCCGGCTTCACGCTCGACGAGCGGCTCGCCTCGCTGCGCGCGGGTACCGAGGCCATGGAGCGCGCCGGTCTCGCCTAGCAGCCCGTGCGACGGGGATTTTCTACGGCCGTGGTGGGGGCTCGGGGGTCTTCCCCGCCACGGCCGTCACGGAGAACAACGCGCCCGGGCCCGCGCGGTTACGCCTCCGTGGTGACCTGGCGGGTCATTCTTTCGGCGCAGTTGTCGGACACAGCTGTTGCAGCACCTCTCGCGCCGCACTTGACTCGGTCTTTGCGGAGTGCTGCGGATCCTGCGGAGTCCGGAGTCCGGCAGAGAGGGTGCCCACGATGCTTTCGGCCAAGAGTCTGTTCCAGGAGATCCTCGACGACGACCGGTCCTTCCGGCTCTTCTGCTCCATCGCGGCCAGCGGGGAGGCACAGGGCGGCTGGGAGAACGGCCGGATCGCCGCGCTCGTGCCGGCGGGCGAGCGCGGGCTGGCTCCCAAGATCGCCCGCCACGGCGCCGACGAGGACAAGCACGGGCGGATCTTCAGGGCCCTGATCAGGAAGCGGGGCCTGGCCCCGGTCCCGGTCCCGCCCGACACCGACTACACGATGCTCCTGGAGCGGCACGGCATCGGCCTCGCCCACGACAAGCTCCGTGGCGAAAGGCCCCTGACCGTCCCCGACATCGTCACCTACCTCGCGCACAGCCGGGTCACCGAACAGCGGGCCTCCGAACAGATGCGCCTGCTGCGCCGGTACTTCGCCGACCACCCCGACATCGGCCACGCGGTGAAGATGATCTCCGACGACGAGGACAACCACCTCGCCTACTGTCACGAGGAACTGCTCCGCCTCGCCCGCGCCGGGCACGGCCGCGCGATCCAGCGGACGCTGCGCGAATGCGCGCTGACCGAGATCCGCGTCTACCGGGACGTCAGCCTCGCCGTCATGGCCCACATGGGACACCTCCTCGGCTGGTCGAGGGCCAGGTCGGCGCTGCTCGCGGCCGGCATCCACGCCGTGTACGCCTGGGAGCGGTTCGCCGGCTGGCGGCGGATGGTGTCCCTGGAGATGCCCCGGCGGCGCGACGCGCTCGGCGGCTCCCCCAGCCCCGCACCCGAGTACGCCTGAGACCGGTGGCCGGGGCCGCGCGGCTACAGCCAGCCCCGCCGCTTGAACTGCCGGTACAACAGCACCTCGAAGACGGCCATCACCCCGATCACCGCCGGGTACGACCACATCCAGTGCAGCTCCGGCATGTGCTCGAAGTTCATGCCGTAGATGCCCGCGATCATCGTGGGAACCGCGGCCATGGCCGCCCACGCGGAGATCTTCCGCATGTCGTCGTTCTGCCGCACGCCCGTCTGCGCCAGATGCGCCGCCAGGACGTCAGAGACCAGCCGGTCCAGGGCCTCCACCGACTCGTTGACGCGCGTGAGGTGGTCGCTGACGTCACGGAAGAAGGGCCGTGCCCGGTCGTTGACGAACGGCACCGACGCCCCGAACTGCCCGGTGCCCGCGAGCCGCGCCAGGGGCAGGGCCAGCGGACCGCTCGCCCGCCTGAACTCCTGGATCTGCCGCTTGAAGGTGTAGATGCGGGACGCGGTGTTGCGCGCGCCGCCGTCCGGCGAGAAGACCTCCGCCTCCAGTTCCTCCAGGTCGGTCTGGAGTTCGGTCGCGACATCCAGGTAGTGGTCGACGACACCGTCGGAGATCGCGTACAGCACGGACGTGGGCCCCTTGCCCAGGATCTGCGGCTCCTGTTCCAGCCGCCGCCGCACGGCCGCCAGCGACGCGCCCTCGCCGTGCCGCACGGTCACCACGAACGCGTCACCGAGGAAGATCATGACCTCGTCGGTGGACACGGCATCGCTCTGCGGCTCGTACACGACCGGTTTCAGCACCAGGAACAGCGAGTCGTCGTACATGTCCAGCTTGGGCCGCTGGTGTGCCTTCAAGGCGTCCTCGACCGCCAGCGGGTGCAGCCCGAACTCCTGGGTGACCAGGTCGAACTCCTTCTCCGACGGTTCGTGCAGCCCGATCCAGACGAACCCGCCGCCCGCACGTGCCTCGGCCAGGGCGTCCGAGAGATCCTCGGGGCCCTCGATACGGTGTCCGCCGCGGTAGACGGCGCAGTCCACGATCACGGAGCGCATTCTCCTTCCTGCGAACCCGCTGCGCACCCCTCGGTGCGCCTACGCTGGTTCGCATGCCCACGTTGATCCTCGTCCGGCACGGACGTTCCACCGCCAACACCGAGGGACTGCTCGCCGGCTGGACGCCCGGCGTCGCTCTCGACGAGCGCGGGAGCGCGCAGGCCGCCGCACTGCCCGGGCGGCTGGCCGACCTCCCGATCGCCGAGGTCGTCACCAGCCCCTTGCAGCGCTGCCAGGAGACCCTCCAGCCGCTGCTCGACGCCCGCCCGGGACTGCGCGCGCACACCGACGAGCGGATCGGGGAGTGCCACTACGGAGACTGGTCCGGGCGCAAGCTCGCCGAACTGATGGACGAGCCCCTGATGCAGGTCGTCCAGGCGCACCCGTCCGCCGCCGCCTTCCCCGGCGGCGAGTCCATGCGCGCCATGCAGAGCCGCGCCGCCGAGGCGGTGCGCGAGTGGAACGCGCGCGTGGAGCGCGACCACGGAGCCGACGCCGTGTACCTCATGTGCTCGCACGGTGACATCATCAAGTCGCTCGTGGCGGACGCACTCGGACTTCATCTCGACCTCTTCCAGAGGATTTCCGTAGAACCGTGTTCCATCACCGTCATCCGCTACACCAGGCTGCGGCCCTTTCTCGTGCGCCTCGGGGACACCGGTGACTTCGCCTCCCTGGTGCCGCGCGAGGAACCGCCGGGCGACGAAGCCACGGTCGGGGGCGGCGCGGGCGCACCGTGATCGTCGGCCGCAGTAGGGTGAAGCGGTTCACGCGGTCACGCTCCCGCATGGACGTTCACGCACTCACGATTCCAATGGAGACAGGACGTGTCCCGTCAGGTGTACCTCTACGACCCGCCGGAGCGTTTCGTGGCCGGCACGGTCGGTCTGCCCGGGCGCCGTACGTTCTTCCTCCAGGCCACCGCCGGCTCCCGGGTGACCAGCGTGGCCCTGGAGAAGACCCAGGTCGCCGCGCTCGCCGAGCGTATGGAAGAACTGCTCGACGAGGTCGTACGCCGTAGCGGCGGCAACGCCGCCGTGCCCGCCATGGCGCCCACCGAGATCTCCGACACCGCCCCTCTCGACACACCGGTCGAGGAGGAGTTCCGGGTCGGCACGATGGCGCTGGCCTGGGACGGTGAGGAACAGCGCATGATCGTCGAGGCGCAGGCCCTCGTGGAGCTCGAAGCCGAGTCCGACGAGGACCTCGCCGAGGCGGAGGAGCGACTGCTCCAGGACGAGGAGAACGGGCCCCCGATGCTGCGGGTCCGGCTGACCGGCGCCCAGGCCCGGGCCTTCGCCAAGCGCGCCCTCGACGTCGTCAACGCCGGCCGGCCGCCGTGCCCCCTGTGCAGCCTGCCGCTCGACCCGGAAGGACACGTATGTCCGCGCCAGAACGGATACCGCCGCGGAGCGTGACGACCGACGGGACGCCCGCCGAGCTGCTCGCGCGGGGTGAACTGACCGTGCGCGGACGCATCCGCGACGCCTCCAACGCGGCGCTGTACTGCACGGTGACGTACGAGGGTCACGAGGCGGCCTGCATCTACAAGCCGATCGCCGGTGAGCGGCCCCTGTGGGACTTCCCCGACGGCACGCTCGCCGAACGCGAGGTGGCGGCGTACGAGGTCTCCGAGGCGACCGGCTGGGGGCTCGTACCGCCCACCGTGCTGCGCGACGGGCCCTACGGCGAGGGGATGGTCCAGCTGTGGATCGAGGCGCTCCCGGACGCCGAACTGCTCGCCCTGGTGGACGGCGAGGAGCCCCAGCCCGGCTGGAAGGCGATCGGCTTCGCCGAGGTCGGTGAGGGCAGGACCGCGCTGCTGGTGCACGCCGACGACGTGCGGCTGCGCCGGCTCGCCGTCCTGGACGCGGTGATCAACAACGCCGACCGCAAGGGCGGCCATCTGCTGCCCGCCGCCGAGGACCGTCTGTACGGCATCGACCACGGGGTCACCTTCAACGTCGAGAACAAGCTGCGGACGCTGCTGTGGGGGTGGGCGGGGGAGCCCCTGGCCGAGGAGGCCGTGACGGCGCTCAAGGGGCTCAGTGGCGCCTTGGAGCAGGACGGGGCGCTGGCGGTCCGGCTCGGTGGGCTGATCACCGCCGCGGAGCTCGACGCCACCCGCGAGCGGGTCGACGCGCTGCTGAAGTCCGGAACCCATCCGGAGCCGAGCGGCGAGTGGCCGGCGATTCCGTGGCCGCCGGTCTGACCGCGCCCCGGCACACCGGGCGCCCGGTCCGACCGCGCCCCTGCACACCGGGCCGGTGACGCGCAAGAACGCCTTCCCGGCCATCCGGCCCGCTCCGGTTCGTATCCGGAACTTCAGTCCGGTTACGCTCATGACATGCATGCCTGGCCCGCTTCCGAGGTCCCCGCCCTGCCTGGTCAGGGCCGCGACCTGAGGATCCACGACACCGCGACCGGTGGTCTGGTCACCCTCGACCCTGGTCCCGTCGCCCGTATCTACGTCTGCGGGATCACCCCGTACGACGCGACCCACATGGGTCACGCGGCGACCTACAACGCGTTCGACCTGGTGCAGCGCGTGTGGCTCGACACCAAGCGGCAGGTTCACTACGTCCAGAACGTCACCGACGTCGACGATCCGCTGCTGGAGCGCGCACAGCGCGACGGCGTCGACTGGGTCGCCCTCGCCGAGCAGGAGACGGCGCTCTTCCGCGAGGACATGACCGCGCTTCGGATGCTGCCGCCGAGGCAGTACATCGGCGCGGTCGAGGCGATACCCGGCATCGTGCCGCTCGTCGAGCGACTGCGCGACCTGGGCGCCGCCTACGAACTCGACGGCGACGTCTACTTCTCTGTCGAGTCCGACGCCCACTTCGGCAAGGTCTCCGGCCTCGACGCCGCGGCCATGCGGCTGCTGTCCGCCGAGCGCGGCGGCGACCCCGACCGGGTCGGCAAGAAGAACCCGCTCGACCCCATGCTCTGGATGGCCGCCCGCGACGGCGAGCCCAGCTGGGACGGCGCTTCGCTCGGACGCGGACGGCCCGGCTGGCACATCGAGTGCGTGGCCATCGCCCTGGACCACCTCGGCATGGGCTTCGACGTCCAGGGTGGCGGTTCCGACCTGGCCTTCCCGCACCACGAGATGGGCGCCTCGCACGCCCAGGTGCTGACCGGCGAGTTCCCCATGGCCAGGGCGTACGTCCACGCCGGCATGGTCGGTCTGGACGGCGAGAAGATGTCCAAGTCCCGGGGCAACCTCGTCTTCGTCTCGCAGCTGCGGCGCGACGGCGTCGACCCGGCCGCCGTCCGCCTCGCCCTCCTCGCCCACCACTACCGCTCCGACTGGGAGTGGAGCGAGCAGGTGCTGCGGGACGCCGAGGCACGGCTCGGGCGCTGGCGCGCGGCCGTGTCCCGCCCCGACGGGCCGCCTGCCGAGGCGCTCGTCGAGGAGCTCCGCGAGGCCCTCGCGAACGACCTGGACGCCCCGGCCGCGCTCGCGGCGGTGGACCGCTGGGCCGCCGCACAGCGGGAGCGGGGCGGTACGGACATCGGCGCCCCGGGTGTCGTGTCGCGGGCCGTGGACGCGCTGCTCGGCGTGGCCCTGTAGGCGACGCGGCGACCGTCGACGTACGCGCTGACGCACGAGCCGACGTAAGCGCTGACACACGAGCCGACGTACGAGCCGACGTAGGAAAGGGGCGCCTCCTCCGCACGGAGGAGGCG
>NZ_JBHWCC010000108.1:0-9306 GCF_042735715.1 Streptomyces sp. NPDC059582
GTTCCGTCGGCGTTCCACTTCACCAGATCACCGGTGCGATACATCCGCTCACCCGCACCACCGAACGGACTCGCCACAAACCGCTCCGCCGACAGTCCCGGACGGCCCACATAGCCGCGGGCCAGTTGGCCACCGGCAAGGTAGAGCTCGCCCGCCACTCCGGGGGGTACCGGTTGGAGTGTGGCGTCCAGTACGTAGGTCTGGGCATCGGCCATCGGAGTGCCGATGTGTGGCTCTGTCTTCTCGTCTGCCGCGAGTGGGCCGCTGGTCGTGGCGCAAACAGTCGACTCGGTTGGTCCGTAGGCGTTGACCAGTGCGCGTTCGGGTGCCCATTGGGCGACCACGTCTCGGTTCAGTGCCTCGCCGGCCGAGACCAGAGTGGTGACGGTAGGCAGGCTCTTCGGATCCATGACCGCGAGGACTGCGGGGGGCAGCGTCACGTGGGTGACCGCGTGCTCGGCGACTGTTCTGGTGAGGCTCGGTCCGGGCGTCATCTGATCTGCTGTGGCCAAGACCAGGAGAGCGCCGGTGCATAGGGTCACGGCCCACTCGGAGACGGCAGCGTCGAAGCTTGGTGAGGCAAACTGCAGGACTCGACTGGTCGGCTCGACAAAGAAGCGTGCTGTCTGGCCTGCTACCAGTCCAGCGACGCCTCGATGATGGATCATTACGCCCTTCGGGCGGCCGGTGGAGCCGGAGGTGTAGATGACGTATGCAGGGTGGGCAGGCAGGAGGGCGCCGTTTCGGTCCGCATCGGTCAGGTCTGATGTGTCCAGGGCCGCGAGGATCGACTCGGTCTCCGGGGCGTCGAGAACCAGGTGCCCGTGCTTCTGCGGGAGCGTTTCGGATTCGATGACGGAGCGTCGGGTGATGACGGTGACCGGCTGGGAGTCGTGAAGCATGTAGGCGATGCGGTCCGTGGGATAGTCCGGATCGATGGGGACGTAGGCTCCGCCAGCCTTCATGATGCCCAGTACAGCGATGATCAGGTCAGTCGACCTAGGCATCGCGATGCCGACGAGGGACTCCGGGCCGACTCCTCGCTGAACGAGAAGGCGTGCTAGCCGGTTCGCCTGCTTGTTCAGCTGGGCGTAGGTGAGTTCGTTTCCGTCGAAGACGATCGCCGTCGCATCCGGAGTCTGCAGGACCTGCGTCTCGAAGAGCTGCGGAATAGTGCTTGGCGTCACCTCTTGGGTGGCGTCGTTCCACTCTTCCAGGATCTGGTGGCGCTCTGCGGAGGAAAGAATGGCAAGGTCCGCTACGGGCGTTTCGGGTCGTTCGACGAGTTCGGCCAGTAGGTGGAGGTACCGTCCGGCCACTGCCTGTGCGGTCGAGTGGTCGAGTAGGTCGCTGGCATAGGTGATGTTGCCGTGTAGTCCGGTGGGAGTTCGGTCTTCGGTGTGGGTTTCGGTGAGGGTGAGGTCGAGGTCGAACTTGGCTGGTGTTTGGGTGCTGGGTAGTGCCTGGATGTGGAGTTGTGGCAGGTCGAGGGTGGGGTTGGCGTTGTTCTGGAGGGTGAGCATGGTTTGGAAGAGGGGGTGGCGTGCCATGGAGCGGGTGGGTGCGAGGTCTTCGATGAGGCGTTCGAAGGGCACGTCCTGGTGGGCGTAGGCGGCGAGGACTGTTTCCCGGGTCTGGGCGAGCAGTTCGAGGAAGGTCGGGTTGCTGCTCAGGTCGGTGCGGATGGCGAGGGAGTTGACGAAGAAGCCGACGAGGTCGTCCAGTGCGTCGTCGGTGCGTCCGGCGACCGGTGTGCCGATGGTGATGTCGTTTCCGGCGCCAAGGCGTGACAGCAGTGTGGCCAGCGCGGCCTGCAGCACCATGTAGAGGGTCACGTTCTCGCGGTGTGCGAGAGCGACCAGACGCCGGTGGACCTCACCTTCGACGTTCAGGGGGACTACGCCACCGCGGTGTGTGGCTACCGCGGGGCGGGGGCGGTCGAAGGGGAGAGCAAGTTCCTCCGGAGCACCGCCCAGACGCTCACGCCAGTAGGTGAGCTGCTGGTTGAGGAGGCTGTCGGCGTCCGTCTCGTCTCCGAGGAGATCTCTTTGCCACAGTGCGTAGTCGGCGTACTGGACCGGGAGCGGTTCCCACACCGGGGCTACACCTTGAAGGCGGGCGCGGTAGGCCTGTGACATATCCCGTGCCAGCGGTCCCATCGACCACCCGTCACCGGCAATGTGATGCACCACCAGCACCAACACATACTCGTCAGGCCGTATCCGCAGCAGCCGGCTGCGCAGCGGGATGTCGCAGGCCAGGTCGAAGGCGTACCCGGCCGCCTCCGTCACCGCCGCCGTCACGTCCGTCTCGGCCAGGTCCACCACCGGCATACCCACCAGCGCGGCATCCGGTTGCAGGACGTGTTGGCTCGGGCGGCCGTTCACCAGTGGGAATACCGTGCGCAGCACTTCGTGGCGGCCCACCACATCGTTCAACGCCGCCGCGAGCGCATGCGTGTCCAACGCTCCGGATATGCGTAGCACCAGCGGAATGTTGTAGGTCGGACTCGGACCTTCCAACTGCCCCAGGAACCACAACCGCTGCTGCGCAAACGACAACGGCACCAACTCCGGGCGGGTGATCCGGTCGAGGCGGGTGCGGGCGGTGTCGGCCTGCTGGAGTGTCCGTGCCAGGGCGGCGACGGTGGGAGCTTCGAAGATCGCCCGGACGGGGACCTCGATCGCCATGATCGTCCGGATGCGGCTGACGAGTCGGGTGGCCAGGAGCGAGTGGCCGCCCAGTTCGAAGAAGTTGTCGTCGACGCCTATCTCGTCGAGGTCCAGGACCTCGGCGAAGGCCGCGCACAGAAGGCGTTCCTGGGACGTGGAGGGAGCACGTCGTGTCGCGGCGCGGGAGTAGTCCGGGGCGGGCAGCGCCTTGCGGTCGAGTTTGCCGTTCGCGGTGAGCGGCAGCGCCTCCAGCACCACTGTCGCCGCGGGCACCATGTACTCGGGCAGCATCGCCGCCACATGCGTCCGCAAGGCAGCCGGGTCGGCGGCTGCGCCACTCGCCGGCACGACGTACGCGGTGATCCTCTTGTCGCCGGCGGTGTCCTCGCGCACCACAACCGCACACTGGCCGACAGACTCGTGTGCCGTCAGTGCGGCTTCGATCTCCCCGAGCTCGATACGGAAACCCCGCACCTTCACCTGATCATCGGTACGGCCGAGATAAGCGAGCGTTCCGTCGGCGTTCCACTTCACCAGATCACCGGTGCGATACATCCGCTCACCCGCACCACCGAACGGACTCGCCACAAACCGCTCCGCCGACAGAGAGGGTCGCCTGAAGTAGCCTCTGGCCAGCTGTACTCCGGACAGGTACAGCTCCCCGGGGACGCCTGCGGGGAGGGGCTGGAGGGATGCGTCCAGCACGTATACCTGCGTGTTGTCGGTGGGTCGGCCGATCGGTGTCGGGCCGTCGTCGGGGCCCATGGGCCGGCCGGTCCACGCGGTCACGGCGATGGTGGCTTCGGTGGGTCCGTAGAGGTTGTGCAGGGGCACGTCGAGCAGGCTGTCGAATTCGCGGTGCAGTTCGGGGGGCAGCGCCTCACCGATGCAGATCACCAGACGCAGGTCAACGCAACCGCGGGCCATGGGCTCGTTGAGGAACAAGCGGAGCATCGACGGAACGAACTGGACGACTGTCACCCGTTCGTCCTGGATGAGTCCGGTCAGGTAGCGGGCGTCCCGGTGGCCGCCCGGTCGGGCCACCACCATCGTGGCGCCTGATACCAGCGGCCAGAACAGCTCCCATACCGAGACGTCGAATCCGACTGGCGTCTTGTGCAGGACGCGGTCGGTCCCGGTCAGCTTGTACTCACGCTGCATCCAGGCGAACTGGTTGGCTACGCCTATGTGGGAGACAGTGACGCCCTTGGGTCGGCCGGTGGAGCCGGAGGTGTAGATGACATAGGCCGGGTGCTCGGGCAGCAGGGTGGCATTGCGGTCCGCGTTGATCAGATTCGTTGCGTCTTGATCAGCCAGAAGCGACAGCGTTTCCGGGGCGTCGAGGAGCAGGGCGGCCGTGCTGTGCTGTTCGGGCAGCACACGCGTTTCCTGCACGGATCGCTGCGTGATGACGGCGGCGGGTCGGGCGTCGTCGAGTATGTAGCCAATGCGGTCCGCGGGGTAGTCCGGGTCGATCGGTACGTATGCCCCGCCGGCCTTGAGTACGGCCAGCAAGGCGACGATCAGGTCTGCCGATCTGGGCAGAGCGACCGCGACCAGCGATTCGGGGCCGACACCCTGTTTGGCCAGGACCCTGGCGAGTCGGTTGGCTCGCTCGTTCAAGCCTGCATAGGACAGTTCCTCTCCTTCGAAGACGACGGCAGCAGTATCCGCTGCGACGCGCGCCTGCGTTTCGAGGAGTTCCGGAAGGGTGGTCGGCGCTACCTGTGCCGCGGTGTCGTTCCACTCCTTGAGGATGCGGCTGCGTTCTGTAGCCGCGAGCACGTCGAGGCCGTCCATCCTGATGTGAGGATGGACGATGAGCGTGGCCAGGACGCGAAGGTAGCGCTCCGCCAGGTGCTCGACCGATCCGCGGTCGAACATGTCGGCCGCGTACGTGATCTTGCCGTGCAGTCCAGCCGGAGATCGGTCAGGGGCGTAGGTTTCGGTCAGGGTGAAATCCAGATCGAACTTCCCTGGCGCCTGGGCACCTTGCAGTGCCTCGACATGGAGTCCCGGCAGATCGAGGGTGGGGGCCGTGTTGTTCTGCAGAGTGAACATGACCTGGAACAGCGGGTGGCGGGCCATGGTTCGGGTGGGCGCGAGGTCTTCCACCAGGCGTTCGAACGGCACGTCCTGATGAGCCAGGGCGTCCAGGTTGGAGTTGCGCACCCGCGCGAGGATGTCCTGGAACGTCGGATTGCCCGACAGATCTGCCCGGACGACCAGGGTGTTCACGAAGAACCCGACAAGGTCGTTGAGGGCTTCGTCGGTCCGCCCTGCCACGGGCATCCCGAGGGGTACGTCTGTTCCCGCGCCGAGGCGGGACAGCATCACCGCGAGTGCGGCCTGCAGGATCATATGAACTGTGACGTTCTCGGTCCTCGCCAGCGAAGCCAGTTGTTCGTGGAGGAGGCCGTCGACCTCGAGTGGGACGACGCCGCCACGGTGTGTGGCTACTGCCGGGCGGGGCCGGTCCGCGGGGAGGGCAAGTTCCTCAGGCGCGCCGTCCAAGGCTTTCCGCCAGTAGGTCAGCTGCTCGTTGAGCAGGCTGTCTGGATCTCTCTCGTCGCCCAGTAGGTCCTTCTGCCACAGGGTGTAGTCGGCGTACTGGACTGGCAGCGGCTCCCACACCGGAGCTGTAGCACCGAGCCGAGCCCGGTAGGCCAGCGACACATCCCGCGCCAATGGTCCCATCGACCATCCGTCGCCGGCGATGTGATGCACCACCAGCACCAATACGTGCTCATTCGGGCCTAGCTCGATCAATCGTGCCTGCAACGGCACGTCACGCGCCAGGTCGAAGGAATGCTGCAGCGACCTCGCGATCACATCAGCCAGCTCGCGCTCCGTCGCCCTCCGCACCGGGACGGTGACCGACACCTCGTCAGGCTCGAGGACGTGCTGGTGAGGCGTGTCGTCCGTCACGGGAAATATCGTGCGCAGCACTTCGTGCCGTGACACGACATCGTTCAGCGCCGCCGTCAGCGCCGCACGGTCCAGTGAACCTGTCAGCCGCAACACCATCGGGATGTTGTAGGTCGGGCTCGGCCCCTCCAGCTGAGCCAGGAACCACAACCGCTGCTGCGCGAACGACAAGGGAATCATGAAGGTCTCTCTGAAGAACGAGGTGAGTAGCTTTGTTTCGCGGCGCGCCTCGCCGCAGACGAGTGTCGCGGCAGTCCGAGTGGAGAACGCTGCGCCTTAAATGGATGACGGTGTGGGGAAGTTCGCCCGGCCTGAGGTCCGGGGAAGATGTGCGGGTTGCCCCATCTCACTCATGGGTGGGCTGCAGCACTAGACCGCTGCCCAACCCACTACTGTCCTCTTCCCAAGCCGTCCAACTCAGGGGTGGGTTGCAACCCTGGACGATCAGTGCTTTTCCATGGCCGCGATCAGGGACTTCGGGCGCATGTCGGTCCAGGATGCCTCGATGTAATCGAGGCACTCCTGCCGCCCCGCCTCACCAAAGGCGATTTCCCATCCATCGGGAACGTTCACGAAATCTGGCCACAGGGAGTGCTGGCCTTCGTCGTTGACCAGTACGAGGTAGCTCGCGTTTTCGTCCTCAAACGGGTTCGTCATGTTTCTGACCTTTCTTCGGTGAGTGCTTCTTGTTTGCTGTGGGGTGGCATGCAGGCCACCCCTTACTGTGGCGTCGGATCACATAAGAATCCGTTGCCTCGCGAAAAGATCCGCCAGGAGGTTGTGGACTTCATCGATGAGGTAGAAGTGGCCACCTTCAAACGCGCGTGCGTGAAAGTCCGACTGTGTCGCCGCGGACCAGGCCATCACCGCATCTCTGTCGAGATCGGCATCATCGATTCCGTAGTATGCGACGATCGGCACGTCAAGAACGAAATCATTTCTCGGCGCGTGCGCTTCGTATCGTTCCAGCAGACGGTAGTCCGCTCGAATAGCGGGAAGCACGAGTTCACGCAGGGAAGGGTCGAGCAGGACCTCGGTCTCTGTGCCTCCCATATCGGTCAGCGCCGCGATCAGTTCGCGGTCGCTCACTTCTGCAAGACCGGGCTTCTTCTTGCCTCCCGGTCCCTCACGCCCGGAAACGAAGAGTCCGTCCAACGCCCGGCCCTGTTCTGCCCTGAGATGAACAGCGAGTTCGTAGGCGATCGACGCTCCCATGCTGTGCCCGAAGAAGATTATGGGGACATCGAAGAGATCAACGGATGCCGCAGAGAGTTCTGCGACCAGCTCCTCCATCGTTTCTGCGGGAGCATCGAGGAACCGGGCTTCTCGCGCCGGATACTGAACCGCCATCAGTTCTACACCGTCTGGAATCAAGTGAGCCCAGGTGCGAAAGAAATTGGCGGTCCCCCCAGCGTGCGGAAAGCAGACCAAGCGCAAGTCGGGTGCCGATGAGGCCTTGATGGTTCGAAACCAGCGACTGGTAGGTGTGGCGCGAGTCAAGACGTGATTCGGATTCACTGTGACCCACTCCTTTCTGACCGAGGCCGCAGTGCGGGCCTGGCCTTCTTCTTCGGCGCACTTCCCATCGAATCAGCCAGCCCTGCCACTGTGGGGGTTTCAAAAAGGGATCGAATCGGAACTTCTACGCCAGCTACAGTGCGGATGCGAGCAACAAGGCGGGTGGCGAGGAGGGAGTGACCGCCCAGCTCGAAGAAGTTGTCGTCCACTCCGATGCCCTCAACCCCCAAAATCTCTTCGAACAGCCCGTGCAGCATCTTTTCCTGCTCTGTGGATGGTTCCCGGCGGGCTGTGCCGGCTGTGATGTATGTGGGTGCGGGGAGGGCTTTGCGGTCGAGTTTGCCGTTGACGGTCAAGGGCAGGGCGTCGAGGGTGACGATCGCTGACGGGACCATGTATTCGGGCAGGTGTGTGTGCAGGGCGGCCTTGATGGCGGCGGTGTCGAGTGCGGGAACGGCCCCTTCGGGGCTGACGACTGTCGGGGTCGTGTAGCCGACGATCCGCTTGTCTCCGGGAGTGTCCTCGCGGACGATCACGGCAGCCTGGGCGATGCCCGGCTGGGCCAGGAGTGCGGCTTCGATCTCGCCGAGTTCGATGCGGAAGCCGCGGACCTTGACCTGATCGTCGGTACGGCCCAGATACTCGAGCTGCCCGTCGGTGTTCCACTTCACCAGGTCGCCGGTGCGATACATCCGCTCACCCGCACCACCGAAGGGGTTCGCCACGAACCGTTCCGCCGACAACCCCGCACGGCCCACATAGCCGCGGGCCAGCTGGATTCCGGCCAGGTAGAGCTCGCCGGGAACGCCCGCGGGCACCGGCTGCAGCCGGCTGTCCAGGACGAACACCTTCGTGTTCCACACAGGCCGGCCGATCGCGACAGCCGTGGGCGGGGAAGGCTTGTCCCACGTCCAGGCGGTGACGTCGATCGATGCCTCGGTCGGACCGTAGAGATTGTGCAGCGGCACCCGGAGCAGTTCACGGAACCGCTCGTGAAGGTCGAGTGGCAGTGCCTCACCGCTGGTGAACACCGCTTTCAGCCCCGTCACCTCAGCGGCTGCGGGCTCCTGGAGGAACACCTGCAGCATCGATGGCACGAAGTGTGCGACCGTCACCTGCTCACGGCGCATCACCTCCGCCAGGTAGGCAGGGTCCTGATGCCCTCCCGGCCGGGCCACGACCAGCGTGGCACCTTCCAGCAGAGGCCAGAAGAACTCCCACACCGACACATCGAAACCAAACGGCGTCTTCTGCAGGACACGGTCACCTGGACGCAGACCATAGGCACCCTGCATCCACGCCAGCCTGTTCACCACACCGCCGTGCTCCACCACCACGCCCTTAGGACGCCCGGTCGACCCCGACGTGTAGATGACATACGCAGGATGCCCCGGCACCAACACCGCACCACGCTCGGCATCGTTCAGGTCAGCACCATCTATTCCAGCGAGAAGTGCGACATTCTCCGGAGCGTCGAGAACCAACCGCCCGCCGGCATGCCGCTCAGACAGCACACCAGATTCCAGGAATGAAGCCCGCGTGATGACGACAGTTGGCTGGGCGTCATCCAGCAGGAAATTGACTCGCTCGCGGGGCAGGGTCGAGTCGATGGGCACATACGCGCCACCGGCCTTCACTACTGCCAGCAGCGCCACCACCAGATCCACCGACCTCGGCAACGCCACCCCGACCAAGGACTCCGGACCGACTCCCTGCCGGACGAGGAAACGCGCTAGCTGGTTTGCTTGCGTGTTCAGTTCGGCGTAGGTGAGTGCCTGTCCTTCGAAGAGGACGGCGGTGGCATCAGGAGTCCGCAGCACCTGTGTTTCGAAGAGTTCGGGGAGGGTTGTCTCCGGAACGTCGGTCGTGGTGTTGTTCCACTCCTGAAGGATGCGGCGACGCTCGGCGACGGTGAGGACATCGATCTCGTGCAGGGCCGGGTCGATGCCCGGCATCTCGGAGTGGGCGTCCAGGGCGTCGGCGAAGCTCTCCGCGGTGGTCTCGATCGCAGCAGTCAGCCAGCCGGGTTCAACCAGGCCACTGGCCTGCACCGTGACCGTGAATCCTTCACCAAGGTCGTCGACCATGACCGACACCGGGTAGTTGGTGCGTTCGTGGACGTGGAGGAGGGTGATGCCTTCCAACTGCTCGGCCGGGCTGGTGGGGGCACTGTGCCGGTAGTTGAGCA
>NZ_JBHWCC010000109.1:0-9048 GCF_042735715.1 Streptomyces sp. NPDC059582
GGCGCCGGAGAGTCCCCCCAAGGACTCTCCGGCGCCGGGCCGTCCCCCGCAACCCCCGTATGCGGTGGCTGGCGGGCTCCGCCGCGTCGGATCACTCCGACCTCGGCGTCCACTCCGTCCACTCCGACCACTCCGACCGCTTCGATCGCCTCGATCGCCTCGATCGCCTCGACCGCTTCGACCGCTTCGACCGCTTCGACCGCTTCGACCGCTTCGTCTACTCCGTCGCGATCGCGTTCAGTACGTTCATCCGCCCCGCCCGGAAGGCCGGCACGAGCGCCGCGAACAGGCCCACGAAGGCCGATCCGACGAACACTCCGATGATCGTCGGCCACGGGATCTCCAGGACGTTCAGTCCCTCCAGAGCCAGCAGCTTCTGCGCGGTCGCGCCCCATCCCATGCCCAGCCCCAGACCCAGCAGGGCGCCGAAGAGGGCGATGACGACCGACTCCATGCGGATCATGCGGCGCAGCTGGCGGCGCGAGAGGCCGATCGCCCGCATCAGGCCGATCTCCCGGGTGCGCTCCACGACCGAGAGGGCCAGGGTGTTGACCACGCCCAGGACCGCCACGACGATCGCCAGCGCCAGCAGACCGTAGATCAGGTTCAGCAGCTGCCCGATCTGGTCCTTCAGTGCCTGCTTGTAGTCGGTCTGGTCGCGGACCTCGTACTGCGGGTAGTCGTGCAGGGCCGCCTTCAGGGACGTGTACGCGGCGTCCTGCTTCCCCTCCTTCGCCGTGGCGAAGACCAGCTGGTCGAGAGGCATCCTCTCGTCGGGCACGTACTTCGCGACCGTGCTGATCGAGACGTACATCGCGCCCTTGTCGATGACGACGTCATCGCTGGTGATCGCCCGGACGGTGAGCGTGGCGGTGGTGCCGTCCCGGAAGGCGACGCCGACCTTGGAGCCGAGCCCGATGCCGTGGTCCTTGGCGAAGCCCTCGAAGACGGACATGGAGTCGGGCCGGTAGGCGTCCGCGAGGCTGCCCGCCGTCGTCTCGGTGCGCAGGTCCGTCGCGTACGTCGGGTCGGCCGCGTTGATGGTCTCGCCCTTGGAGGTCTTTCCGTCGGGTGTGGTCAGGTCGGCGTCCAGCACCTTGTACTCGGTGACCCGTGCCAGCCCCGGCGTCGACTTCACGGCCTGGACGGCCTGCGAGGTGATCGGCTGCCCGCCGTCGTTCTGGATGATGAAGTCCGTGCCGACGGTCTTGTCCAGCTGTTCGGTCGCGGAGGCGACCATGGAGGAACCGACCACCGACAGGCAGGCGACCAGCGCGAGGCCGATCATCAGGGCGGCGCCCGTGGCGCCGGTACGGCGCGGGTTGCGCAGGGCGTTCCGTTCGGCCATGCGTCCCACCGGGCCGAAGGCCCGCAGCAGGACCGCGCCCAGCACACGCACCACGCCGCCCGCGAGGATCGGGCCGATCACCACGAACCCGATCAGGCTCAGGACCACGCCGAGACCGAGCCACGTCGAGCCCTCGCTCGCCTTGTCGGCGCCGGCCGCCTGGTAGAGGCCGTAGCCTCCCGCACCGGTGAGGACCAGGCCGAGCACCGCCCGTACGACACCGGCCCTGGCGTCGGCCGGGGCGCCCGCGTCGCGCAGGGCGGCCATCGGGGAGACCTTGCCGGCCCGGCGGGCGGGCAGGTAGGCCGCCAGGACCGTGACGACGATGCCGAGCACCATGCCGAGCACCGGGGTCGTCCAGGCCACCGTCAGGTCGTCGGTGGAGAGGTTCATGCCGGTCAGGCCCATGAGCTTCATCAGACCGACGGCGATGCCGATGCCCGCGCCGACGCCGAGGACCGAGCCGACCATGCCGAGGAGCAGTGCCTCCGCCAGGACGGAGCGGTTGACCTGCCGACGGCTGGAGCCGATGGCCCGCATCAGACCGATCTCGCGGGTGCGCTGGGCGACCAGCATCGAGAAGGTGTTGATGATCAGGAAGATGCCGACGAGGAAGGCGATCCCGGCGAAGCCGAGCATCGCGTACTTCATCACGTTCAGGAAGTCGCCCACGTCCTGGCGGTTGGCGTCGGCGGTCTCCTTGGCGGTCTGCACCTTGTAGGCGCCGCCGGTCCGCGCCGTCACGTTCTTCTTCAGCTGGGCGTCGCTGACCCCGGCGGCGGCGGTGACGTTGACGTTCGTGTAGACGCCGGTCCGCCCGACCAGGGTCCGCTGGGCCGTCGCGGTGTCCAGGTAGAAGATCGCGGCACCGGGGTTGGTGACGGTGAAGGTGGCGATGCCGGAGATCTTCGCGGTGTGCGTGCCGACCGCGCTGATCACGCCGATCTCGTCACCGAGCCTGAGGTGGTGCTTGTCGGCGGTGTCCGCGTCGACCATGACCTGACCGGAGCCCTCGGGCGCCGCACCGGAGGTGATCTTCATGGTGCGGGCTTCGTTGGCGTTCCAGCTGCCGACGATGGTGGGCGCGCCGCTGGAGGGCGACAGGTTGTCCTTGTCGGCGTCGACGACGGTCACCGCGCTGGAGAAGACGGTGCCCTCCGCCGACTTCACGCCCTGGGCGGCGCGGACCTCGGCGAGCACGGAGGCCGGCATGACCGGCGGCCTGCCGTTGCCGGCCGTCGTCTCGCCGGTGTCCGAGGCGCTCTTCGCGCTCACCGTCACGTCGGAGGAGGTGGCCGCGAACAGCTTGTCGAAGGTGGTGTTCATGGTGTCGGTGAAGACGAGCGTCCCGCAGACGAACGCCACCGACAGCAGGACGGCGACGGCCGACAGGGCCATGCGTCCCTTGTGCGCGAAGAAGTTGCGCATCGAGGTCTTGAGCACGGTCATGACGTACGCCCCCGGGCGTCGAAGTCCTTCATGCGGTCCAGCACGGTGTCGGCGGTCGGCCGGTGCATCTCGTCGACGATGCGGCCGTCGGCGAGGTACAGCACCCGGTCGGCGTACGAGGCGGCCACCGGGTCGTGGGTGACCATCACGATCGTCTGGCCCAGCTCGTCCACCGACTGGCGCAGGAAGCCGAGCACCTCGGCGCCGGCCCGCGAGTCGAGGTTTCCGGTCGGTTCGTCACCGAAGATGATCTCGGGGCGGGCGGCGAGCGCGCGGGCCACGGCGACGCGCTGCTGCTGGCCGCCGGAGAGCTGGCCGGGCCGGTGCTTGAGCCGCCCGGCGAGGCCGACGGTCTCCACGACCCGGTCCAGCCACGCCCGGTCCGGCTTCCGCCCGGCGATGTCCATGGGCAGGGTGATGTTCTCTATGGCGTTGAGCGTCGGCAGCAGGTTGAACGCCTGGAAGATGAACCCGATCCGGTCCCGGCGCAGCTGGGTGAGCTTCTTGTCCTTCAGGCCGGTGATCTCGGTCTCGTCCAGGTAGATCTGACCGCTCGTCACGGTGTCGAGCCCGGCGAGGCAGTGCATCAGTGTGGACTTGCCGGACCCCGAGGGGCCCATGATCGCGGTGAACTGGCCGCGGGCGATGTCCACGTCGACGTGGTCGAGCGCGACGACACGGGTCTCTCCGGACCCGTAGGCCTTGACGACCTGCCGCGATCGCGCGGCAACGGCCGTACGCCCGCCAGTGCCCCCGTGCCTGGTGATGGTCACAGCCGATGTCACGGTATGTCTCCTATTTCCGTCAGCAGTTGAGACGCACGGATCCCCGAAGGGTCCGTGCGGGTGCGTCTACGTGTGTGGCGCGTGTACCTGTGCGGCGTGCGTGGCGTGCGTGCGTCGGCACTTCGCCACGTCGCCGGTATGTCGCCGGTATGTCGCCGGTAGTCGTCGGTACGTCGCTCAGTCTGTCCGCGGGACAGGGTGCGGCGCGCTGGTGCTCGGCACCCTCTTTGCGGGGGGTTAACCCCACCCCCCGGCGGGACGGTGGGGCGCCCCGACGACGTGGAACCAGACTAGGGACGGCACCGGCACCGTCTCCTCCTCCGGCGGTACGAACCATCCCCGAGCCGTAGTACGGAGATACCCCTAGGGGCACTCCACCGGCGGGTGGAGCGCTCCGCCGGACCGGCTCCACCCGTCGGCCCGATCACGTGGCCCCTCCAGTCCTCCCGCCCGGCCTCCCGTCGCGTGAGGATCAAGTGGGAAGCTGTCGGGCGGGATGGTTGCATAGGCCACGGGGAGGGGATCCGGTGAGCGGTACGACACCTGCCACACGCGACGCCGCACAGCGCACGGCCACCGGACAGCGGGGCGCGGTGGTCGCCGCGCTCATGCTCGCCATGGCGCTGGCGGCCCTCGACTCCACCATCGTCTCCACCGCCGTCCCGCAGATCGTCGGCGACCTCGGCGGCTTCTCCGTCTTCTCCTGGCTGTTCTCCGGCTACCTGCTCGCGGTGACGGTCTCCCTCCCGGTCTACGGCAAGCTCTCCGACACCTTCGGCCGCAAGCCGGTGCTGGTGGCCGGCGCGGCCGTCTTCCTGCTGGGCTCCCTGCTGTGCGCGCTCGCCTGGAACATGGCGGCGCTGATCGCCTTCCGCATCGTGCAGGGCCTGGGCGGCGGAGCGTTGCAGGGAACGGTGCAGACCCTCGCGGCCGACCTCTACCCGCTGGAGGAACGCCCGAAGATCCAGTCCAAGCTGTCCACCGTGTGGGCGGTGTCGGCGGTCGCGGGCCCGGGCCTGGGCGGGGTACTGGCGGCCTACGCCGACTGGCGCTGGATCTTCCTAGTCAACCTGCCGATCGGCGCGGTCGCGCTGTGGCTGATCGTCCGCCATCTGCACGAGCCGCGACGGGAGTCGTCGCGATCGCCCGGCGCACGCGCGCGGGTCGACTGGGCGGGCGCGCTGACGGTGTTCGCGTGCGGCGGCGTCCTGCTGACGGCGCTGGTGCAGGGCGGGGTGGCCTGGCCGTGGCTGTCGGCGCCGTCCGTCGCCCTGTTCGGCACCGGACTCGCGCTGGTCGCGCTGGTCGTCGTGGTCGAACGCCGGGCGGCCGAGCCGATCATCCCGGGGTGGGTGTGGCGCCGCCGCACGATCGCGGCGGTGAACCTCGCGCTGGGCGCGCTGGGCCTGCTGATGGTGGCACCGACCGTCTTCCTGCCCACGTACGCGCAGTCGGTGCTGGGCCTGGCCCCGGTCGCCGCCGGATTCGTCCTGTCCGTATGGACGTTGAGCTGGCCGGTGGCGGCCGCCCTCAGCCAGCACGTCTACCGGCGGATCGGCTTCCGCGACACCGCGATGCTGGGCATCGGCGCGGCCACCCTGATCCTGTTCGCGTTCCTCTTCCTGCCCTACCCCGGCCGGGCCTGGCAGCCGACGCTGCTGATGCTGCTGCTCGGCGCCGCCCTGGGCCTGTTCCAGCTCCCCCTCATCGTCGGCGTGCAGTCCACGGTCGGCTGGGCGGAGCGCGGCACGACCACCGCGTCCGTCCTGTTCTGCCGGCAGACCGGCCAGACGATCGGCGCGGCCGTCTTCGGCGCGGTCGCCAACGGGGTGCTCGCGGCACACCTGGGCGGGACGGGCGACCTGGACTCCGTCACCCGGGGACTGGACGGGGGCGTGGCACCGGAGGCCACCCGCCGGGCCGTCGCGGCCGCGGTGCACGCGGTGTACCTCGGCGCGGCCTGCGCCGCCGCGCTGGCCTTCCTGGTGCTGCTGTTCGTGGCACCGCGCCGCTTCCCGGTGCTGCGGAACTCCGCCGACCGAGCCGCTCCGGAGACCGACCAGTCCACTCCCGGGGCCGACCGATCCGCTCCCGGGACCGATTGATCCACTCCGGAGACCGGACGGCGGCCCACCCCGGGGACCGGCCGACCCGCGCCCGGGTTAACGCGGGTAACACCGCAGGTCGCACGGGCAAGCGCATACCGACCGCCCAGTTCGGCGAAAAAGGCCCGCACAGGAATCGGCCCGAGTAGCGTGCGTGAACCGCACCCCACACCTCCCTGCGGTCCGCCGCCACGGACCCGAGCCACGCAAGGAGCCCGGGATGACACACGACCCGTACTCGTCGTACCCGAACCACCCGCAGCACCCGCAGCACCCGCAGCAGCAGTCCCCCACCTACCCCTGGCAGCCGCAGCGGCCGCCGGAGCCCGTCGCGCGCCGCCGACCCCGCCGCGAGGCCCTCGGACGCCACAGCGACCTGCGGATCCTGCGCGGCGCCTACCGCCGGCAGCGGCGCGTGGCCACGCTCACCGCACTCGGCTACTTCACGGTCTTCCTGCTGCTGTCCGCCCTGGCTCCGTCGTTCATGACACGCCCGGTGACCGACGGCCTGCCCGCGGGGCTGCTGCTCGCCCTGCTCCAACTCCCCGTCACCTGGCTGGCGATCGCGCTCTACGAACACACCGCCCGGCGCCATGTCGACCCGCTCGCGGACCGCATCCGCAGACTGGCCGCGCTCGACGCCAAGCGGGGAGCCGCCCGATGACCGGCTTCAGCGACAGCGCGCAGACCATGTCCCTGGTCGCCTTCACGGCCGTGGCCACCCTCACCCTGCTGCTGTGCGTCATGACCGGCCCGGACAACGACGACCTCGACGAGTTCTACACCGGCTACGGCTCGCTCTCCCCGCTGCGCAACGGCCTCGCGATCGCCGGTGACTACATCTCCGCGGCGACCGTCCTGGGCACCAGCGGCGTGATCGCCCTGTGCGGCTACGACGGGGTGGTGCTCGCGCTGAGTACGGCGCTGTCGCTGTTGCTGCTGATGTTCCTGCTGGCCGAACCCCTGCGCAACGCGGGCCGGTTCACCATGGGCGACGCGTTCGCCCGCCGGATGCCCGGACGTACCGTACGGATGGCCGCGTGCGGGGTGACCCTCGCCGCGCTGCTGCCGCTGATGCTGGTGCAGCTCGCGGGCACCGGCCAGCTGCTCGCCTTCCTCCTCGGCTTCTCCGGCGACTCCCTGAAGACGGCCTGCGTCCTGGGACTGGGCGCGCTGATGATCAGTTACGCGGCGATCGGCGGGATGAAGGGCACCGCCCTGATCCAGATCCTGAAGATCGTGATGCTGCTCGGCTCGGGCGCCGTGGTGGCCGTACTGATCCTCCGGCGCTTCGACTGGAACCCCGGCACCCTCTTCGACGCGGCGGCGCGGCAGAGCGGGGTCGGCGCCGCGTTCCTGCACTCCGGGATGCAGTTCACCGGCGGCGCCCACCCCCGGCTCGACATGATCACGTCCGAGTTGACGGTGGTGCTGGGCGGCGGCTGCCTGCCCCACATCACCATGCGCATGTACACCGCCTCCGGCGCCCGCCAGGTACGCCGTTCGATGTCCTGGGCGGTGTCGGGCGTGGCCCTGTTCGTCCTCGTCATCACCGTCGTCGGCTTCGGCGCGACCGCGCTGATCGGCCGGGCCGCGATCGCGCGGGAGGACCCGCAGGGCAACACGGCCTATCTGCTGGGCTCGCGCGCGGCCTTCGGCCCCGACGTGTCGACGGCGGAGAGCCTGCTGTTCACGACCGTCACCACGGCGATCTTCCTGACGGTGCTCGCGTCCGTCGCCGGGATGATCCTCGCCTGCGCCAACTCGCTGGCCCACGACGTGTTCGCGGCCCGGGCGCGGGAGATGACGCCGCGCCGCGAGATGCTGCTGGCCCGCCTCTTCGCCCTGGCGGTCGGCATCCCCGCGGTCCTGCTGGCCACCCAGATCCAGCACCGCAGCCTCCAGCCGCTGGTCACGCTCTCCTTCTGCCTGAGCGCCTCGGCCATCGCCCCCGCCCTGGTCTACGGCCTCTTCTGGCGCCGCTACACCCGGACCGGCCTGCTGTGCACCCTCATCGGCGGCTCGCTCTCGGTCCTGCTGCTGATGCCGGGTACCAACCTGGTCTCGGGCTCGCCCGCCGCCGCCTTCCCCGAGGCCGACTTCAACTGGTTCCCGTTCACCACCACCGGCCTGGTCACCATCCCGCTGGGCTTCGCCCTCGGCTGGCTCGGCACGGTCGTCTCGGGCCGCCGGCAGGCGCAGGAGCAGCGCCGGCAGTACGAGGCGGTGGAGGGCTGGCTGCTGGCGGGAGCGGTACGCAGGGACGAGTGAGGCGAGCGGGCGAGCGGGCGGGCTGAGAGCGGGCGTGGGCGCTATTCCGCCGGTGCCCGCCCGGTCAGGGCGGTGAGGCTGCTGCGCACATGGTCCATGTGGGCGCGTACGTCGTCCCACCGCTCCCCGTGCTCCCGCAGCACCTGCTCCGTGTCCCGCGCGATCCGGTCCGCCCGGACCCGGGCCTCGGCCAGCAGTTCGGCGGCGCGCGCCCGCGCCTCCTCCTGCCCGTGGTGCGCCGACTGCTCGGCGTCGGCGCACGCCTGCCGCGCCTCGCGGAGCCCGGCCTCGGCGCGCGCGACCAGGCCGGCGTGGTGGGCGTCGAGCGCGTCCGCGTGCTCGACCGCCACCCGCTCCGCCTCGGCCCACCGGCCCTCGTGCTCCTTCGCCTGTCCGGCGAGCGTCGCGGCGGTGCGCCGGCGCACCTCACGCAGTACGGACAGCGCCTCGCTGCGGGCCTCCTTCACCTCCCGCCGGGTGCTGATCCGCAGCTCGTCGGCCTCGGCGCGGGCCATGAGCAGCCCCTGAACGGCGCGTTCCTCGGCCTCCTCGCGGATCCCGTCCGCGCGTTCCCGCGCCGCCCCGCACACCGCCAGGGCCTGCTCCTCGGCGTGCGCCGCCTGCTGCCGGGCCGCGCCACGCGCCTGCTCCAGCACCGCCGCCGCCTCTTCCTCCGCGAGCCGGAACAGACGCTGCGCGCGCTCCCCGAGCGAGTCGTACGTCTGCGGGGCGAGCCGCGCGACCGTCTCGCGCAACCCGGCCGCCGCCGCCTCCATCTCCTTGGCGAGCACCGTCAGCCGGGCGGCGCGCTCCCAGGCGGCGTCCCGGTCACGGGCGAGCGCGGCCATGTGCGAGTCGACCTGTTCGGGGCGGTAGCCACGCCCCCGGACGGTCACCAAGCCGTGCGGCGACACCGATGCGCTGCTCATCCTGGGAGCCCCTCTCCACCATGCACACACGACATGATCATTTCGCGCATATCCTGATGTATCGGGAGCAAGTGTTCATAACGCGACACTCCGTAGACACGTCACGGCGGGAACGGGCGCAGAGCCAAAAAAGCGGCGGCCCCGGTCACTCGACCGGGGCC
>NZ_JBHWCC010000110.1:0-8208 GCF_042735715.1 Streptomyces sp. NPDC059582
CGAACCCGGAAGCTAAGCCTTACAGCGCCGATGGTACTGCAGGGGGGACCCTGTGGGAGAGTAGGACGCCGCCGAACAAATTGTGAGAAAACCCCCGTGCCATTCGGCACGGGGGTTTTCTGCGTTTAGGCTCAGGGTCATGCGCTATGACCTGGTTATCTTCGACAATGACGGCGTCCTCGTCGACAGTGAGCCGATCTCCAACCGGCTGTTGGCCGCCTATCTGACCGAGCTCGGGCATCCCACCTCGTACGAGGACTCCATCCGTGACTACATGGGGTCCGCGATGCACCGGATCCACGACCTCGTCCAGGAGCGCACGGGCCGGCGACTGCCCACGGACTTCGACGACGTGTTCCACGCACGGGTGTTCGCCGCCTTTGAACGGGAGCTCAAGCCCGTACCCGGTGTCGTCGACGTGCTGGGGAAGCTGGCGGCGGACGGTGTCCCCTACTGTGTCGCGTCGTCGGGAAGCCATGAGCGGATCCGGGTGGGGCATCGCACGACCGGGCTCGACCGCTGGTTCGACGAGGACAGGGTGTTCAGCTCACAGGACGTCGGACGGGGTAAGCCGGCGCCTGACCTGTTCCTGTACGCGGCCGAGCGGATGGGGTTCGCGCCGGAGAAGTGTGTGGTGATCGAGGACAGTCCCCTCGGCGTCCAGGCGGCCGTCGCGGCGGGGATGGACGTGTACGGGTTCACGGCCATGACGCCCGCTGAGCGGCTGGCGGGGGCCACCCGACTCTTCGCCAGTCCGGCGGAGTTGGCTGACCTGCTGGTATGACCGGGGGCAGCGTGGCGCACTGACATTTGTCATGCCGAGCTCCGGACGATCGTTCCTACTGGCGGAGCGGGTCGGGGCGGGAAGCTGAGGGCATGACGACGAACACCGAGAGCCAGAGCCAGAGCCAGAGCAAGGCCGCCAACTTCGCGCCGCTCCTCGTGGACGTGGCGGTGCCCATCGGGTCGTACTACCTGCTGAAGGACGCGCTCGGGATGAGCACGCTGATGGCGCTCGGCCTGAGCAGCGTGGCGCCGGCCGTGCGCACGACGTGGGGCGTGGTCAGGCAGCGGCGGGTCAACGCGTTCGCCGCGCTGATCCTCTGCGTCAATGTCGTGACGCTGCTGCTGAGTTTCGTCGCCGGTGACCCCCGACTGATGCTCGCCAAGGACAGCGGAGTCAGCAGCGTCATCGGGATCGGCATCCTGGTCTCCGTGGCGTTGGGCAAGCCGATGATGACCGACGGCATGAAGCCCTGGCTGGTGAAGGGCGACGCCGGGCGCGAGGCCGCCTGGGCGCGGCTCCAGGCGGGGTCTGCGGCCTTCCGGCGGGCCGAGCGGGTCTTCTCGCTCGTGTGGGGTGTGGTGCTGCTCGCCGAGTGCGTCGTGCGGGTCGTGGGTGCGTACACGCTGCCCGTGGACACCATGGTCTGGCTCGGTACCGTGATCATGATCGTCTCGATGGTCCTGGGGTTCCTGCTCAGTGGCGCCCTGGCCGCCGGCCGTATGGCGCACATGGTGATCGTCGAGACCAAGTCCGAGGGCGCGGTGGCGACCCTCCCGGTCCCGGCCGGCGCTTCCGCCGCTCCCCTCACCGCCGTACCCGCCGTGGCCGCCGCGCGGTAAAGCTGAGGGAAATTCATCTTTGGCCTGATCTACCCACAGGTAGCCCGGGGCCCTACGCTCGCCGCCATGACAGATGTGCTGCGGCGCGGTAGGGCCTCGTTGGCGTTCAGCTTCTTCGCCCAGGGCGCCGCCTTCGCCCTGCTCGTGACGCGCATCCCGGCCATCCAGGACCGGTACGGCGTCTCCGACGGGTTGCTGCCCGCCTTCCTCGCCGCGGTGCCGATCCTGGCCGGTGTGGGCAGTGTGACGACCGAACAGCTGGTGAAGCGAATACCGCCGAGTCTGCTGCTGCGCTGGTCCCAGCCCGTCGTGCTGCTGGCACTGCTCGGGGTCGGGGCCGGGGAGACGATGGTCGAGCTGGGGATCGCGCTGGCCGCGTTCGGGCTCGCGGTGGGTGCGCTCGACGCGTCGATGAACATGCTCGGGGTGAGCCTCCAGCGGACGTACGGGCGCAGCATCATGCTCAGTTTCCATGCCGTATACAGCCTCGGCGGGATCGTCGGCGCCTCGCTGGCCTGGATGGGAGCGCACTGGCACCTGGCGCTGTGGGTGTCGTATCTGCCGGTCGTGGCGGTGCTGTTGCCGGCCGCGCTGGTCGGGAGCCGGTGGTACGTCGACGGGGACTCCGGGCCTGTGGACGAGGGGGGCGGCGCGGGTGCCGGCGGGGGTCTGGTCTTCAAGCTGCTGCTTCCGCTGTGCCTGGTGATGACCTTCGCGTACATCGGGGACTCGACCGTCTCCAACTGGAGTGCGAAGTACCTCCAGGACGTGCTGGGCAGTTCGGAGCAGATGGCGACCGTTCCCTACAACGTGTACATGGTGACCACGCTGCTGGGGCGGGCGATCGGGGACTTCGGGGTGCGGCGATTCGGGGCCGCGGCGGTCGTACGGCTGGGGGCGCTGGTGGCGGCGGTCGGGTTCGCCGTGGTGGCCGGGGCGCCCGGGGCGTGGGTCGGGATGCTCGGGTTCACCCTGTTGGGGCTGGGACTGTGCGTGCTGGTGCCGCAGACGTTCGCGGCCGCGGGGCGGCTGTTCCCGGGGGCGTCGGACGCGGCGATCGCACGGCTGAACATCTTCAACTACGTCGGTTTCCTGATCGGTTCGCCGTTGGTGGGGGCGATCGGGGACGCCTGGAGCTACCGCGGGGCGATGCTCGTACCGCTGGTGTTGGTGCTGGTGACGTTGGTGTACGCCAAGTCGTTCGCCGCTCAACCGGACCGATACGGTGGCGGGCATGAGCGGCCGCGCACAGCTGATGTGGGACGAGGCAGTAACGGGCTATGACTTCGGTCCGGACCATCCGATGGATCCGGTCCGGCTCGCGCTGACCCGGAGACTGGTCGACGCCTTCGGGCTCGACAAGGACGTCGACGTGGTGGCGGCGAAGGCGGCCGGGGAGTCGACGCTGCGGCTCGTGCACCGGCAGGACTACATCGAGGCGGTGAAGGCCGCGTCGGCGGATCCCGCGGCGGCGGACGCGTCGTACGGGCTGGGGACGATGGACGATCCCGCCTTCGCCGGGATGCACGAGGTGTCGGCGCTCATCGCCGGGCAGTCGGTGGGTGCGGCGGAGGCCGTCTGGCGCGGGGACGCGCTGCACGCGGTGAACTTCGCGGGCGGGCTGCACCATGCGATGCCCGGGGCCGCGTCGGGATTCTGCATCTACAACGACGCGGCGCTGGCGATCGCGCGGCTGCTGGAGCTGGGTGCCGAGCGGGTCGCGTACGTGGATGTGGACGTGCATCACGGCGACGGTGTGCAGGCGGCGTTCTGGGAGGACCCGCGGGTACTGACGATCTCGCTGCACGAGCATCCGCGGACGCTGTTCCCGCAGACGGGGTGGCCCCAGGAGACGGGGGCGGACGTCGCCGAGGGGTCGGCGGTCAATGTGGCGCTGCCGGCCGGGACCGGGGACGCGGGGTGGCTGCGGGCGTTCCACGCGGTCGTACCGGAGCTGCTCGCGGACTTCCGGCCGCAGGTGCTGGTGTCGCAGCACGGGGCCGACACGCATTTCGAGGATCCGCTGGCGCATCTCGCCGTGTCGCTGGACGCGCAGCGGGCCGTGCAGGTGGCGTGCCACGAGCTGGCGCACGAGTACGCCGACGGGCGGTGGGTCGCGCTGGGCGGGGGCGGGTACGCGGTGGTGGAGGTCGTGCCGCGGTCGTGGACGCATCTGGTGGGCATCGCGGCGGGGCGGGAGATCGCTCCCGAGACGGTGATTCCGGAGGGGTGGCGGCAGGAAGTTTTCGCTCGTACGCGGGAGTTGGCGCCGATGCGGATGACTGATGGGCGGTGGCCGGTGTCGTGGGCCGCGTGGGATGCGGGGTACGACCCTGCGGATCGGCTCGATCAGGCGGTGTTGGCTGCGCGGCGGGCGGTGTTTCCGTTGCGGGGGTTGTTGGCGTAGCGCGTTGCGCTTCCGCGGGGGTGGTTGATGGTGTGCGGGTCCGCTGGGGGATTGCGCAGTTCCCCGCGCCCCTGATTGAGGGGTGGTTGTTCGTCTGCGGGTCTGGTGTGGTTGGTCGCGCAGTTCCCCGCGCCCCTGGTTGAGTCGCGTGTGGTTGGTCGCGCAGTTCCCCGCGCCCCTGGTGGGGTCTGGTGTGGTTGGTCGCGTAGTTTCCCGCGTCGCCTTCCGGGACCCTTTTGGTGGGTGGGGTTAGGCCAAGTGTGGGGTGTCCGGGGGTTTTGCGGGTGGGGGGCGGGTGGGTCCGTCAGCATCGCTTTCGTGTTGAGCGTTGGGGCTCTGCGGGCCCATCTGTTGGCGGCGCGGCTGGCCGGGCCCGTGGCCACCTCCCGTGAGGAGAGTCTGCGGAGCTATCGGTTGTTCGCGGCTCGTGACCCTCGCGTGCTGATCGGGCTCGATCCCGAATGGTCTTGGTCACAGCGGGACCTGATCGAGTTGATGGCGGACAAGTGTGGGGTTTCCGCCGACCCCGGATGTGTCTCCGGTCATGATGTGATCGACCCGGAGCGGACGCTGGCCGCTCTCGACGCCTTCGCGGATCGGCTCGCGGCGGTCGCTCTGCGCAGTGCCCCCGTGCTTCTCGGCACCGGGCATCCGCATCGGCTGCTCGGGTTCTACGTCGCTCTTGCGGACGCGCTGTCGGCGGCCGGATGTACCGTCATCACCCCAGCGAAGGGTCGCTGTGTCGACATAACGACCCGGTTCGGTCTACGCACGTACAACCTCGACTACGTACAGGGTGTCGCGCTCGTACGGGAACCCGGCGTCGAACACCCCGGTTGTGAGCCCGGCGCACACACGCACTCGCCGCTCCCGGTTCGTACCGTTCTGGCCGGGGCGGCCGAGGCCGGCGGGCCCCTGCCGGAGTTGGTCATCGGGGACCACGGCTGGGTCTGCGGGGCAGGTCAGCTGGGGTTCGAGGTGATCGGGCTGGCCGATACCGACGACCCCGCGCTCTTCGTGGGGGAGGCCGAAGGGTCCGTGTCCGTGGCCGTTCCACTTGATGACGCCGTGCGATCCGATTACTACCGTCCGCTTACCCGCTACGTACTCAATCGAGCGTGTCTGTCACAGTAGGCCGCCGATGGGTGCACCTCTTCCCCACTCGCATCACCCGCCCCTAGTCTGGGGAGTGAGCACGCAACGACGAAGAGTCACCGGAAGGGGAAGCCGGTGGCCGTCGAGTGCGGAAGGTTCAGGTGTGTCATGGCAGCTGGCGAGAGGCCTCTGAACGAGGTTCAGTTCCTTACCGTGGCGGAAGTCGCCTCGGTGATGCGAGTGTCGAAGATGACCGTGTACCGGTTGGTGCACAGCGGTCATCTGCCCGCGATCCGGGTGGGGAGGTCCTTCCGAGTCCCGGAGCAAGCGGTTCACGAGTACCTTCGCGAGAGCTATGTGGGGGTGGAGACGGCCTGACGGCGATTCCGGGAACAGTCCGGAACACCTCGATTACGACCTCAGCGCTCGGGCGGGTAGGCTAGCCCCTCGTAGGTCGTATGGGCCCATGGCGCCCAGCACCGAGTGATGAGAAGTGAGCGAGGGTAGTCGTGGGCTCTGTTATCAAGAAGCGGCGCAAGCGGATGGCCAAGAAGAAGCACCGCAAGCTGCTCAAGCGCACGCGCGTTCAGCGTCGCAACAAGAAGTAGGCGACGCGTCGCGAGAGCGTGACACTGTGGCCCCCCACCGCATCGGTGGGGGGCCACAGTCATATCCGCGAAACCGGTATCAGGAACGGGTATCGGGAACCGCTGTTTCGCGACACTTGCCGTCACTTCGTGCATCGGGGGGTCATCACAGCGCAACATCGACCCGCTAGGTTGGCCGCAGACGGGGAACGCGGCAGGGTACGAGGTCTGGGCAGGGTACGAGCTCTGGAAGGAAGGCGCTGATCTTGGGCAAGGTCGTGCTCGTGACCGGTGTGGCCCGTCAACTGGGAGGCCGGTTCGTACGGCGCATCCAGCGTGACCCACAGGTGGATCGGGTCATCGCCGTGGACGCCGTCGCGCCCGAGCACCATCTGGGCGGCGCCGACTTCATCCGGGCCGACATCCGGCAGCCCGCCATAGCGCGAGTGCTCGCCGAGACGAACGCCGACACGGTCGTCCACATGGATGTCACGGCCACCGCGCTCGGCAGCGGCAGCAGGACCACGGTCAAGGAGACCAACGTCATCGGCACCATGCAGCTGCTCGGTGCCTGTCAGAAGTCCCCGACGGTCAAGCGGCTGGTCGTGAAGTCCAGCACGAACGTCTACGGGTCCGCTCCCCGCGACCCGGCCGTCTTCACCGAGACGACCCCGCCCAAGTCGCTGCCCAGCGGCGGCTTCGCGAAGGACACGGTGGAGGTCGAGGGGTACGTACGGGGCTTCGCGCGGCGGCGGCCCGATGTGGCCGTCTGTGTGCTGCGGTTCGCCAACATCCTCGGCCCGACCGCGGAGACGCCGCTCGTCTCGTACTTCTCGCTGCCGGTGCTGCCCACCGTGTTCGGCTACGACCCGCGGTTGCAGTTCGCGCACGAGGACGATGTGATCGAGGTGCTGCGGATCGCCTCGCACGAGCCGGCCCGCGGCACGCTCAACAGCGGCACCTTCAACATCGCGGGAGACGGCGTCCTGTTGCTGTCCCAGTGTTCCCGGCGGCTCGGCCGTCCCACGGTGCCGCTGCTGCTGCCGGCGGTCACCTGGGCGGGCTCCCTGGTGCGTACGCTGGGCATGACGGACTTCTCGCCCGAGCAGATCCGGCTGCTCACCCACGGCAGGGTCGTGTCGACCGACCAGATGCGCGAGACGCTGGGATTCACGCCGAAGTACACGACCGCGGAGACCTTCGCGGACTTCGCCCGCAGTCACGGACCCGGACTGCTGCCGCCGGAGGCCCTCGCGGGGGCCGTCGACCGGATCGCGGCGCTGCCCGTCGCGGGCAGCGGTCACACCCCGACGCCGAGCGCCAACTGAGGAGCGCACCAACAATGGCGGACGCCAAGGTCATTCCGTTCGACGACGACCGGTCCCGGGGGAGCGCCGTGCAGCGGCCGCCGCGACGCCGGGGCGTGGGCAGCCGGCGCAAGGGCGCCGAGGCGGGCCTGGTCCGTGAGGTCCAGCCCCTGCCCACCGCGTCGGTGGCACAGGATGATGTTCCCGTGACGCCTGAGGAAAAGCCGCTCCGTAAGCCGCAGGACCATGCCGAGGGGGGCCTGGAGCGCCGGGTGGCGAGCGGGCTGGCCTTCCTGCGCCGCCGTCTCACCGGCGACTACGAGATCGACGACTTCGGTTACGACGAGGAGCTCACCGACCAGGTCCTGATGTCGCTGCTGCGGCCGCTGTACGAGAAGTACTTCCGGGTCGAGGTGAAGGGCATCGAGAACATCCCGGCCGACGGCGGTGCCCTGATCGTCGCCAACCACTCCGGCACGCTTCCGCTGGACGGCCTGATGATGCAGGTCGCCGTGCACGACCACCATCCGGCGGGCCGGCATCTGCGGCTGCTCGCCGCCGACCTGGTCTTCGTGCTCCCGGTGGTCAACGAGCTGGCCCGCAAGCTCGGTCACACCCTCGCCTGCGCCGAGGACGCCGAACGGCTGCTCGCCCAGGGCGAGGTGGTCGGGGTGATGCCGGAGGGCTTCAAGGGCATCGGCAAGCCCTTCGGCGAGCGCTACAAGCTCCAGCGCTTCGGCCGCGGCGGCTTCGTCTCCACGGCGCTGCGGCAGGGCACGCCGATCATCCCGTGCTCGATCGTCGGGGCGGAGGAGATCTACCCGATGATCGGCAACGCCAAGACGCTGGCCCGGCTGCTGGGTTTCCCGTACTTCCCGCTCACGCCGACCTTTCCGTGGCTGGGCCCGCTGGGCGCGGTCCCGCTGCCGACGAAGTGGACGATCCAGTTCGGTGAGCCGATCCCCACGGACGGCTATCCGCCGGAGGCGGCCGAGGATCCGATGCTGATGTTCAACCTGACCGACCAGGTCAGGGAGCAGATCCAGCACACGCTGTACAAGCTGCTGGTGCAGCGCCGGTCGGTGTTCTTCTGAGTCTGTTCGGAGTTCTTCGTCTGTGCGGAGTTCATCCGAGCGACCCGACAGACGCCGGTGTACGGCGATGGGGGCGCCCTTCCCGAGAAGGG
>NZ_JBHWCC010000111.1:0-7676 GCF_042735715.1 Streptomyces sp. NPDC059582
GGCCGGCACCATCGCCGCGTTCCTGATCCCGTTCTTCCTCCCGTTCGTGCTCTTCTACCTGGTGCCCGTCGGCTACGCGATCTGGCAGAGCTTCCTGGTCGTGCGCCGCACCGGCGGCCAGTACGGCACGTCGTACACGACCTTCGGCGGCTTCGAGCAGTACACGAAGGTGTTCCAGAACGACGAGTTCTGGTCCAGCATCGGGCGCATCGGACTGTTCGGCATCGTGCAGGTGCCGGTCATGCTGTTCGTCGCGCTGATCATGGCGCTGCTGCTCGACACCCCGCTGCTGAAGCTCAAGTCGTTCTTCCGCATCACCGCGTTCATGCCGTACGCGGTGCCTGGCGTCATCGCCGCGATCATGTGGTCCTACCTGTACTCGCCGCAGATCAGCCCGCTGGTCGACGGGCTGAAGAGCGTCGGGCTCCAGCCCGACTTCCTCGGTCCCGGTGCCGTGCTCTGGTCGGCGGCGAACGTCTCCACCTGGCTCTGGACCGGCTACAACATGCTGATCATGTACTCGGCACTCCAGTCGGTCCCGCAGGAGTTGTACGAAGCCGCCAAACTCGACGGCGCGAGCAACTGGGCGATCGCGTGGCGGATCAAGGTCCCGATCATCGCCCCGTCGATCGTCCTGACCACGGTGTTCTCGATCATCGGCACGTTGCAGCTCTACGCCGAGCCGGCCGTGCTGCGGCAGATCTCCTCGAACATCTCCAGCACGTACACACCGAACATGCTCGCGTATGTGGTGGCCTCCGGAAACAACTACCAGCAGGCAGCAGCGATCTCCGTGGTCATCGCCGTCATCACCTTCGTCCTGAGCTTCGGTTTCATGCGACTGACCTCGAAGAAGGCCGGGCTGTGAGCAACCAGAACCTGATCCGCGAAAGCCGCGTCAGCCGCACGGCTGTCATGGCGCTGATGTTCCTCCTGGCGATCTACTTCCTGCTGCCGGTCTACTTCCTGGTCGTCGCGGCGACGAAGCCGCAGAGCGACCTCGCCTCCACCAACGGGCTGGCGTTCTCGCACTTCGACCTGTTCGGCAACCTGAGCACCCTGTTCACCCGCAGCGACGGCATCTTCGTGCAGTGGGCCCTGAACAGCGTGATCTACGCCGTGCTGGGCGCCGCCGTCGGAACCCTGATCTCCGCGCTGTGCGGCTACGCGCTCGCCAAGTTCACTTTCCGGGGCCGTGAGTTCCTGTTCTCCGTCATCCTCGGCGGGGTCCTCGTACCCACCACCGCGCTCGCGCTCCCGCTCTTCCTGCTGTTCTCGGCGACCGGGATCGTCAACACCTACTTCGCGGTGTTCCTGCCCAGCATCGTCAGCCCGTTCGGTGTCTACCTGGCCCGCATCTTCGCCTCCGCCGCCGTCCCCGAGGAGATCCTCGAGTCGGCGCGGCTGGACGGCGCCGGTGAGTTCCGCACCTTCTTCTCGGTGGCGATCAGGCTGATGGCGCCCTCGCTGGTGACCATCTTCCTGTTCCAGTTCGTCGCGATCTGGAACAACTTCTTCCTGCCGATGGTGATGCTGCAGAAGGAGTCGCTCTTCCCGATCACGCTCGGCCTCTACGAGTGGAACGGCCAGACCGCCCGCGCCCCGCTCCTGCAGGAATCCGTGATCACCGGCTCGCTGGTCTCGATCGTGCCCGTGATCATCCTCTTCATCCTCCTCCAGCGGTTCTGGCGCACCGGGCTCGCCTCCGGCGCCCTGAAGTAACCCGCACACCCCCGCTTTCCCGCTCCCTCCGCGTCACCCGCCAAGAGAAGGTCGCTCGCGCTATGCAGAACTCTGCCGTCTTCGTGCCCCATTTCCATTGGGACCGGGAATGGTACGAGCCTTTCCAGGTGTTCCGGCACCGGCTCGTCACCGCTCTCGACACCGTGCTGGAGACGGCCGAGGCGAACCCGGACTTCCGGTTCACCGTCGACGGGCAGATGGCCGCGATCGAGGACTACCTGGAGATGCGTCCGGAGAACCGCGACCGGGTCGTGGCCCTGGTCGCCGGCGGTCAACTCGCCATCGGGCCGTGGCTCATCCTGCTCGACGAGTTCCTGTGCTCCGGCGAGACCATCGTGCGCAACCTGCAGATGGGCTGGGCGGCCGCGGCGGACCTCGGCGGGTCGATGCCCATCGGCTATCTGCCCGACATGTTCGGCCATGTCGCGCAGATGCCACAGATCCTGGCGCGCGCCGGCATCCAGCACGCGGCACTGTGGCGCGGTGTGCCGGGCTCCGTCGACGGCCACGCCTTCCGCTGGCGCGCCCCCGACGGCTCCGAGGTACGCACCGAGTTCCTCTTCGACGGTTACGACAACGGCCTCGACGTCCTGCTGGTACCCGACCAGATCGGGCGCGCGCTCGGCGAGTACGCGGAGATGACGGCCGGGCGATGGGGCGGCGATCCGCTGCTCGCGATGGCCGGCACCGACCACAACGCACCCGACCCGCAGCTCGCGGCCTGGCTGCGGCGCGCGTCGAGCGAGGAGCGCGCCATCACCATCGCGACGCTCGACGAGTACATCCGCGAGCACGTACGCGACGAGGTCTCCGCCGTCGTCACCGGTGAACTGCGCAGCCATGTGCGCGGCAACATCCTCCCGGGCGTGCTCTCCGTGCGGCTCGCGCTCAAGCAGCGGATGGCCGTCGCCGAGCGCACCGTCGACCACGCCGAGCGGATGAACGCCCTGTGGTCCCGGCGCGACGACTCGCCCTTCCTCTCGCTCGCCTGGCACAAGATCATCGAGTCGTCCGCGCACGACTCGGTCGTCGGCTCCGGCACCGACGAGACCTCCGACCAGGTCGAGGCGCGCCTCGCCGAAGCCGCGCAGACCGCCCGGGCGGTCCGGGACGCCGCCCTCGCCGAGCCCGCCGCCCGGGTGCCGAGCGACGGCTACCTGGTCGCCAACCCGCTGCCCTTCCCGCGTACGGCCCTGGCCGAGGTGGATGTCGTGGCCCCGCCCGAGGGAACCGTTCTCGTCGCGACCGCCGACGACGGCTCGGCGCACCCCGTGCAGCTCGTCTCCCAGGCCCCGACCGTGCTCGCCGACGAGCGCATGGACGCCTCACAGCTCGAACGCGTGCTGCGCCGCATCCACCGCCGTGAGCTCTTCGGCCGCCTGATCGACCACTACGAACTCACCCCGGGATCACTCGTCTTCCACCTCGCCGAGGTGCCGAGCAGCGGACCGTTCGACCTGCTGATCCTGCGCCGTGAGGTCGCTGCCGCGGCCGCCGCGCACCCGGGGGAGTGGCGGGTGCTGACGGTGGAGGAAGCCCGCGCGACCGCGCTGGTTCCCGTGGACGTCCCCGCCTCCGGGCTCACGAGTTTCCGGGTCGCGCCCAGCGAGCGGCCCGCCGCCCAGCCGACGGCGTTCGCCCCCGCTACGGCGACGGCCCGCACACTGTCGAACGGACTGGTCCAGGTCACGATCGCCGCCGACGGCACCCTGGACGTGACCGGGGCCGACGGCACGGTGCTGCACGGAGTCGGCCGCCTCGTCGACGGCGGTGACCGCGGCGACAGTTACAACTACGCCCCCCCGGCCCAGGACGTACTCGTGTCGGAGCCGACGGAGGTCGCCACCGAACTTCTGGAGGACGGCCCGCTGCGCTCCAGGATCCGGGTCACCCGGGTCTACGAGTGGCCCGCCGCGCTCTCCTCCGAGCGCGACGTACGCGGCACCCACACCGTGCCGACCCCGGTGGAGACGCTCGTGGAGGTGCGCGCGGGCGAGCCGTTCGTGCGCGTGTCGACGTCGTTCCTGAACCAGTCCGCCGACCACCGGCTGCGCTTCCACGTGCCGCTGCCCGAGCCGGCGGCCGGGTCCGCGTCCGCCGGGCAGTTCGCCGTCACCGAGCGCGGTCTCACCGCCGAGGGCGGCTGGGGCGAGTACCCGATCCCGACCTTCCCCGCGAGTGCCTTCGTGTCGGCCGGCGCCGCCAACGTCCTGCTCGACCACGCCACCGAATACGAACTCGTCGGCGACGGCCGGGAACTCGCCATCACGCTGCTGCGTGCGATCGGCTCCATCAGCGTCAACATCCATCCCCTGCGCGACGAGCCCGCGGCGAGCGAGATCCCCGCACCGGGCGCGCAGGATCTCGGCGTGCGCGTCGAGAACCGTTTCGCCGTCGTGCCCTCGGCGACCGGCTGGCAGGGTGCGAACGCGGTCGCTCTCGCCGAGGACTTCCGCAACGACGTGCTGGTCACCCGTGGGACCGCGGCCGCCGAAGGCCAACTGCCGCCCGCCGCGACCGGCGTGCGGGTCGACGGTAGGGACGTCCTCGTGTCGAGCCTGCGCCGCGTCGCCGACGACGACCGCGGTCCCGGCACCGAGCTGCGGTTGGTGGCCATGAGCGACACGGGGTCGGCCGCCCGCGTGACCGGCGCGTTCACCGAAGCCACCACGGTCGATCTGCTCGGCCGCCCGCTGTCCACGACACCGGTCGCGGACGGACTCGAACTCGCCCTCGGCCCGTGGGAGATCCGAACGGTCGTGGTCCGGTAGAGCGCAGCGGCCGCGTGCGAAGAGGGCGGCCAAGCCCGATCAGTCGAGTCGGCGGACGCAGCCGGCGTCCGGATCCCCTTCTGTCAGCAGGAAAGAGTTGTGACCTCGTGCCCTCCCAGAACTCCGCATACGTGTCGGACACCGCACCGGGGCGTGGCGCGCTGCGTGCGGCGCGCTCGTGGCTGCACTCCGACGCCCCCTCTCGTTCGCTGAACGGGCATTGGCGGTTCCGGCTGTCGCCCACGGTGCCGGCGGCAGCGGATTTCGCCGCCGAGGACTTCGACGACAGCGACTGGGACAGCATCCCGGTGCCGTCCCACTGGGTGCTCCAGGGCGACGGAGCCTACGGCCGGCCGATCTACACGAACGTGCAGTACCCGTTCCCGATCGACCCGCCCCATGTCCCGGACGAGAACCCCACCGGCGACTACCGCCGCCACTTCGACATGCCCGCCGACTGGTCGGGGAGCGAGCGCGTCGTGCTGCGGTTCGACGGTGTCGAGTCGCTCTTCAGGCTGTGGGTCAACGGCGAGGAGATAGGCAGCGCGAGCGGCAGTCGGCTCGCCCACGAATTCGACGTGACGCCGTCCGTGCGTCCGGGCGACAACGTCATCGCCGTGCGCGTGCACCAGTGGTCGGCGGCCAGCTATCTCGAGGACCAGGACCAGTGGTGGCTGCCGGGCATCTTCCGCGATGTCACCCTGATCGCACGGCCCGCCGGAGGCCTCGAGGACGTCTGGCTGCGGGCCGGGTACGAGAAGGGACACGGCCGGGTCGAGACGGAGATCACCGCCGACGCGGCGGCGTTCCCGGTCACCCTCCGCCTCCCCGAACTCGGCATCGAGCAGGTCTGGGCCACCCCGGACGACGTGGCCGCGTTCGACGTCGACGCGGTGGAGCCCTGGTCGGCCGAACAGCCGCGTCTGTACGACGTCACCGTGTCGAGCGCCGCGGAGAGCATCGACCTGCGGGTGGGCTTCCGTACGGTCGAGATCCGCGGCGACCAGTTCCTGGTCAACGGCCGGCGCGTCGTGTTCCACGGGATGAACCGCCACGAGACCCACCCCGAGCGCGGGCGCGTCTTCGACGAGGAGCACGCCCGCGAGGACCTGGCCCGCATGAAGCGGTTCAACGTGAACGCGATCCGCACCAGCCACTACCCACCGCATCCCCGACTGCTCGACCTCGCCGACGAACTCGGGTTCTGGGTCGTCCTCGAATGCGATCTCGAGACGCACGGCTTCGACAAGGTCGAATGGACCGGCAATCCGAGCGACGACCCGGCGTGGCGGGAGGCCTACCTCGACCGCATCCAGCGCACCGTCGAACGGGACAAGAACCATCCCAGCGTCGTGATCTGGTCGCTCGGCAACGAAGCGGGCACCGGCGGCAACCTCGCCGCGATGGCGGCGTGGGTCCACGCCCGCGACGCCGAACGCCCCGTGCACTACGAGGGCGACCACACCGGCGAGTACACGGACGTCTATTCGCGGATGTACTCATCGGTGCTGGAGACCGAGCAGATCGGCACCGACGGCTCACGCGCGCCGCTGATGAACTGCACTCCCGCCCAGGGCGCCCGGCAGCGCACCAAGCCGTTCCTGCTGTGCGAGTACGCCCACGCGATGGGCAACGGGCCGGGAGCGCTCGACCAGTACGAGGCGCTGGTGCACGAACACCCCCGGCTGCACGGCGGCTTCGTGTGGGAATGGCGCGACCACGGCATCCTGACGACCACCCCGGACGGTACGCCCTACTACGCGTACGGGGGCGACTTCGGGGAAGTCGTGCACGACGGCAACTTCGTGATGGACGGCATGCTGCTGAGCGACGACGTCCCGACTCCAAGCCTCCACGAGTACAAGGCGGTCGTGCAGCCGGTCCGCTTCGCCTTCGACGGCGACGCGTCCGAGGTCGCGATCACCAACCTGCGGCACTCGGCCGACACGTCGGACCTGCGCTTTTGCTGGCGCGTCGAGCACGACGGGACACCCGTGGACTCCGGGGACATGGAGGTCCCCGTCGTCGCGGCGGGCGAATCGGCGCGGGTGCCGCTTCCCCGGATCCCCGTGGCGCACGACGCGGAGACATGGCTCACCGTCGACGCGGTCCTGGCGGCCGACACCGCCTGGGCGAGCGCCGGGCATGTGATCGCGACCGCCCAGCTCGACCGTTCGGCACGTCGTCCCGCGCCCGGAGTCCGGTCCCGTACCGACTGGCGGCACAGCGACGGAACACTGGCCCTCGGTATCGCCGAGTTCGTCGACGGATCCCTCGTCCGCCTCGCCGGCCGTGCGGTGGCGGGCCCTCGCCTGGAACTGTTCCGTGCCCCGACCGACAACGACGAGGCCGCGTCCGATCAGGTCGAGGAGAGCGACGCCGCCGTCGCCGGGGTCTCGCAGGCCGCGCTGTGGCGTCGCGACGGCCTCGACCGGCTGACCACGCGGCGGGTGTCCGTGGAGCGCACCGCGGACGCACTGCGCACGGTCTCCAAGGTCTCCGCGGCGAACTCCGGTTCGTCGGTCACGGTGGAGACCGTCTGGTCGATCGAGGGCGACGAACTCGAGCTGAGGGTGGAGATCGAGCCCTCACGCGGTTGGCAGACGGTGTGGCCCCGGATCGGGATCCGGTTCGACCTGCCCGATGGCACGGCCCCCGTCGACCGCGCCGAGTGGTTCGGCCTCGGACCGCTGGAGTCCTACCCCGACAGCCTGCGCGCGGCACGCACCGGGCGTTTCTCCTCCACCCTGCGCGACCTCTCCGTCGACTACGCGCGCCCGCAGGAGACCGGGCACCGCTCCCAGGTGCGGGAGCTGGCGCTGTCGAGTGCCCACACCGAGGTGCTGCGCATCGCGACCGTCCCGGACACGCGCGGACGCCGCCCCGGCTTCACGCTCGGCCGGCACACCCCACAGCAGATCGCGCGAGCCCAACACCCCTTCGAGCTGCCGGATTCGACGACGAGTCACCTCATCGTCGACGCGGCCCAGCACGGGCTCGGATCACGCGCCTGCGGACCGGATGTGTGGCCCGAGTTCGCACTGCGCCCCGAGTCCCGCACGATCAGGCTCCGCATCACCGCGGGCCGATGAGGGGGCGCTCGGACATCGCGTAGGACGCCGCCGTGGTCGACGGGTGGGAGGGGACGCGTACGTCCCCTCC
>NZ_JBHWCC010000112.1:0-7511 GCF_042735715.1 Streptomyces sp. NPDC059582
CGCCCGGCCCGTGTGAACGGGCCGGGCGTCGCGGGGGACGAGCCCGCTCTTCGCTCCGCACACCCCGCCGTGCCGTCACGCCGGCGGCACCCGGTCAAGCCACTGGGGACTACGAGGGATGACCATGAGACCCGAACCACGCGGACTCCTCCGCCTGTTCCGCACACCACGACGCAAGATCGCCCTGGCCACTGCCACGGTGATGACCGCGACCCTGCTCCAAGGAGTCGCCGCCCCGGCGCTCGCCGACGGCTGGCACCGGCCGGCGCTGCCCGCCGCCGAGAAGTCGCTCGCCGGAGGCCCGGCGGGCAAGGCCGTGCCCCGCAAGGTCATGAAGACCCCGCGTACCCCGCAGGAGCCGCCGGCCTCCGCCTGGCCGAAGGCCGGTGCGGCGACGGTGGACCTGTCGAAGACCCCGGACGCGGCGGCGACGAAGTCCGCGTCCCGGGTCAAGGGCCTGCCCCTGACGCTCGACGCGCGCGTCAAGGGCGGCAAGAACGCCAAGAAGGCGGCCACCGGCACGGTCGCCGCCCGTGTTCTCGACCGCGCGTTCGCGCAGAAGGCCGGTCTGAACGGCCCCGCCTTCACGCTGCGTGCCGGGCGCCCGCAGGACGCCGGCCAGGTCCGGGCCGGTCTGGACTACTCGTCCTTCGCCGGTGCGTACGGCGGTGGTTACGCCGACCGGCTCAGGCTCGTCGAACTGCCCGCCTGCGTGCTGAGCACCCCGCAGAAGCCGCAGTGCCGGACGGCCGAGCCGGTCGAGACGTTCAACGACCCCGAGACCAGGACCCTGACCGCGAACGCGGTCACCCTCAACGCCTCCTCGCCCACCGTGCTCGCGGCAGTCGCCGACTCCGGCAGTGGTCTGGGCGACTACAAGGCCACCGCCCTGTCCGCGTCCGCCAACTGGAGCACCGACCTCAACAGCGGTTCCTTCGCCTGGTCGTACCCGATGGCGGTGCCGCAGGTGCCGGGCGGCCTCGTGCCCAACCTCTCGCTGTCCTACTCCTCCGGTGGTGTCGACGGCCGCACGGGCAACACCAACAACCAGTCCTCCTGGGTCGGCGACGGCTTCGACCTGTCACCCGGGTACATCGAGCGCCGCTACAAGGGCTGTTCCGACGACGACGTCAAGAACGCCGACGGCAACGAGCCCGGCGACCTGTGCTGGGGCTACGACAACGCCGTACTGCAACTGAACGGAGCCGGCGGCGAGCTGGTGCCGAACGGTACCAACTCCTGGAAGCTGAAGGACGACGACGGCACCAAGGTCGACCGGATCTACGGCTCCACCGGTGACGTCCGCTCCAACGGCGCCCGCAACGACGAGTACTGGCGCGTCACCACACCCGACGGAACCCAGTACTACTTCGGCTACAACCGGCTGCCCGGCTGGGCGAGCGGCAACGAGACCACCGACTCCGCCTGGACCGTCCCCGTCTACGGCGATGACGCCGACGAGCCCTGCCACGCCGCCGCCTTCGCGGACTCCTGGTGCCAGCAGGGCTGGCGCTGGAACCTGGACTACGTCGTCGACACGCACGGCAACGCCGCCGCGTACTACTACGACAAGGAAGCCAACTCCTACGGCCGCAACCTCAAGGCCGCCGACGACACCCCGTACGTCCGCGGCGGCACCCTGGACCGCATCGAGTACGGCCTGAAGTCCACCGCCGTGTACTCGGCGAAGGCACTCGCCAAGGTCGACTTCACCAGTTCCGAGCGCTGCCTCCCGGACAGCAGCACCGACTGCTCCTCGATCGCCAAGGACTCCTTCTACTGGTACGACACCCCCTGGGACCTGAACTGCGACGCGGGCAAGGACTGTGACAACGGCCGGGTCTCCCCGGTGTTCTTCACCCGCAAGCGGCTGACCGACGTCAGCACCGAGGTCCTCGTTTCCGGCGCCTACAGCAAGGTCGACGACTGGAAGCTCGCCCACCGCTGGGGCCAGGCCGACATCGACTACCAGTTGCTGCTCGACTCCGTCCAGCGCACCGGCCACGACAGCACGACCACGATCACCCTGCCGAAGGTCACCTTCGCCTACACCCAGCTCGCCAACCGGCTGGACAGGACGGGCGACGGCTGGGCCCCCTTCATCAAGGCCCGGCTCTCCACCGTCGCCGACGAGTCCGGCGGACAGATCGACGTCGGCTACTCGGCCCCGGTGTGCGACGCGGACGCGCTGCCCACTCCGGAGACCAACACCACCCGCTGCTTCCCGCAGTACATCGGAGGCAGCTCCACCACCGACCCCGAACGGCAGTGGTTCAACAAGTACGTGGTGGACACGGTCACCTCCACCGACCGCACCGGCGGGGCCCCCGACCAGGTCACGATGTACGACTACCTGGACGGCGCGGCCTGGCACTTCGACGACGCCGACGGCATGACCAAGGACAAGTTCAAGACCTGGTCCGACTGGCGCGGCTACGGCCACGTACGGGTCCGCTCGGGCGGTCAGGGTGGCGCCTCGGCCATGAAGTCGCAGGCCGACACCTACTTCCTGCGCGGCATGGACGGGGACCGCAAGACGACCAGCGGCGGCACCAAGGACGTCAGCGTCACCCTGGGATCCGGGGAGGGCGACCCGATCACCGACCACTCCTCCGCGGCGGGATTCGCCTACAAGACGGTCAACTACTCCGGCCCCGGTGGCAAGGTGCTCTCCAGGACGGTGAGCCGGCCGTGGCACAAGGAGACCGCGAAGAAGGTACGTGACTGGGGCACCGTCACCGCCGACTTCAGCGGCACCGAGAACACCAGGACCTGGACCTCCCTGGACGACGGGTCGGGCGCCGCCTGGCGGACCACGTCCACCACCGACACCTTCGACACGGCCACCGGCCTGGTCACCCAGACCGACGACTCCGGTGACACCAGCACCGGCGCCGACAACCAGTGCACCCGCACGACCTACGTGGCGGGCAGCGCCGTCCGCAACACCCCGGTGCGCGTCGAGACGGTGGCCAAGGCGTGCGACGCCACCACCAACCGCCCGGCCGACGTCCTCGCCGACACCCGCACCGCCTACGACGGCGGCGCCTACGGCGCGGCGGCGACGAAGGGCGACGCGACCCGGGTCGCCAAGCTCAAGAAGTACGACGGCAGCAGCGCCGTCTACCTCGAGTCGGGCTCCACCTTCGACTCCTACGGGCGCATGCTGACTTCCACGGACCTGACCGCGGACGTCACGGTCACCTCCGGCGGCATGCTCACCCGGACCCCTCGAGGCGACGGCCGCACCACCACCACGGCGTTCACCCCGACCACCGGTTTCGCCACGGGTTCCGTGGTGACCACGCCGCCCGCCGTCCCGGGCGACAGCGCCACCAGGACGACGAGCACGCAGACCTTTGAGTCACTGCGCGGCCTGCCGCTGACCCAGACCGATACCAACGGCAAGGTCACGACCTTCGCGTACGACGCGCTGGGCCGCTCCACCAAGGTGTGGCTACCGGACCGGACGACCGGTCAGACACCGACCTACGAGTTCACGTACACCATCGCCGAGGGCAAACCGGTCGTGGTCGGCACCAAGGCCATCGGCAACAACGGCGCCCAGGACACGTCGTACGCCTTCTACGACGGCTTCCTGCGCTCCCGGCAGACCCAGGCCCCGGGGCCGGACGGAGGCACGCTGCTGGCGGACACCTTCTACGACGAACGTGGCCTGACGAGCAGGGAGTTCGCCTCCTATTACACGGCCGCCACCGCGCCCTCCACGACTCTCTTCAAGCTCGACAACGCGTTGAGCGTGGAGAGTCAGAACTGGTACGCCTACGACGGCCTCGGCCGGCAGACCGAATTGAAGAAGATCGCCGGCAACGGCGACGGCGGCACGGTCCTCGGAGTGACCAGGACGATCTACGGCGGTGACCGCACCACGGTCATCCCGCCGGTCGGCGGCACCGCCACCACCACGCTGAATGACTCGCGCGGCCAGACCAGCGAGGTACGCGAGCTCCACGCGCGCGCCGCTGACGCCGCGTACGACACCACGTCGTACGGCTACTCGCAGCGCGGTGAATTGACCAGGGTCACCGATCCGTCGGGCAACGCCTGGACCTGGACGTACGACTTGCTCGGCCGGCTGACGGACACCACTGACCCCGACAAGGGGGCCACCCACACCGAGTACGACGACCGCGGTCTGCCCACTACCACCAAGGACGCCCGCGGCACCGTCCTCGCCCACGTCTACGACGGCCAGGGCCGCCAGACCGAACTGCGCGACAACTCCACCACCGGCGACCTGCGGGCCAAGTGGGTCTACGACACGGTCAGCGGAGCCAAGGGACGTCTCGCCGAGTCCATCCGCTACAGCGGCGGCCAGGCCTACAGCACGAAGGTGCTCGCTTACGACCGGCTGTACCGGCCGCTGCGGACCTCGGTGACCATCCCCTCCACCGAGGGCGCGCTGCAGGGCACCTACCTGTCGGCGACAACGTACAACGCCTCCGGCACGGTGGAGGGCGTCGGCTACCCCAAGGCGGGCGCGCTGGCGGCGAACACCGTGGCCTACACCTACGAGGACGGCACGCTGCGGCCGATCGGGGTCAGCGGCCCGACGAGCCTGACTGGTTCGACGTCCTACAGCTACACGGGCAAGCCCCTCCAATACTCGTTCGCCGCGGCCGGCGGCAAGGCGACGTACGAGACCAACACCTACGAGTGGGGCACCCAGCGGCTGGCCACCTCGCGGGTCGACCGTCAGGACGTCGCGGGCGTCGACCAGTACAACACCTACAAGTACGACGAGGCCGGCAACGTCCTGTCCGTCTCGGACACCTCCCGCAGCGGTACCGACAACCAGTGCTTCGCGCACGACTACCTGGGCCGCGTGACCGAAGCGTGGGCACAGTCCACCACGACCTGCGCGAACGCCCCCGCCACCGGCGTGCTGGGCGGTCCGGCCCCCTACTGGGACTCCTACACCTACGACGTGGTCGGCAACCGGCTCACCGAGACCGGGCACAGTGCCACGGGCGGGGCGGACACCGAGCGCGTCTACAACTACCCGAAGCCGGGTTCGCACAAGCTGGCCTCGGTCGACAAGACCACCGGAACCGTCAAGTCCACGGACAGCTTCACCTACGACGACATCGGCGACACCCATACCCGTCTGCTCGGCGACGGCACCTCCCAGACCCTGGACTGGGACGCCGAGGGCCACTTGGCGAAGGTCACCGAGCCGGTGGAGAGCGGCAGTCCCAAGGTCACGGAGTACCTGTACGACGCGGACGGCAACCGTCTGATCGGCCGTACACCCACCGAGACCACGCTCTACCTCGGCGCAACGGAGATCACCCTGGCGAAGGGGGCGAGTGCCGCCAAGGGCACCCGCTACTTCGACGTCGGGGGTGGCCACGTGGCGGTCCAGAAGGACGACGGGACGATCTCCTTCACCCTGGCCGACCACCACGGCACGGCCCAGCTGTCCGTCGACGCCACCAGCCAGGCACTCACGCAGCGTCGCACCAAGCCCTTCGGTGAACTCCGCGGCTCCGAGCCCACAAGCTGGCCCGGCACCAAGGGCTTCGTCGGCGGTACCACGGACACCGCGACGGGCCTGACCCACCTGGGAGCCCGCGAGTACGACCCCGCCACCGGCCGTTTCCTGTCCGTGGACCCGATCATCACCACGGACGACCCGCAGCAGATGCACGGCTACACCTACGCCGTGAACAATCCCGTCACGTTTTCGGACCCGGCGGGCACGGAGATCGGCTCCCGGCCCAACTCCTGCCAGTACGACGTCAAGTTCTGCAGCAAGCACCAGCAGCAGGAGGTCGGCTACGACCCCAAGACGGGCACGTCCGACTTCCACCGGGGCAACATCTACAAGCGGCAACAGGCCCACAAGAGGGCGTGGGTGGCCCAGAACACCCCGGTCACGAACGACCTCGACAAGCTGTCGGACTACTGGGCCAGCGCGATGGACGGGGAGTTCACTGACGACTTCTGGTCCAACCCCGTCTACGAGTCGGCCAAGCAAGGCTCGGCGTGCTACGGGCGCGAAGGGTGTCGTCAGGCTTACCTCTACGTGCTGCACGGGGGCAACGACGTCGGGAAGGCCAAGGAGATCGCGGCCACCTACTGCGCCCACCACCCCAAGACCTGTGCACAAGAAGCAGAGGAGGTGGCCCGGGGCAAGCTGATAGAGGACTTCGTCAACACGGCCTTCGTGGCGTATCTCGGCGCCGGAGTGAGCGAGGAGGGAAACCCCTGCAACAGCTTTGTGCCGGGCACCGCTGTCCTGATGGCCGACGGCACCACGAAACCGATCGAGGAGGTCAGGACCGGTGACAAGGTCCTGACGACCGACCCGAAGACCGGCCGCACCGAGACCAGGACGGTCACTGCGGAGATCACCGGCAAGGGGATGAAACACCTGGTCGAGATCACCCTGACCGTCGTCGAGAAGCGCGACGAGGACGGGAAGGGCAAGCAGCGCACGGTCTCCGTCACCGCGACCGACGGCCACCCCTTCTGGGTTCCCGAACTGGGCAGGTGGATCTATGCCACCGACCTCGCGGCCGGCGAACACCTGCGCACATCCGCAGGCGTCTCGGTACGCGTCACAGGGGTCAGGCGCTGGACCGAGGTGGCCACCGTCCACAACCTCACCATCGCAGATCTGCACACGTACTACGTGCTGGCCGGCTCCACACCGGTCCTCGTGCACAACACGGGCAAGGGGTGCACGTTCAACTTCCGCAGTCCCAACCCGGCTCATCCGCCGAACCAGTCGGTCATGAAGGCCATGGGGAAGCAGCCGATCCACGAAAGCTGCGTCGACTGCTCGGAGATCGCGGACAATCTGCTGGCGGCTGCGGGCGGCAAGGGGAGAATCGTGTCCTTCAAGGGACCGGGTGAGTCGCTGATGGTTCCTGAAGGCGGTACCACGGTGGATTACACCTATCACCAGGTCTATACCGACGGGCGGTACGCTTATGATCCCCGACTGAGTTCTCAGGCCATTCCATGGGGCGACTACATGAAGACGATGAAATCGCTGAACCCGGGCCTGCGCTGGGGAAAGCCGGGCTTCGACGGGGCCTTCTCTTGATCGGCTCGGCGGAAGTGCTGCGAGCCCTCGGAGCCCAGGGCGTGGTGCAGTGGGCCAGGGTCTCCGCCGGGCCCGATCCGCTGGACTCCCTGGTCCGTCCGCCCATGATCGCGTGGCGCTACGTGAACGCCGAACCGGGTTTGGGCGCCGGGATCACGTCCGTCGTCGAATCGTTCCAGGGAAACGTCGAATGGGTCGTGGACCTGTCCGGCAAGAACTGGGTGATCATGCCGAGGCGGTTGCGTGACGCGTTCGCCGCGGCGTCCGAGGGCGACACGGGAGTCCTGGCGGACCTGAAGAAGTCGGACCAGGAGTTCTGCGTCCGTGCGACGGCGGACTTGGGAGTGCTTACCGGCAGGATCGCTCGCATCCAGCGTGCCTGAGCCGCTGAGCCGCTGAGCCGCTGAGCCTCGCGGGCGTCCGACGACAGCGTCGG
>NZ_JBHWCC010000113.1:0-6066 GCF_042735715.1 Streptomyces sp. NPDC059582
GTCCGGTGCGGCGGGGGCCGCCACGTCCTGGCTGTCGGGCCCGTGCCGAGAGGTCAGACGCGACGGCCTGGAGAACCTCCGCATGTGACCCCGCACCTGCGGGGTGTGGTGGTGGACGTTCCTCAGAGGCCGATCGTCGGGGTGTAGGTCACGTCGCCGTGCGGGTCGATCCGCCAGCCGAAGGCGGAATCGCGAAGGCCCGCCGGGCAGGTGTACAGAATCGAACTCCAGCCGCTCCTGGCCGAGATCGTCCCGTTCTTGAGCGTCTTGGGGCCCTGGCCCGCGCTGCCCGCGCAGGTCACGCCGAACTGGCCGCGGATGGCGGAGCTGGATTTGTTCTCGAACTTGACCGTCACATTGCCCGAGGACTTGGCGATGCAACGGTGCACCTGCACGCCCGCGCAGGACCACGTGTAGGCCTGGGCCGTCGGGACCGTCAGTCCCAGGAACGACGCCGTCGCGGCGGCCGCGACGAAGAGACTGGCCGTTTTCCTCATACATTTCCTCCTGGTTGCCCATGAACAGGGTGTCGACCAAGTCAGAGGCAGCGCAGAAGTACTCGACCCGTCCCCCGACCGGCCCGCACAGCTCACCAGCGTGATCAGGCATACGTCAAATCGGCAGAACGAAGGGACAGGTACGAAGATCCAGCCTGTGGTGCTCCCGAAGTTCCTTTCACCGGGCGCCACTTGAAGCCGGCCGCCGTGCGGTTTGCCCCGTACTTGGTGCAGCAGATCTCGCGGAGCGCTGGTACCGGACCTCTAGTTCGATGAGGTCGAAGATCCCGGTGCGGGCGAGGGAGCGGCTCGGTCAGGGACTTGGGCAGAGCGGCTCCTGTTTGATGGTGGCAAAGAACGATTCGGCATTTCCCGGTGCGGCCGCTCCGGGCACCCGAACCGCCCCCCCCATGGCTCCCACCCGGCGGGCCATGAATCCGGCACTAGGGGCGTTGGCCGATGCCGTCGACCACGGCGATCCGCTGGAGACTCCTCGTCTCCTCGTACGGGTCGGTCCGTTGCCACCGACCGTTCACCACCTTGTTGGTGAAGCCTTCGACTCGCAGCCCGAGGTACGCGTAGGTTTCGCGGTCGAAGAGGAAGGCGAAGCCGATACCCGGGTAGGACACACCGATTCCGTGCCGGCCGAGGACGTCGACCTCGTCCCTGTCGATGCGCACCCGCGGGATGTCGGCGAGCGCCTCGAACGCGGCGGACTGCAGCCCCGGCGGCATCACCCGTGGTCCCTGCAGGAGAAGACACACCTCGCCGAACGTGTCCGCGTCCCGCTGCGGAGAGTCCGGCCGCCCGCGGCGGAACATCGCGAGGAGTTCGTCGGGATCGGTGGGCAGCTTCTTGAGCTTGGTGTAGACGGTGGGCGGCCACTGCACTTCGTGGTCGGTGAGCGGCGGATCGTGGTGGACCTTCCCGTACTCCTGCCGGCTGGAGGGCTTGGAGCCGTCGACGGACATCCAGCTCTCGTCCGTCCAGGTACGTGTTCTGCCGCCGTTGCGGGGGGTCCGCGCGGTGTACGTCCTGGTGTAGAAGTACTGGTCGTCGCGGGGGACAGGCAGTGGGCCGCGGTCGGCTCTCGAAGTGTCGGCGGCCTTCCGGAGGATCTGGGCCGCGCTGAGCGTGGTGAGGTTCGGTGCGGCCGCGTCGTCGGGGTCTCTCGTGACGGCGACCGTGACGCCTGCCGCGGCGGCGGCGGTGGCACCGACGAAGGCGCCGCGCAGAACGAGGCGGCGGGGCAGTCCACTTCGTGCGCCTCGACGCGTCTCGTGGTCGATCGCGCCAAGAAGGCGGGCCTGGGCAGCGGCGCGTGCCCGGGGAGTGAGCTGGACGTTTCCGGTTTCCCATTCGCGCAGTCCGGTGAGGTCATCCATGATCGTGCTCCTTGTGAGGTACAGCCGCGGGGTGGGCGTCCTGGGTGCCTATGGATCCGCGCAGTTGAGCCCGTGCCCGGTGCAGGCGCGAGCGCACGGTGCCGACGGGAATGCCCAGGGACCGCGCCGTCTCCGCGTAGTCGAGGCCACCCCAGGCGACGAGGAGCAGGACGTCACGGTGACGGGCGGGCAACCTGGCGAGCGCTCCCGCCAGGACGCGCGAGGCGCGTTCGGCGCTGACTTTCTCGGCGACCCGGTCCTCCATGGGCTCGCCCTCCGTGTTCTCCCCGCCGGCCGCCAGGGAGGCCGCACGCGACAGGGCGCGCAGGCGACGGGCCTCGACTCGCCGATGACGTCGGACGAGATTGGTCGCGATGCCGTACAGCCACGGGCGTGCCTGGGGCTGAGCCAGGTCGTAGCGGCGGCGCTGTTGAAACGCGACCACAAACGTCTCGGCCATCAGATCATCGGCCGCGTCGACGCCGAGCCGTCTGGCCACGTAGCGGTGGATGTCGCCGGCGTGCCGGTCGAACAGTACGGCGAACATGTCCGGTGTCTCCCAGGACTTCTCCACGACCGAGGCGTCGGTGTCGGACTCGTGGTCGTCCAGGGCGCCGGGCCAGGTACCGACGCCTGGCGAGAGCGTCACTCGTTGCCTCTTCGGTTCATGTACTTCCCCTGAAGTCGTTCGCGTGGACAACAGTGGTTCGTCGATGACCACTTGTGAGTTCCACCATCGCGATGTGACCTGTACCACACGGGAAAGGGTCGAATGGGTGGCCCACTTGAATGACGCCGGACGTCACGGCGCGGGCCGGGAGGTCTTCGGGGAAGTCCTGGAGGCCGGCCGCACCGATGTCGGCGAGGGAGGCTGTCATCAAGCCGCATTCCCGGACACCAGTATCTCGAAGACGTCCGCCGCGGCCCTTCGAGGTCCGGAAGCGGGGTTCCGCAACGTCCGGTTGGCGTTGTGCGACGCGCCTCATTGGACCGAGTCGGACGGTCCGGAAGGCGGTTGCCCCTTGTTCCCGAGTTCGAGGCTCCCGCCCGGCGGGCGTTCGATAGGTTGCCCGCCATGGCTGAACCAGCATCCGTCGCTTGGCCACCTGCCCCGATCAGGACCGAGCGGCTCGTGCTCCGCGAGCCCGAGGCCCGGGACCGTGCGGTGTTCGTCGAGCTGTTCGCCTCGCCGGAGGTGGGTGCCTACATAGGTGGTCCTCGACCGCGTGATGAGTGCGAGCGCAGGTTGCCCGAGACGCCCGACAGGCGCCCGGGCCGTTTCGTGATCGAGCTCGACGGCGCCATGATCGGCACCATCGAGCTCAACCGGCCAGACGCGGAACATCGGAGTCGTGTCCGTCCGGATGCCGGGGAGGCCGAGCTCGGCTACTTGTTGCTTCCGGAGGCATGGGGACACGGATACGCCGCCGAGGCGTGCGCGGCGGCGCTCGGCTGGTTCGCCGACGCGCTTCCCGGCGAGCCTGTGGTGCTCTGCACCCAGACCGCCAACGACCGCTCGATGCGCCTCGCGGCGAAGCTGGGGTTCACGGAGGTCCAACGGTTCGAGGAGTGGGGCGCCGAACAGTGGATGGGCGTGTGGTCCCCGGTCACGTCGGCGCGCCGGCATCCCGCGGCGCGGCCCCTACCGGCGTCTCGGCCATGAACGGCTGGTCACCCCGGCGGGCCTCGGACGTGAATGCGCCGATGCTCCTCTTTGCCGGCCGGCCCGCAAGAAATGCGATGTGAGCGCCTGCCGCCCGCCGGTGATCTTGCCCAGCCGGGACCGCGAGCGGGCGGCTGTCCAGGACCACGCTCTCGCGGTGCCCCGGCAGCAGCCGGCGGATCCGGGGGATCGGGGAAAGCGCCGCTCCGCCGCGTCCACTCAGACGTGCATGTCGGGGGTCCCGCGAACTGCATACGCCGGCAGGCGGGCTTCCTTGAGGTAGCCCGGGGAGAGCGAGAGGCCGAACCGCTGCTCAATCACGCCGAGGGTACGCCGGTAGGTGTCCGCGTAGGGCTGGCGTTCATGCGCGATGAGGGTGGTGCCGTCGGGCTGTAGTACGTGTCCGGCGACGAGGTCTGGAAGCAGCAGGTCAGGCTCCCGGCCCCAGCGCCAAATTTCCTCGCCCAGCCCGAAGCCGCAGAGTTCCACCCCGTCCCGAGCGTAAAAGACGGTGGCCGGCGGATGCTCTTGCATCGGCACGTAGTGGACTGCTTCGGCACCCTTGCGGGAGACCTCTGCCAGCCGGTCCCCACCGGTCGAATCGCCGTACTCCAGAGCGAACGACCAGCCTCCATGCTCTCCGACACGTACAACGCCATCACCATCCTCGGCCGCGCGATACCACTCGCCAAGGTCCCACGCTTCGGCGTCGGTGATCGGCTGGGTCGCTCCGTCCCGGTCGCCTCCCATGCGCACCGCCAGTTCCTGCGCGGATATCCCGCGTGCGAACACCACGCTGGACCTACAGTCCTCCAGATCGGCTAGCCACCGAATGCCGACGGGCATGCCTTCGCTCCTCACGGGATGCCCCGCGATCGATCTCGGGGCGTGCTGGTGTGGGGGTCCGGCGGGATGGTGGTTCAGCGATCGCCGGTCGGCCCGTTACTCGAACCGGTACTTCAGCGAATCCGACTCCGCCTGCTCGATGTCAGCGATCGTCAGCTCCGGCATCCGCAACTGGGCCAGCGTCACCTCGGCCGAGGTCGGCTGGGCGTCCACCGGCAGCCACTGCTCCGGCTTCCAGGCCCCGCTGCGCAGGAGCGACTTGGGGCAGTGCGGGTAGACCTCCTCGATCCCCAGCACCAGCGCACTGGCCGGCGGCTTGCCCACGGCGGTCAGCTGCGACAGCAACTCAGGGCGGGTGGAGACGCAGGCCCGGCCGTTCACCCTGAGCGTCGTGGTACGCCCCGGGATGACGAACAGCAGCCCGGCCCGTCCGGTGGCGACGACGTTCTGCAGGGTGTCCAGCCGCTTGTTGCCGGTCGCGTCCGGTATCGCCACCGTCCGTGCGTCCAGGACGGCGACGAACCCGGCGGGGCCGCCACGCGGGGAAACGTCACAATTGCCCTCGGCGTCCGCGCTGGCGACCAGGACCAGCGATGAACAGCCGATCAACCGCCGGGTCTGCTCGGTGAGTTCGGTCATCTGCTTGCGTATGGCCGCGTCGCCGGGGAGTTCGTAGGCCCGGCGCAGCGCCTCCTGGTCGGGCACGGCGTCGAGGCGGAGCGAGTCGAAGGCACTGCCGGCAAAGGGTGACGTCATGCCCCCGACCCTAATGGGCCGACCGTGCCGCAAGGCCGGGCTCCAGGCCGCCGATGTGCGCGGCACGACCACCAGCCACCGCGCCCGCTCCACCGTCGCCAGCCGGCTCTACAACGCAAAAGAGCCGATGACCCTGTTCGAACTGCAGGCCTGGCTCGGACACCGCTCACCGCAATCCACTGCCTATTGTGCCCAGATCAGTCCCACGACGCCGACCCGCGCCTACGACGACGCCGGCCACTTCGCCCGCAACGCGCGCACGATCGAGGTCCTGGGCGACCGCGACGCGTCACCTCGGGAGCCGCCGCGGCCGGCGAGCCGTGGCAGTACTACGACCTGGAACACGACTAACTCTCCTGCACGTTCTTCGAGCAGTGCCAATAACGGATGGCCTGCGCGCAGTGCGACTTCTACGCTCCGAAGGACTCGAGCCAGGACCAACTGCCCGAAGCGCAGGAGAACCTGGAGAAGACGCTCGCGAACATCCCCTGACCGCGGACGAGAGACGCGGTCGACGACGGACACGCCGCGCTCGACGCCCTGCTCGACCGGCTCACCGACGTGCTGACGCCCTCCGGCCCGACTCCGCGCCGACTCGCGGTCCCGGCCCATGCTGCGGTCCGTGTCGCGGAGCTGTGTGCGGCTGCGGAGGCCGACCCGGCGCATGTCGTGGCCGTCGCTGACGTCGGCGAGGCCTTCGGCCGGGTCGTCGGCGGCTGCAAGCGGCTGACCGGTGCCGCGGACCGTGCGCATCGTGCCGCCGGCCACCTCAGGAGCGAGCACCAGGCCGAATACGGCCGCATCAACACGGCCATGACCAGCTCCAAGGCGCGCCAGGCCAAGCCCGGCTTCACGTGCCGCGCTGACCGAGCCGCCCTCCCTCACCGCTGCGGGGCCGCACCCGGACGCCGGGTGCGGC
>NZ_JBHWCC010000114.1:0-5488 GCF_042735715.1 Streptomyces sp. NPDC059582
GGGCCGCCCTCTCGGAGGGCGGCCCCGCGCCGTTCGGTCCGCTCCCCGAACTACTCGATGTTGATCCTGAATGTGCTGGTCGTGTTGCGGATGTCCTGGGCGTTGCCGCTCATCCGCAGGTTGCGGAAGGTGGCTTCACCCACGGCGGGTCCCTGACCGGGCTCCGGCAGTTCGTTGGCCCAGATGCCGAAGCCTGACTTGGCGTCGAACGCGTCCCCGCTCTTCTTGGAGTTGGTGATGGAGATGTCGGTGAAGATGGTGTCCTTCACCGGGAACTGCGGCTGGCCACCGACGTAGTTGGTCTGGAACATCACGCCTCCGTAGGTGGAGTCGTCGATGTCGACGTCGTTGACGCGGATCCCCTGGAAGACCTTCGAGGCGGAGAACGCCCAGATCGCGGGGAAGACCTGCGAGCCCCAGAAGTGGCCGCCCGTCCTTTCCAGGGAGACGTTCTCGATCGTCGTGGGCTCGGTTCCGAAGCCGTTCATCGGGTAGCCGAAGTCCAGCGAGGAGATCGTGATGCCGGAGTAGACCAGGGTGTCGGCGACGCGGATGTTGCGGAAGGTGTTGTTGTAGCCGCCGTACACGGCGATCCCGGCCGCCCGCCATGTGAGCGTCGACGTCAGGTTCTCGTAGAGGTTGTTCTTCTCGTCGGCGCCGCCGGCGTCGATCGCCGAGAACAGGGCGAAGCTGTCGTCGCCCGTGGCGCGGGCGTCGTTGTTGACCACGTGGTTGTCCGTGGAACCGTTCGTCATATTGATGCCGTCGGCGAACGTGTCACGGATACGGGAGTTCTTGATGGTCATGTTGTCGGTATTGGCACCCCAGTAGAGGCACACCATGTGCTCGACCCAGATGTCGTCGATGGTGATGTTGGAGACGTTGGAGAAGTCGAACACCTTGCCCGGACCGTCGATCCGGGACGTGTAGTTGCCGAAGTAGGAGAAGTCCGCGAACGACGAGCCGTTCGCGCTGGCCTCGGCCCGGAAGCCCACGTCGGTGTTCTCCTGGGAAGCGGGGGCGTGGAAGCGGGTGAACCATGACCCGGCCCCTACGACCTTGACCGCCTTGCCGTAGACCTGGAACTTGCTCGAGGTCTCGTAGTCACCGGCGGGCAGGTAGACGCCGACGAGCTTGCCCGTGGTGTCCATGCGGACCTTGTCGAGCGCGTTCTGAACGTCCTGGTGCGAGAATCCGGGCGGGACCGTGTAGGCGGCCGGGTCCGGATTCTGGGCCGCCGTGGCCTGCTCGGTGTTGACGAAGTCGATGGCGTAGGTGGAGGTGTTGGCCGCGTCCTTCTGCAGCCGGATCTTGGAACCGGCGGGCACGGTCCTGCCGAGCAGCAGGTTCGCCTCGTCGTAGATGTGGCGCGGGGCGCCGGAGCCGGGCGAGTTGCCGGGCGAGGTCTCGTTGCCGTAGAGCCAGGCGTACTTCGAGGTGAGGTCGATCGCCTTGAGGAACTGGCCGTCCACGTACACGTTGAGCGTCGTGTTGGTGCCGTCGGGGATCGAGAAGCGGGTCACCAGCGTGTTGGTCTGCGCGCGGGTGGTCCACTCGACGTACTGGCCGGTCGCGGTGAGGGTGACCGCCTTGCGGCCGCTCGCCTCGCCGGCGAAGTCGCCGATGGTCCGGTTCGGGCCGACGACCTTGGCGCCGCCGCCGACCGTGCCGTCCTCGGCTTCGTACATGTCGTAGGGCATGTCCGCGCCGCGGCCGACGAACAGGGGCTGCGTGGTGGTGTTGTTCGTCCGCTTGACCGGGAGTTCGTTGGCGTCGTCGGCGATGACCGTCTTGACGGTGTACTTGCCGTTGACGGCCGTCCATGAGCCGAGGCTGACCGGTGCGGTGGTCTGGCCGGCCGCGATGGCGCCGTTGTAGGAGCCGCTGAGCGTCTTGACGGTGGTGCCGTGGGAGTCCTGCACGGTCAGGGTGACGGCGTGGGCACCGGAGGCGGAGGCCACCGTCCCCTGGTTCTTGATCGCGACGGTGAACTTGACCTCGTCACCTGCCGAGGCACTGGACGGGGTCCAGGAGACCGGGGCGGCGAGCAGGTCGGAGCTGGAGACGGGCTTGACGGCGAGGGCGTCGGAGCGGGTGAAGACGTTGTTGGCCTCGTTCTGCTCGATCACCTTGTTCGACGGGTCCACCTCGGCGCCGACCGGGTAGCTGCCCGCGTCGCGGGTGCCGATGCTCGCGGTGACCGTCCTCGACTCCCCGGCCGCAAGAGCGGGGACGTCCGCCGTGGCGGCCTTCGTGCCGCCGAGCGTGAAGTTCAGGTCGGTGGCCTTGGCCGCCTTGCTGCCACTGTTGGTGACGGTCGCCGAGAGGCTGATGGCGTCCGACTCGACCGGAGCCGCGGGCGAGTTCGTGATGCCCGTGACCCTGAGATCCGGGTTGGCGGCCGGGGTGCCGATCACCTGGAACTCGGCGACCTGCGCACCCGGGGCGCCGGAGTTGGCGGTGAACTTGAGCTGGATGTCGGCGGCAGAGCCGGAGACGGGGATGGTCACGGTGTTGCCGCTGGACGGGTTGAAGGTGTAGTCCTTCGCCGCGGCGAGGCTGGAGAAGGCCGTCGCGTCCTGGTCGCGGCCGAGCACCTGGATGTTCTGCGTGCGCGTGGACCAGGCGGCGTCCGGGCTGAGCTTGACGATGATCTGGCCGAGGTCGGCGTTGGCGCCCAGCTTGGTGGTGAGGGTGGCCGGGTAGGCGCCGCTCGCGCTCTCCCAATAGGTGCTGGTCTGGCCGTCGTTGGCATGGGTGGCGACGTAGGTGAAGACGTACGACGAGGCCTCGATGGGCTTGCCCTCGGCGAGGTTGGAGCCGGGTCCGGTCGAGCCGGTCCGGGTGACGCTGTTGCTCGCCGCGGACGTGTTCCCGGCGGCGTCCTTCGCCTTGACGTAGTAGGTGACCGTGGCGGTCGCGGGCGGGGTGTCGGTGTACGTCGTGACGTTGCCCGCCACGGACCTGAGGAACTGGTCGTTGGCGTAGACGTCGTAGCCGGTGACGGCGACGTTGTCGCTCGACGCCTGCCAGGTGAGCTTCACGTCGTTGCCGGACTGGGTGTAGGCGAGGTTGCCGGGTGCCGTGGGGGCCTGGGTGTCGCCGCTGGATCCCTTGCGGGTGACGCTGTTGCTGTTGGCGGAGACGTTGCCTGCGGCGTCCTTTGCCCGTACGTAGTACGTGATGTCGCTGTCGGCCGGCTGGGTGTCGGTGTAGGTCAGGACGTTTCCGCCGACGCTCGCGCGCAGTTGGCCGTTGGCGTAGATGTCGTAGCCGGTGACACCGGTGTCGTCGCTCGCCGCGCTCCAGGTCAGCTTGATCTGGCCGGTGGCCGGCTCGGTGTAGCTCAGGTTCGTCGGGGCGGTGGGTGCCTGGGTGTCGCCGCTCGCGGGTCCGTAGACCTCGAGCTCGGACAACTGCCCGGCGGGCCAGCCGGTGTTGGCGGTGATGAGCGCGCGCACGTACCGCGTCGTGGTGGTGTCGAAGCTGATGGTGGACGACTGGTCGTTGCCGCTGTCGAACGTGTATGCCTTCGAGGCCGTCAGGTCGGTGAAGTTCTGGTTGTCGGTGGAGCCCTGGATCTTGAGCGTCTGGCTGCGGCTCGGCCAGCCGCCGGGCAGCCGCAGCGTCACCTGGTTCACCTGCACCGACGAGCCGAGATCGACCTTGAGCCACTGCGGGAAGGCGTTGTTCGTGCTCTCCCAGTAGGTGGTGCGATTGCCGTCACCGGCGTTCGCGGCGCCATAGACATCGGCGTGCCCGCTCTCGGTGAAGGGTTTGCCCTGGGCGAGGTTGGGTGTGGAGGCGGCGGTCGTGAGAACCTGCATCTCGGCGAGCTGGGCGGTGGAGGCGACCGAGTTGCGGCTGAAGTCGGCCCGTACGTACCGGGCGAGGGTCGCGGGGAAGGAGATCTTCGCCGTGTTGCCGTTGCCGGGGCTGAAGACGTACTGCGCCGACGACTTCAGTGTGGCGAAGCTCTTTCCGTCGGAGCTTCCTTGCAGCGCCAGTGTCTGCTTGCGGGTCTGCCAGTCCTCGGGCAGACGCAACACGACCTGGCGGACACGCTTGGTCCGCCCGAGGTCGGTCTGCACCCACTGGGCCGACTTGTTTCCGGCCTGCCAATAGGTGCTGGCGTCGCCGTCGGTGACGTTGGCGGCCGAGTGTGCGCGAAGGGCGCTGCCGGCCTTGGTCGCAGCGTCAGCGGCGACGTCGGGGCCGCCGGCTGCGTGCGCGCCGACGGCGGGCATGCCCAGAGTCAGCACGGCGGAGGCGAGCGCGGCGGTTGCCGCGCGCCGTCTCCAGGATCTCGGCTTGGGTCGAATCATGCGGGGTCACTCCCTGCGGAGGTGCGCGCGCCGGTAGGGGCGGCGGGGGGCGGCTCGTTCCTGGGCAGAGCGGTGGCGCGGGTGAGACCGGACGGCGAGAACCGTCCATCTGCAGGCACACGATCTCCACGAGGAGGGCGTGCGCAGCTTCTTGCAGTGTTTCATCGCAATATTGCAGAGCAGTGTGAGTCCGTCTACAGTGCGAGCGGCACAATTTTCACCGGCGGCGCCTGGGCCTCAGTGGCGCGACAAGTGAAGCGGCGAAAGGGGACTCGGTGATCTCTGTATGGCCGGGCTAGCTGTCCGGGAAGCGCACGGGGGAGCCTTGCATCGCCACTTGCAAGTCAACGCAAGCCGTGCGCAGATTCTTGCGCAGTCTAGGTCATGATGTGTTTCAGATTTGCGCACATCTCTGGGCTTCTTGATCGAGCCGGGCCCTCGTGACCTGGCCGGCCTGCTACCTACGGTGATGATCCAAGGTGCCGCCTGTTCGACTGTGTGTGACGCTTCAGTCACCGTCAGTTCCTACTTTTCGCGGGAGGCGTCACCATGGCGAAGCACGAGATCGGCTACACGGACACGAGCGTCGACTCCGACGAGGAGCGCGAGACTCCCTCGAAGCGACGCCACGTCGCTCAGGAAGAGGGCACCGCTCACCGCGTCTCGGCTGAAGAAGCCCGGGAAGCGGGCCGCAAGGGCGGGAATGCGAACCAGGAGAAGGGCCGCCACTGACCAGCACGCCGACGCGGCGAACTGCCGAGCAGGTGATCGCTCACGCGGCAGCGCCGGGCGTGCCACGCGGCCCCGGGGGATAGCATCCCCGGGGCCCGGCTCATGGCGCACCGTCAACGACACCAGACCTGCGCCGCTCATGCCGCCAAGCCGAACCTCGGTGTGCCGGCGGGGACGGCGGAGTTCGAGAGCCGACCGCTGCCGGAGAGCCGTTCGACGCACTTGTCACAGCGACCGTGTACCACTGGATCGACCCGGCACTGCGGATGGCCAAGGCCCGCCGAAGAGTTGTGTCCAGGCGGGGCGCACTCCGTGGTGGGAACCCGTGCGGACGACCTCTGAGGGCTGAATGAACCAGATGTGTTCTTCGTCTGCTGGAGTGGCGCGGCGTAGGTCTCGCGGGGAACGAGGAGGCGGCCTCCGCCGACGGC
>NZ_JBHWCC010000115.1:0-5029 GCF_042735715.1 Streptomyces sp. NPDC059582
AACACAGTGGACGCGAGCAACTGAGGACAAGCCCTCGGCCTATTAGTACCGGTCACCTCCACCAGTTACCTGGCTTCCAGATCCGGCCTATCAACCCAGTCGTCTACTGGGAGCCTTACCCCATCAAGTGGGTGGGAATACTCATCTCGAAGCAGGCTTCCCGCTTAGATGCTTTCAGCGGTTATCCCTCCCGAACGTAGCCAACCAGCCATGCCCTTGGCAGGACAACTGGCACACCAGAGGTTCGTCCGTCCCGGTCCTCTCGTACTAGGGACAGCCCTTCTCAATATTCCTGCGCGCGCAGCGGATAGGGACCGAACTGTCTCACGACGTTCTAAACCCAGCTCGCGTACCGCTTTAATGGGCGAACAGCCCAACCCTTGGGACCGACTCCAGCCCCAGGATGCGACGAGCCGACATCGAGGTGCCAAACCATCCCGTCGATATGGACTCTTGGGGAAGATCAGCCTGTTATCCCCGGGGTACCTTTTATCCGTTGAGCGACGGCGCTTCCACAAGCCACCGCCGGATCACTAGTCCCGACTTTCGTCCCTGCTCGACCCGTCGGTCTCACAGTCAAGCTCCCTTGTGCACTTACACTCAACACCTGATTGCCAACCAGGCTGAGGGAACCTTTGGGCGCCTCCGTTACTCTTTAGGAGGCAACCGCCCCAGTTAAACTACCCATCAGACACTGTCCCTGATCCGGATCACGGACCCAGGTTAGACATCCAGCACGACCAGACTGGTATTTCAACGACGACTCCACAACCACTGGCGTGGCCGCTTCAAAGTCTCCCAGCTATCCTACACAAGCCGAACCGAACACCAATATCAAACTGTAGTAAAGGTCCCGGGGTCTTTCCGTCCTGCTGCGCGAAACGAGCATCTTTACTCGTAGTGCAATTTCACCGGGCCTATGGTTGAGACAGTCGAGAAGTCGTTACGCCATTCGTGCAGGTCGGAACTTACCCGACAAGGAATTTCGCTACCTTAGGATGGTTATAGTTACCACCGCCGTTTACTGGCGCTTAAGTTCTCAGCTTCGCCAAGACGAATCTTGACTAACCGGTCCCCTTAACGTTCCAGCACCGGGCAGGCGTCAGTCCGTATACATCGCCTTACGGCTTCGCACGGACCTGTGTTTTTAGTAAACAGTCGCTTCTCGCTGGTCTCTGCGGCCACCCCCAGCTCAGAGCGCAAAGCTCATCACCAGACGTGGCCCCCCTTCTCCCGAAGTTACGGGGGCATTTTGCCGAGTTCCTTAACCATAGTTCACCCGAACGCCTCGGTATTCTCTACCTGACCACCTGAGTCGGTTTAGGGTACGGGCCGCCATGAAACTCGCTAGAGGCTTTTCTCGACAGCATAGGATCATCCACTTCACCACAATCGGCTCGGCATCAGGTCTCAGCCACATGTACGACGGATTTGCCTATCGCACGGCCTACACCCTTACCCCGGGACAACCACCGCCCGGGATGGACTACCTTCCTGCGTCACCCCATCACTCACCTACTAACCGCTTGGTCCGGCGGCTCCACCACTTTCCTTTCCCCGAAGGGTCCGGAACGGCTTCACGGCCTTAGCATCACGATGCTCGATGTTTGACGCTTCACAGCGGGTACCGGAATATCAACCGGTTATCCATCGACTACGCCTGTCGGCCTCGCCTTAGGTCCCGACTTACCCTGGGCAGATCAGCTTGACCCAGGAACCCTTAGTCAATCGGCGCACACGTTTCTCACGTGTGTATCGCTACTCATGCCTGCATTCTCACTCGTGAACCGTCCACCACTGCCTTCCGGCGCAGCTTCACCCGGCACACGACGCTCCCCTACCCATCACAGCGCCCGTTGGGGCTATATGCTGCAATGACACGACTTCGGCGGTACGCTTGAGCCCCGCTACATTGTCGGCGCGGAATCACTAGACCAGTGAGCTATTACGCACTCTTTCAAGGGTGGCTGCTTCTAAGCCAACCTCCTGGTTGTCTGTGCGACTCCACATCCTTTCCCACTTAGCGTACGCTTAGGGGCCTTAGTCGATGCTCTGGGCTGTTTCCCTCTCGACCATGGAGCTTATCCCCCACAGTCTCACTGCCGCGCTCTCACTTACCGGCATTCGGAGTTTGGCTAAGGTCAGTAACCCGGTAGGGCCCATCGCCTATCCAGTGCTCTACCTCCGGCAAGAAACACACGACGCTGCACCTAAATGCATTTCGGGGAGAACCAGCTATCACGGAGTTTGATTGGCCTTTCACCCCTAACCACAGGTCATCCCCCAGGTTTTCAACCCTGGTGGGTTCGGTCCTCCACGAAGTCTTACCTCCGCTTCAACCTGCCCATGGCTAGATCACTCCGCTTCGGGTCTTGAGCGTGCTACTGAAACGCCCTATTCGGACTCGCTTTCGCTACGGCTTCCCCACCCGGGTTAACCTCGCAACACACCGCAAACTCGCAGGCTCATTCTTCAAAAGGCACGCAGTCACGAGGCAAGCACAAGTGCTTGCCCGACGCTCCCACGGCTTGTAGGCACACGGTTTCAGGTACTATTTCACTCCGCTCCCGCGGTACTTTTCACCATTCCCTCACGGTACTATCCGCTATCGGTCACCAGGGAATATTTAGGCTTAGCGGGTGGTCCCGCCAGATTCACACGGGATTTCTCGGGCCCCGTGCTACTTGGGTGTCTCTCAAACGAGCCGTTGACGTTTCGACTACGGGGGTCTTACCCTCTACGCCGGACCTTTCGCATGTCCTTCGCCTACATCAACGGTTTCTGACTCGCCTCACAGCCGGCAGACTGTGAAAGAGAGATCCCACAACCCCGTATACGCAACCCCTGCCGGGTCTCACACGCATACGGTTTGGCCTCATCCGGTTTCGCTCGCCACTACTCCCGGAATCACGGTTGTTTTCTCTTCCTGCGGGTACTGAGATGTTTCACTTCCCCGCGTTCCCTCCACATACCCTATGTGTTCAGGTATGGGTGACAGCCCATGACGACTGCCGGGTTTCCCCATTCGGAAACCCCCGGATCAAAGCCTGGTTGACGACTCCCCGGGGACTATCGTGGCCTCCCACGTCCTTCATCGGTTCCTGGTGCCAAGGCATCCACCGTGCGCCCTTAAAAACTTGGCCACAGATGCTCGCGTCCACTGTGCAGTTCTCAAACAACGACCAACCACCCATCACCCTGCCCTTACAGGCAAGTTCACTGGGGCCGGCACTGAAGGCAGCCAATCGGCCGTGCCCTCAGACACCCAACAGCGTGCCCGACCCGATCCCGTCCGGAGATCATGCTTTCCACGCCCCTAAGAGCAGTACTCGCAAGCCTCCGACCCGACAATCCGGCCGAATAATCAACGTTCCACCCATGAGCTAACCACCGTCGGACGTTTGCCGACGTAGTGGCTCTGGATCTCTTGCGAGATCTAGATGCTCCTTAGAAAGGAGGTGATCCAGCCGCACCTTCCGGTACGGCTACCTTGTTACGACTTCGTCCCAATCGCCAGTCCCACCTTCGACAGCTCCCTCCCACAAGGGGTTGGGCCACCGGCTTCGGGTGTTACCGACTTTCGTGACGTGACGGGCGGTGTGTACAAGGCCCGGGAACGTATTCACCGCAGCAATGCTGATCTGCGATTACTAGCAACTCCGACTTCATGGGGTCGAGTTGCAGACCCCAATCCGAACTGAGACCGGCTTTTTGAGATTCGCTCCACCTCACGGTATCGCAGCTCATTGTACCGGCCATTGTAGCACGTGTGCAGCCCAAGACATAAGGGGCATGATGACTTGACGTCGTCCCCACCTTCCTCCGAGTTGACCCCGGCGGTCTCCTGTGAGTCCCCATCACCCCGAAGGGCATGCTGGCAACACAGAACAAGGGTTGCGCTCGTTGCGGGACTTAACCCAACATCTCACGACACGAGCTGACGACAGCCATGCACCACCTGTACACCGACCACAAGGGGGGCACTATCTCTAATGCTTTCCGGTGTATGTCAAGCCTTGGTAAGGTTCTTCGCGTTGCGTCGAATTAAGCCACATGCTCCGCTGCTTGTGCGGGCCCCCGTCAATTCCTTTGAGTTTTAGCCTTGCGGCCGTACTCCCCAGGCGGGGAACTTAATGCGTTAGCTGCGGCACCGACGACGTGGAATGTCGCCAACACCTAGTTCCCACCGTTTACGGCGTGGACTACCAGGGTATCTAATCCTGTTCGCTCCCCACGCTTTCGCTCCTCAGCGTCAGTAATGGCCCAGAGATCCGCCTTCGCCACCGGTGTTCCTCCTGATATCTGCGCATTTCACCGCTACACCAGGAATTCCGATCTCCCCTACCACACTCTAGCTAGCCCGTATCGAATGCAGACCCGGGGTTAAGCCCCGGGCTTTCACACCCGACGTGACAAGCCGCCTACGAGCTCTTTACGCCCAATAATTCCGGACAACGCTTGCGCCCTACGTATTACCGCGGCTGCTGGCACGTAGTTAGCCGGCGCTTCTTCTGCAGGTACCGTCACTTTCGCTTCTTCCCTGCTGAAAGAGGTTTACAACCCGAAGGCCGTCATCCCTCACGCGGCGTCGCTGCATCAGGCTTTCGCCCATTGTGCAATATTCCCCACTGCTGCCTCCCGTAGGAGTCTGGGCCGTGTCTCAGTCCCAGTGTGGCCGGTCGCCCTCTCAGGCCGGCTACCCGTCGTCGCCTTGGTGAGCCATTACCTCACCAACAAGCTGATAGGCCGCGGGCTCATCCTTCACCGCCGGAGCTTTTAACCTCCACCCATGCGAGTGGACGTGTTATCCGGTATTAGACCCCGTTTCCAGGGCTTGTCCCAGAGTGAAGGGCAGATTGCCCACGTGTTACTCACCCGTTCGCCACTAATCCACCCCGAAGGGCTTCATCGTTCGACTTGCATGTGTTAAGCACGCCGCCAGCGTTCGTCCTGAGCCAGGATCAAACTCTCCGTGAATGTTTACCCGTAATCGGGTGCAACACCACGAGAGCGGTGCGAGAGGAGGAAT
>NZ_JBHWCC010000116.1:0-3558 GCF_042735715.1 Streptomyces sp. NPDC059582
ACGATGTGGAAGGGGTCCTTGAGTTTCGAGACCCCGATGCTGTGGGCGACGGGCTTCCTGATCACCTTCGTCTTCGGTGGTCTGACCGGCGTCATGCTGGCCTCGCCGCCCATCGACTTCCACGTCTCGGACTCCTACTTCGTGGTGGCGCACTTCCACTACGTCGTCTTCGGCACGGTCGTCTTCGCGATGTTCGCCGGCTTCCACTTCTGGTGGCCGAAGTTCACCGGCAAGATGCTCGACGAGCGCCTCGGCAAGATCACCTTCTGGACGCTGTTCATCGGCTTCCACGGCACCTTCCTGGTCCAGCACTGGCTGGGCGCGAACGGGATGCAGCGGCGGATCCCCGACTATCTGGCGGTGGAGGGCCTGACGGTCCTCAACACCGTGTCGACCGTCTTCTCGTTCGTCCTCGGACTGTCCCTGCTCCCCTTCTTCTACAACGTCTGGAGGACCGCCAGGTACGGCAGGCCGGTGACCGACGACGACCCGTGGGGCTACGGCCGTTCGCTGGAGTGGGCGACGACCTGCCCGCCGCCGCGGCACAACTTCCTCACCCTGCCGCGGATCCGCAGCGAATCCCCGGCGTTCGACCTGCACCACCCCGAAGTACCGACCACCGAGCGGGAGTTGACGGCCCGATGACCGCCATGGACGACCGCCCCCTGGACACCCGGGCGCTGCTGAACGAGATCGAGGGCCATCTGCTCCTCGCCGCCGCGCACGAGGAGGCGCGCACGGCCGCCGCCCGCTTCACCGCCCGGCTCGACTGGCTGACGTCCGGGCAGCGGGAGGACGCCGAGCGGCACTTCGAGGCGGAGTACCTCGCGCTGGCCCGCGGCTCGTGGCAGCGTACGGCCGAGCGCGCCGCCCAGCTGCGGAGCGAGTACGAGCAGGCGTACCGCGGGCTGCGCAGCCGGCTGCTCGCCTGCTGCCTGCTGGGAGGCGCGCTGCTCCTGGCCGCGGGTCTGACATCCCTGACCTGGGCCGGGGCCTGGTGGGACCGCTAGGGCCGGCCGGTCCGCCGTCGCAGGACCACAGTTCGGCCTGGGTTCCGTCGGCGATCGTGCTGTCGCGGCCGTCGAGGCAGCGGCAGAACTGCCTGCCGACGGCGAGGGCGCCGTCGGCGCCCGGCAGCGGCTGGTCCGGCATGCCGAACGAGGACCGAATCTCCGCATCCGTCGGCGCGTCGCAAGCAGGGCCGCGGGGGGTGTGAGTCAACGGATGCGGCAAGCGTGAAGTCGCCTTTCCGCAGGGATCGTCGGCGCCTGCGGACGGAACGCCGCCGAGCCGGGTCAGTTCTTGTTCAGGGTGCGGGAGATGCCCGCGAGGACCGCCGTCGTCAGGATCCAGCCCGCCGCGATGAGCGCGTACGCCAGCCACGCGGCCGCCCCTCCCGGCCAGTACCACGCGGTGCGCTGGCCGAGGCCGCCGATGGGGATCAGGAGGTCGAGGGTGTAGACGAAGGCGTTGAACGGGGGGACCTGGCCGGGCTCGGTGGGTTTCGGGGTGCGGGTGAGGAAGACCGCGGTGCCGATCAGCGCGAGCGCCGCGAGCCACACGCCCGCCAGCCAGGGGCGGTATCCGTAGCCGACGGTGGCGTCGAGCAGGAGTCCCCACCCACGGGCGGGCCCGTCCAGGTGCTTCCTGCGGTGGCGCTGCCTGGCCAGCAGGACCCGACGGGCCTCGTCGTCGTGGCCGATCTGCCGGTACCAGGAGGCCAGTTGCTCGTAGGGCTGCGAGGCGTAGCCCGGATTCCGCCGGATCCACGTCACCCGGTGCGCCGCGGAGGCCGTCCGGGAGCCGTCCTCGTCGTCCAGGGAGCCGTAGGTGAAACCCTGCAACCGCACGACGTCCGGCCAGACCCCGTCCCGGTCGCGCAGGGCCGCGGTGCGGGCGCCCCGGAGGTCGACCGGGCCGGACGGCGGCCCGGCGGGGGTGAAGACCAGCAGGCCCGTGCGCATCCGGGTGCAGTCCAGCGTGGTGCCCGGGGCGTCGAGGACGGCGCCGTCGAAGCTCAGCCGGTCCGGTATCTCGGCTCCGCGCAGACTGATCGTCCCCTGGGCGGTGAACCCGTCGGACAGCGCCAGCGTCCGCACCGTCGCGCTGTCGGCCAGAAGCGCGTCGCCGTCGGGGTGGTCGACCCGCGCCCCCTCCAGGTGGAGCCCGCCGGCCAACTGCGCCCCGGGGAGCCGGATGCCGCCGCGCACGACGGTTCCACGGCAGAAGACCCCGCCCTCCGCGACGAGTCCGCCGGCGAACAGGGCCCAGTCACCGGGGTGCGAGAGGACCGCCCGGGTGAGGATCAGCTCGCCCGCGATCCGGGCGTTGTTCAGGGTCAGCCTGCCGTCGACGACGGTGCCCCTCAGCAGGACACGGCCCTCCACCCGGGCCATCCCCAGGTCGACTCCCGGGATCCGGCTGTCCTCGATCTCGACCGTACGGGTCGCGGCTCCGCTGAGGTTCAGGCTCCGCTCGAACCAGCAGCGCTCGAACCACAGCCCGTGCCCGATCTCCGCTCCACCGAGGTCGACGCACCCGCTGACGCGGGCGCCCCGCAGCCGCAGGGCGGGCGCGGTCCCCGGCGGGCCCGGGTGCGCGCCGAGCAGCAGCGCGGTCACCACCGTGCCGCGGATCGTCCGCTCCGGTCCCCAGCCGTCCCCGTGCTCGGGGGCGTCCTGTGCTCCGCCCGTACCGAGGTCCACGGGGCGGCCGGTGGGATACGCGTCCCACAACTCGCGTTCCGCCGGATTCAGTTCCTCGTAGACATGCACGCGCGAAGGCTAACCCGCCGGGCTGTGCCCGACCGGCCGCAGGATGCCCACCAGTTGCCGGACCAGTTCGTCGACCACCTCGTCCAGGGTGGCCTTCACCCACCCCGCGTTCCAGTCGTGCAGCAGCCCGTTGACGCTGCCGATGAAGGCCGTCGCGGCGAGCCGGTAGTCACGCGGGTCCGCCTCCCCGCGGGCCGCGGCGGCCGTCGCCTCGGCGCACAGGAGGTCGACCCAGCGGGTCCGGCGGGACAGGCGCTGCTCCTCCAGGCGGGCGCTGATGCCGATGACCTCGACGAAGGTGATGCGGATGCGGCGCGGGTCGGCGGTGACGTTCGCGGCGTAGGCGCGGAAGATCGCGGTGGCCCGTTCGGCGAGGGGGAAACCCTCGGCTCCGGCGACGGCGGTCCGGACGGCTTCCTCCGCCCAGTCGTTGACCTGGAGGTGCAGTGCGGCCAGGACGTCCTCCAGGGTGCGGAACTCCTCGTAGAACTGGCGGGTGGACAGCCCGGCGGCCTCGCAGAGCGCCGAGACGGTCGTGGCGCGGTAGCCGGGGACGCCGCCGAACAGTCCGAGTGCGGCGTCCAGGAATCTGTCCCGCCGCTCGGCCTGCCGTTCCTCGGCGGACCTGCCGCCGTACCGGCCGGTCGGCGCCTTGAGCCTGCCCGCCACTGAGCCTCCCTCACCGAACCCGACTTTCGGTCAATTTTGTCGTGCACGCAGTCTCGCCGCACCCACCGGGTCGCGGCGACCCGATTCCGCTCCGGGCCGCCGCGTCGTGGTGCGG
>NZ_JBHWCC010000117.1:0-3270 GCF_042735715.1 Streptomyces sp. NPDC059582
CCTCCGACGGAGGTGGGCCCCGGTCTCGTGCAGCCTCTAGGCGGCGGGCTGTGCCAGCCACTCCGGCAGCGCCTCGAAGTCCTCGTGCCCCAGGGACAGCAGCATCGCGTCCGCGGGCGTCGGCTCGAACGGCTGCCGCAACAGCGGCATACCCGCCTGATCGGGCGTCCGGTCCGCTTTGCGGTGATTGTCCTCGGCGCACGAAGCGACCGTGTTCAGCCAGGAGTCCCTACCGCCCTGCGCCCTCGGCACCACGTGGTCCACGGTCGTCGCCCGCCTGCCGCAGTACGCGCACCGGTGCCTGTCCCGTACCAGAACACCCCGCCTCGACCAGGGCGCTTGTCTTCGGAAGGGCACCCGTACATACCTGCACAACCTGATCACCCGGGGCGCAGGTATGTCGACCGCGGCTCCGCGCATGCGCAGTTCGGGGTGGGACTGCTCGACGACGGCCTTGTCCTGGAGCACCAGAACGACGGCTCGGTTCAACGTCACCGTCGACAGCGGCTCGAAACTGGCGTTCAGTACCAGCGTGTCCCGCATTCCAGTCCACCTCCCGTGCGCACCGGCCCACCTCCTGGCGGGCGTGGATCAACTCTGGCCGGGCACGCCGAGATGGACAACGCAATAAAAAATGCCCGCCTCTGATCACTTCCAAGACCAGAGGCGGGCAAACGTTCAATGAACGTCAGTCTTCGGCGGGCACCTCGTACTCACCGACCAGTTGCGCACGCGCGATCGCGTGGAACCGGAGGTTGAAACCCACGACCGCAGGCGACACGTCCGCGTCCGGACCGAGCTTCTCCTGGTCCACCGCGTACACGGTGAACACGTACCGGTGCGACCCGTCCCCGGGCGGCGGCGCGGCACCGCCGAAGTCCTTGCTGCCGTAGTCGTTGCGCACCTGGACGGCGCCCTCCGGCAGCCCCTCGAACTTGCCGCTGCCCGCACCGGCGGGCAACTCCGTCACGGAGACCGGGATGTCGAACACGCTCCAGTGCCAGAACCCGCTGCCCGTCGGGGCGTCCGGGTCGTAGCAGGTCACGGCGAAGCTCTTGGTCTCGGGCGGGAAGCCCTCCCACCGCAGCTGCGGCGAGGTGTTGCCGGCCGCGTAGACCTGAGCGTCCTTGAGCGTCGCGCCCTCCTGGACGTCCTCGCTCGTGACCGTGAACGACGGCACGGGCGGATGGAAGTCATGGGGGAGCGGCCGCCGCTTGAGCTCGGTCACCTCGGTACCTCCTGATCGGTTTCCTTCAGTGCGTTCCGAGCCTAGAACCAGTTGCGCTTGCTGCCGACCTCGGCCAGCCACTGGTTGAGGTAAGCCGCCCAGTCGGTCCCCTGGTAGTCGTGCACACCCACCTGGAACGACCGGAAGGTGTCACTGCCCTCGCTGAAGAGCCCCGGCTTCTTGTCCATCTCCAGGATGACGTCCATCGCGTGCTCGTCGGCCACGAAGCTCAGCTCGACCTGGTTCAGGCCCCGGTACTGCGACGGCGGGAAGAACTCGATCTCCTGGTAGAAGGGCAGCCGCTGCCGGGTACCCCGGATGTGACCGCGCTCCATGTCCGCGTTCTTGAAGCGGAAGCCCAGCTGGATGAACGCGTCCAGGATCGCCTTCTGCGCCGGGATCGGGTGCACGTTGATCGGGTCCAGGTCACCGGAGTCCACGGCCCGCGCGATCTCCAGCTCGGTCGTCACGCCGATGTTCATCCCTCGCAGCGGCTGACCGTCGATCATCGTGATCGGCGTCTCCCACGGGATCTCGAGCCCGAACGGCACCGCGTGCACGGCACCCGCCTGGAGCTCGAAGGCACCGCCGAGCCGCGCCTTGGTGAACTCGATGTCCTGCTTGTACTCCTGGTCGCCGCTCTCGACCTCGACCTTGGCCTGGAGCCCGACCGACAGTCCCTCGATCTGCTGGTTGACGGACCCGCCCTGGATCCGCACCTCACCCTGGACGACGCCGCCCGGAACGACGTTGACCTCGGTCAGCACCGTCTCGACCGAAGCACCGCCGGCCCCCAGACTCGCGAGCAGCTTCTTGAACGCCATGACTCTCCTTCTACGAGTGACCCTTGATCCCTACAAACGCGATCCGACCGTGACCGGTTCCGCGTCCCACACCCTGGCAAGGCGGACGCTCCCTGACCACCCCGTGGTACCGACCCGTCTGCACTACGCTCGGAGGCCATGATCGCGACCCCCGACCGTACGCCCCTGCCGAGGGACTTCTTCGACCGGCCTGTACTGGAGGTCGCCCCCGACCTTCTCGGCCGCGTCCTCGTGCGCACCACCCCGGACGGTCCGATCGCCCTGCGCCTGACAGAGGTGGAGGCCTACGACGGCCCGAACGATCCCGGCTCGCACGCCTATCGCGGACGCACGCCCCGCAACGAAGTGATGTTCGGTCCGCCCGGACACGTGTACGTCTACTTCACCTATGGCATGTGGTTCTGCATGAACTTCGTCTGTGGCCCCGTGGGCCGGCCGAGCGGAGTGCTGCTGCGCGGGGGCGAGATCGTCGAGGGCGCGGAGCTGGCCCGCAGACGTCGACTCTCGGCCCGGTATGACAAGGAACTGGCCAAAGGCCCCGCGCGCCTGGCCACCGCCCTGGGCGTGGACCGGGCCCTGGACGGCACGGACGCCTGCGCACCGCAGGGCTCGCCCCTGACCGTGTACACGGGCATCCCCGTACCCCCCGACCAGGTACGCAACGGCCCCCGCACCGGGGTGTCCGGAGACGGCGGCGTCCACCCCTGGCGCTTTTGGGTCGCCAACGACCCGACGGTCAGCCCGTATCGGGCCCACACGCCCCGGCGCCGCTCAAGTTGACTCGCCCCCGCGGGGTGCGTAATGTAGCCCAAGCCGCTGAACCGGGTACGGCAATCGCCTGCAGCCGGAAGTGGCCAACCCACTACCTACGACAGCCCCTGACGGGGTCGATTTCGGCGTGCCTGCATGCTCGAAATCGGGACCCGCGGACTCGATTATGAGTCGCCAGGGGGAATCGGTTAACGTAGTGAATGTCGAAAGGCCGACGAGCGAAAGCGAAGAGGCCCCGGACGATCCCACCGACAGGGAATCGGATCACGAAAATGATCTGATAAAGTCGGAACCGCTGGAAAGGGAAACGCGGAAGCGGGAACCTGGAAAGCACCGAGGAAATCGGGTCGGGAAGATCTGATAGAGTCGGAAACGCAAGACCGAAGGGAAGCGCCCGGAGGAAAGCCCGAGAGGGTGAGTACAAAGGAAGCGTCCGTTCCTTGAGAA
>NZ_JBHWCC010000118.1:0-2606 GCF_042735715.1 Streptomyces sp. NPDC059582
TTTAAACCCAGCTCACGTACCTCTTTAAATGGCGAACAGCCATACCCTTGGGACCGACTACAGCCCCAGGATGTGATGAGCCGACATCGAGGTGCCAAACACCGCCGTCGATATGAACTCTTGGGCGAGATAAGCCTGTTATCCCCGGGGTAGCTTTTATCCGTTGAGCGATGGCCCTTCCATGCGGAACCACCGGATCACTAAGCCCGACTTTCGTCCCTGCTCGACTTGTAGGTCTCGCAGTCAAGCTCCCTTGTGCCTTTACACTCTGCGAATGATTTCCAACCATTCTGAGGGAACCTTTGGGCGCCTCCGTTACCTTTTAGGAGGCGACCGCCCCAGTCAAACTGCCCACCTGACACTGTCTCCCCGCCCGATAAGGGCGGCGGGTTAGAAGGTCAATACAGCCAGGGTAGTATCCCACCGATGCCTCCACCGAAGCTGGCGCTCCGGTTTCCAAGGCTCCTACCTATCCTGTACAAGCTGTACCAACATTCAATATCAGGCTGCAGTAAAGCTCCACGGGGTCTTTCCGTCCTGTCGCGGGTAACCTGCATCTTCACAGGTACTATAATTTCACCGAGTCTCTCGTTGAGACAGTGCCCAGATCGTTGCGCCTTTCGTGCGGGTCGGAACTTACCCGACAAGGAATTTCGCTACCTTAGGACCGTTATAGTTACGGCCGCCGTTTACTGGGGCTTCAATTCGCACCTTCGCTTACGCTAAGCGCTCCTCTTAACCTTCCAGCACCGGGCAGGCGTCAGCCCCTATACTTCGCCTTACGGCTTCGCAGAGACCTGTGTTTTTGCTAAACAGTCGCCTGGGCCTATTCACTGCGGCTCTCTCGGGCTTGCACCCTAACAGAGCACCCCTTCTCCCGAAGTTACGGGGTCATTTTGCCGAGTTCCTTAACGAGAGTTCTCTCGATCACCTTAGGATTCTCTCCTCGCCTACCTGTGTCGGTTTGCGGTACGGGCACCTCTCACCTCGCTAGAGGCTTTTCTTGGCAGTGTGGAATCAGGAACTTCGCTACTATATTTCGCTCGCCATCACAGCTCAGCCTTCACGGGAAACGGATTTGCCTATTTCCCAGCCTAACTGCTTGGACGCGGATATCCAATACCGCGCTTACCCTATCCTCCTGCGTCCCCCCATTGCTCAAATGGTAAATAGGTGGTACAGGAATATCAACCTGTTGTCCATCGCCTACGCCTATCGGCCTCGGCTTAGGTCCCGACTAACCCTGAGCGGACGAGCCTTCCTCAGGAAACCTTAGGCATTCGGTGGAGGGGATTCTCACCCCTCTTTCGCTACTCATACCGGCATTCTCACTTCTAAGCGCTCCACAAGTCCTTCCGGTCTTGCTTCACAGCCCTTAGAACGCTCTCCTACCACTGTTCGAAGAACAGTCCGCAGCTTCGGTGATACGTTTAGCCCCGGTACATTTTCGGCGCAGAGTCACTCGACCAGTGAGCTATTACGCACTCTTTAAATGGTGGCTGCTTCTAAGCCAACATCCTGGTTGTCTAAGCAACTCCACATCCTTTTCCACTTAACGTATACTTTGGGACCTTAGCTGGTGGTCTGGGCTGTTTCCCTTTCGACTACGGATCTTATCACTCGCAGTCTGACTCCCAAGGATAAGTCATTGGCATTCGGAGTTTGACTGAATTCGGTAACCCGGTAGGGGCCCCTAGTCCAATCAGTGCTCTACCTCCAAGACTCTTACCTTGAGGCTAGCCCTAAAGCTATTTCGGAGAGAACCAGCTATCTCCAGGTTCGATTGGCATTTCACCCCTACCCACACCTCATCCCCGCACTTTTCAACGTGCGTGGGTTCGGGCCTCCATTCAGTGTTACCTGAACTTCACCCTGGACATGGGTAGATCACCTGGTTTCGGGTCTACGACCACGTACTCATGCGCCCTATTCAGACTCGCTTTCGCTGCGGCTCCGTCTTTTCAAACTTAACCTTGCACGGGATCGTAACTCGCCGGTTCATTCTACAAAAGGCACGCCATCACCCGTTAACGGGCTCTGACTACTTGTAGGCACACGGTTTCAGGATCTCTTTCACTCCCCTTCCGGGGTGCTTTTCACCTTTCCCTCACGGTACTGGTTCACTATCGGTCACTAGGGAGTATTTAGCCTTGGGAGATGGTCCTCCCGGATTCCGACGGAATTTCACGTGTTCCGCCGTACTCAGGATCCACTCAGGAGAGAACGAAGTTTTGACTACAGGGCTGTTACCTCCTATGGCGGGCCTTTCCAGACCTCTTCATTTAACTCATTCCTTTGTAACTCCATATAGAGTGTCCTACAACCCCAAGAGGCAAGCCTCTTGGTTTGGGCTGGTCCCGTTTCGCTCGCCGCTACTCAGGGAATCGCATTTGCTTTCTCTTCCTCCGGGTACTTAGATGTTTCAGTTCCCCGGGTCTGCCTTCTCATATCCTATGTATTCAGATATGGATACCACTCCATTACGAGTGGTGGGTTTCCCCATTCGGAAATCTCCGGATCAAAGCTTGCTTACAGCTCCCCGAAGCATATCGGTGTTCGTCCCGTCCTTCATCGGCTCCTAGTGCCAAGGCATCCACCGTGCGCCC
>NZ_JBHWCC010000119.1:0-2288 GCF_042735715.1 Streptomyces sp. NPDC059582
GGCAAGATGCTCGACGAGCGCCTCGGCAAGATCACCTTCTGGACGCTGTTCATCGGCTTCCACGGCACCTTCCTGGTCCAGCACTGGCTGGGCGCCGAGGGCATGCCGCGTCGTTACGCCGACTACCTGGCGGCCGACGGCTTCACCGCCCTGAACACGGTCTCGACGATCAGCTCGTTCGTGCTCGGCCTGTCGATCCTGCCGTTCTTCTACAACGTCTGGAAGACGGCCAAGTACGGCAAGCCGGTCGGCGTCGACGACCCGTGGGGCTACGGCCGTTCGCTCGAATGGGCGACGTCCTGCCCGCCGCCGCGGCACAACTTCCTCACCCTGCCGCGGATCCGCAGCGAATCCCCGGCGTTCGACCTGCACCACCCTGAGATCGCGGCTCTGGAGCTGGAGCACGCCGGCCACGGTGCGAGCGCCATCGCGGGCGGCAAGGAGGCCGGCAAGTGAAGATCCAGGGCAAGATGTTCATGTGGCTGAGCTTCTTCGTCCTCGCCATGGCGGTCGTCTATGGCGTGTGGTCGAAGGAGCCGGCCGGTACCACGGCCCTCTTCCTGGCCTTCGGCCTGTGCATCATGATCGGCTTCTACCTGGGCTTCACCGCCCGTCGGGTCGACGCCGGGGCGCAGGACAACAAGGAGGCGGACGTCGCGGACGACGCCGGCGAGCTGGGCTTCTTCAGCCCGCACAGCTGGCAGCCGCTGTCGCTCGCCATCGGTGGCGCCCTGGCCTTCCTGGGTGTTGCGATCGGCTGGTGGCTGCTGTACTTCTCCGTCCCGCTGATCCTGGTGGGCCTGTGGGGCTGGGTCTTCGAGTACTACCGCGGTGAGAACCGCACCCAGTAACACCACGCATCGCACGACCGGGAGCCCGGATACTCCGTCAGGAGGATCCGGGCTCCTGTGTTTGCCGCATGTCGGGTCCCTCTTCCGGGTTACCCAACGCGCCGGTGCTGACGAAGCTTCCTAGCGTTGACCCATGAGCCACTCACCCCGCCCTCGCACCGTCGTCAGCTGCACGCTGCTGGTGATCGCCCTCTGCGCGGGCATCACCGCCTGCGGCTCGGACGGAAACCCGCTCTCCGCCCGGCCCTACGACGCTGCCGAGGAGATCGCCTTCAACGGCCCCTCGGACGTCAGGAAGAAGGCCGACCCGGACAAGCCCCTCGAGGTCACCGCCGAGGGCTCAGACGGGCGCCTGACGGACGTCACGGCGGTCGACGCGTCGGGTCGCTACGTGGCCGGCGAGCTGTCCGCCGACGGCAGCCGCTGGCACAGCACCGAGCCGCTCGCCGCCAACGCCCGCTACACGGTGCGGGTGAGCACCGAGGACGACGACGGATCCCCCGGCCGCAAGATCCTCACCTTCGAGACCGGCCAGCCCGCCACGAAGAAGAACCTGGACATCACCTTCGGCCCCAAGGCGGGCCAGTACGGCGTCGGGCAGCCCGTCACCGCCCAACTCAACATGCCGGTCAAGGACAAGGCCCAGCGGACCGTCGTCGAGCAGGCCCTCAGAGTGGACTCCACGCCCGTCGTGGAGGGCGCCTGGCACTGGGTCAACGACAAGGAACTCCACTTCCGGCCCAAGGACTACTGGCCCGCCCACGCCACCATCCAGGTGCACAGCAACCTGGAGGGCATGAAGGTCGGCGACCGTCTGTGGGGCGGCAAGGCCGCGCCCCTGAAGCTCACCACGGGCGACAGCATCGTCGCCGTCACGGACGCCGCGGCACACTCGATGAAGGTCTACAAGAACGGCGCGCAGATCAACCAGATCCCCGTCACCACCGGCAAGACCGGCTTCGAGACCCGCAACGGCGTCAAGGTCGTCCTGGGCAAGGAGTACTTCGTACGTATGCGCGGCACCACGGTCGGCATCGCGGAGGGTTCCTCGGACTCCTACGACCTGCCCGTCTACTACGCCACGCGTGTCACCTGGAGCGGCGAGTACGTCCATGCCGCCCCCTGGTCCGTGGGCTCCCAGGGCTACGAGAACGTCAGTCACGGCTGCACCGGCATGAGCACCAGCAACGCCCAATGGTTCTACAACACCGTCCACGAGGGCGACGTCGTCCAGGTCGTCAACTCGAACGGCCACGAGATGGAGACGTTCGGCAACGGCTTCGGCGACTGGAACCTCGCCTGGGCGAAGTGGCGTACGGGCAGCGCGCTGATGAACGGCACCCCGGACCGCCCCAGCCCGGCGGACGCGGCGAGACTGCGGCCGACGTCGGTCTGACCCGCACAGGGGCGCGGGGCGGCCGTCGTGACGTGCCGCCC
>NZ_JBHWCC010000120.1:0-2088 GCF_042735715.1 Streptomyces sp. NPDC059582
CCGCATACGCCCAGTATGCGGACGACCCTCCGCCTTGCGATGCACCGCATCTGACGCCGCGCGCTGATCCACCCGGGATTACGGGACAGCCCTTAATACCGATCCAGGCGGTGCGCGTATGGGGTCGGCAGGGACTGCGTGCCGCCTCCGGGGAACCACGCTGTGCAAAGATCCCCGTACCGCTTGGGGATCGAAATCCCATGCACGTATGCGTCATCGGTCGACCACTGACCGAGAAGCAGCCGGATGAGCGCTTTGTCGTCGGGGAGCAGGTCGCCGCGTCGCAGCGCGTCGAACGCCGTGTCGTAGTCCTTGTCCGGCTGCTGCACGGCAGCCCGGCGACGCAGCTCGCGGTCGAGCTTGCGCACCAGGGACGACCGGTTCAAGACGGCGGCCATCATCCCGCCGCTCGGTGGAAATCTCTGCTGGTAGGTGCAGCCCATATGGCGAGCCACTCGGCCGGTGAGGCTGTCGGCCGGCTCCCGCACTGTGAATTCGCTCAGACGCCGTTGCCAGCAGAGTCGGGCGATGGCAACGAGCATCAGGCGTGCCGCGGCGGCATTCTCGGCCACCAGTTCGTCCACGGTCAGCGAACCCAGGGGGTCGCCGAAGGCTCGGCCCTCCAGCACGGCATAGCCGACGGCAGCACTGTCGATCTGCAGGATTAGGGTCTGCGACCCGGGCTTCCACGTGGCTTGGGGGATGAGCCGGTTCCAGCCTGCGTGCCGTGCGTGGGTCCAGGGCCGACGAGCGTGCGCGGTGTTGTACAGACGGATCATCGCCGGTAGATCGGCCGGAGAGCCGCTGCGGATGCCCGAAACAGCCGTACCCGGATCACCTTCCGCCGCCTGTTCGACGTTGCGCACTGGGATGACCAGGTGCCCTTCGGTGACGGCACCGACGAAACCGAACTGCTCGTACACCCCCTCGATACCGTTGGAGACGAAAGCGACGTCCACCCGCTGCGCCATTCCGGCCAATGCCTGGCGGAGGAGTCGGCTCATGTGCCCCTGAAGTCGGAATTGGGGCTCGGTTTCCACGCCACCGATGCCTTCTGCGGCAACGGCCACCGCACCGAATCGCAGGTGGAAGGAGTGCGCCTCCAGCTCGGCGACCGGTTCGCCTCCAGCGGTCCGCAACCGGCAGTAACGCACTCGCAGACTGCGCACCTCCTGATCCGCGACTTCGGTGTAACTGACCCTTGCCTCATGATCCGACACGGAAAAGTCCTCAACCTCTTGATCGTTCGGCGGTGCCGTCGATTCCCGCGAACATCAACGATGTCCTTAACCCACCCAACACTGGTGAAACCCGTCATCGAACGCTGCCACCGAAAGCGAACGAAGCCAGACGCGGAGAGCTTTGCCAGGGGTTACGCACTGCGGGCCGCGCAGCGGTTCGCCCGGGGTGCGGCGAGTGCCCTCATCGCCAAGGATCTGCGGGTCAGCGTCCGGCCGGTGCAGCAGCGGTGGCGGACAGGCAACGAGGGCGGTCCGCGGGCGTCCCTTGAACCGAGGCCGCCAGGCGGCTACAAGGCCACAACGAGGGCGCAACGGGTGGGTGGCAGCGCTGAGGCCCGACGCGGGCCGTCCCTATCATCCGGCGTAGACGGGGATACCAGGAGCGATCCCCCGGGCAAGGGGGCTTTCGTGCGGTCGACCGTTTCCTGGCTGGTGTTCCGTCGCTTCGCCGGCGCCGTCGCGGCCGGAGTGGCCCTGACCGCGAGTTCGGGGTGCACGGTGCCCGTCGATGCCGTCGCCGGCATCTCCGTGAGCGCCGACGGCCATCTGCTCGGCGTCATGATGGTCTGCGGGCACCAGATCGACGGCGCGACTCTCTACGTGGACAGCCCCGACGCCGACCGTACGGTGACGGTCGGTTCCTGGACCGCCGGCCGTCCCCTCACAGCCGGTCTCGCCACCTGGACCCTCGATGCTCCTTCCGCCGGCTGGAGCGCGACCGGACGGCTCACTCCGCTGGCCGCCGAGACCACTTAGACACCGTTTCTGATGGCGTGATCGTTCGTTGATCCGTGCATGACGGATCTGGTTGAGCGGCTGGTGCCCGATGAGTTGTGGGTGCTGTTCC
>NZ_JBHWCC010000121.1:0-1676 GCF_042735715.1 Streptomyces sp. NPDC059582
CCTCCGAGAGGGCGGCCCCGCGCTTCGGATTGGTCCGGCTCGACGCCACCGAGACCCGGCGCGTGCCGGCCGCCCTGGCCACCGCGCGCACCAACTCACCGTCCTTCACGCGGCGGCTCATGTGCGGGGCAGGGGGACACCTGGGGTCCGCGGTGGCGGCCAGGTTGGTCATTCAGCAGCCGGTCAGCTCGTCAGCAACGTCACCTCGAACCGAAGCCCAGCTCCTGGGGCAGGTACTCCCACTGGATGCCGGTATGCAGCACGAACAGGATCCCGGACAAGGCCCGCCGGTGCCACTCGGCGCCTTCAAGGGGCGCCCGAGTCCGGCCGCCGGCCAGCCGCTCGTGCAGACAACTTGCCACGCCTTGACAATCCGTTCCCCCGCGTTCAACCAGCCGTACATGTCAATGAATGCGTGCTGCACCTAAGGTCCATGAGACTTTCGAAGGAAGGGACTCATGGACGCACTCCTCGCTGTCCGGGCTCGCGGGATCACCAAGACTTTCGGCGATGTGGTCGCGCTGGACGGTATCGATCTGGATGTGACGCAAGGTCAGATCCACGGCTTGGTCGGACCGAACGGCGCCGGCAAGACGACGTTGCTCGGTCTCCTGCTGGGCCTGGCTGTCGCCGACAGCGGCCGGCTCGACATCCTGGGTACGCCGGTCGGGCGAGCGCTCGCCGCTCCCGACGGCGTCGCCGGCTTCGTGGACGGGCCCGGTCTCTATCCCTCGCTCACCGCCAGGCAGAACCTCGCCGCGCTGGCCGCTCTCCGCGGCCCCGACGCGCAGACGGCGGGGATCGACGACGTGCTCGACCAGGTCGGGCTCACCGATGTCGCCGACGAGCGGGCCCGCGGCTTCTCCCTTGGCATGCGTCAGCGGCTCGGGCTCGCCGCCGCCCTGCTCGCCAAGCCCCGGCTGCTCGTACTCGACGAGCCCGCCAACGGTCTCGACCCGGCCGGCAAAAGACACGTCCACAGTGTTCTCACCCGGCTCGCGGCGGACGGGACCAGCGTGGTGCTCTCCAGCCACCGCATGGACGACCTCGAGGCACTGTGCTCCGAGGTCACCATCCTCGCCACCGGACGGGTCGTCTTCTCCGGACCGATGGGCAAGCTGGCCGCTGAGGACCGTGAACTCGACTACCGGCTGCTGACCTCCGACCCGCAGGCTTCCCGTCGGCTGGCTGTCGGCATGGCCGGGATCAGCGTCGTCGACGACGCCGGGGCACGGCACGGCGAGGTGCTCGTCGTACGCGCGCTGGTGCCCGCCCTCGACGAACTGGTGGTGCAGCTCGTGCAGGCGGGCATCGCGTTGCGCGAGCTCGCACCCGTGGTGTCGCCGCTCGAAGCCGCGTTCCTCGCCCTCACCGAACAGCAGGAGGCCGGTCGATGACCGCGACCATCGTCGCCGACAACGTTGCCACCGGCCGTCGCGTCTCGGTTCTGCGCGCCTACCGCTTCGAGCTGGTCAAGCTGGTCTCGCAATGGCGGATCCGCTTGCTGGTCCTCGCTTGCTGGATCGCGCCGGCACTCTTCGTCGCCGGGGTGAGCCAGCAGAGCACGCTTCCCGTCGACACCCTCTTCGGCCGCTGGATGCTCGCCACGGGGTGGGCCGGACCGCTGGTGATGCTCGGTTTCGCGGGCACCTGGGCGCTTCCGCTCCTGACGTCGG
>NZ_JBHWCC010000122.1:0-1424 GCF_042735715.1 Streptomyces sp. NPDC059582
CTAGTAGGACTCCGTTATGTCCGTGTGTCGGTCCTAGTCGGGGGCATGTGTAGGGGTGTGGATGCACATGAAGTGAACCGTGCTCGGGCGAAGTTGGCGTTATTCGTGGCTGATGTGTTCGCCTCGGTACCGCGGAAGGACCAGCGGGCCAAGAGTGACTGCTATCTGCGGGGTCTGATGCTGGACGGGCGGCGTAAGTCGATCCAGCCGATGGCGGAGCGGCTGCCGGACGGCAATGAGCAGAACCTGCAGCAGTTCGTGAACCAGTCGACGTGGGATCCGGTGCCGGTGCGTCGGCGGATCGCGCAGCGGATGGTGCCGCAGGTCGGCCCGGACGCCTGGGCGGTCGATGACGTGTCGTTCCCCAAGGACGGCCGGATGTCGGTGGCGGTCGCGCCCCAGTACTGCGGAGCGCTCGGCAAGCAGGCGAACTGCCAGGTCGCGGTGAGCGTGCACGCGGTCTCCGACACGGCGTCGTGTCCGCTGCAGTGGCGTCTGTTCGTGCCTGAGGAATGGGCGGCGGATTCCGTCCGTCGGCGCAAGACGGGGATCCCGGAGGAGATCGGGCACCGGGAGAAGTGGCGCCTGGCCCTGGACAGCATTGACGAGCTGGCCGAATGGGGCCTCGTCCCGCCGGTGCTGGTGGCCGACGCCGGTTACGGGCAGAACGCCGACTTCCGTGACGGGCTGGAGCGTCGGGGCATCGGCTACGTGGTGGCGGTCCGCTCAGATGTGACCGCTCACCCGCACGATGCGGTGCCTGCGGTCCCGCCCTGGTCCGGCAACGGACGCAAGCCGCAGCCCCGTTACCGCGACAAGCCGTCCCCCATCGCCGCGCTCGCGGCCGGCCACGGGCGACAGGCTTTCACCGAGGTGACCTGGCGGGAGGGCTCTCGAGGCCGGATGCGCTCGCATTTCCTGGCCCTGCGGGTACGGCCGGCCGGCATCAAATCCCGCCGCCTCGCCCGGGCCGCCGCCGCAGACCCAGGCAGCTGGGACGGCGTCCTGCCCGAGATGACGCTGCTGGTCGAATGGCCCGCGGGCGCCGAGGCACCCACCGATTACTGGTTGTCCAATCTGCCCGACACACACTCCCTCGCCGGGCTGGTCCGCCTCGCAAAGATCCGCTGGCGCATCGAGCACGACTACCGGGAACTCAAGCACGGCCTCGGCCTGGACCACTTCGAGGGCCGTTCCTGGAACGGCTGGCACCACCACGTCACCCTGGTCACCGCCGCCCACGCGTTCCTCACCGAACAGCGCCTGGCCCCAAAAGCCGATACAGCGGACTCACCCTCTACCAGATCCTCGACACCATCCAGGACCTGCTGAACTGCTGGACCGGCACCTGCACCACCTGTCACCGCCCCCTGCCCAACAAGAGGCCACCAAGATCAAGACAGACCTAACGGAGTCCTACTAGT
>NZ_JBHWCC010000123.1:0-1364 GCF_042735715.1 Streptomyces sp. NPDC059582
TACGAGCGGAAATCCGAACACTTCCTTGCCTTCGTCGGCATAGCCGCAGCCCTCATCTGCCACCGCCGACTCACCAACTGAAACGACGTCTTAGGTAGCCGGGGTAGCACATGGAAGGAGTCGCGCGGCCGCCTTTGCTCCTCGACTCGCCCCGAGCGAAGGCTGCTGGCCGGCGCAGGAGGTCGGGCCGACTGGCCGCGCATCCGGCTCCGCATCCTGCGGCGTGACGGACGTCGCTGCACTCACAGCGATCAGTGGCGAGCGCTACGAAGAACCGTCTACGGCCGTGGATCACATCGTCCTTAAATGACGACCATCGAGAGACATCTCATGCCAGGGCGCGAGCCTCCGCCAGACGTTGAACCAGATCACGCCCCTTCTCCGTGATCGTGTAGAACTATTGTGCTCCGGAGTCGTTCCACTGTCCCAAGTCTCCATCCGACAACGATCTGGGCAGGCAAGTTTGGAAGCGCAACCTTAAGCCTCACGCATCCCCCGTGAACTGAGTCGCAATCCGCGCCAGCAGCATGAGTTGACTCACTCCTCAGGCGGTTGGTGAAAGGCATCTGCCGCTCTACGGTCCACCTCTCGGAACCTATGCTGATCATCCTCGAAGAGGCGAGGGGTGTCGCCGCGCGTCCAGCATCTTCTTTCAGCGGACCAGTAGATCAGCCGCGGCACGGGCGGGCGGGTCAGAGTCTCCAAGTCGGTCGTCCTCAAAGCTTCAAGTGCATCTGCTGGCAGGTTGCCAGGCATCTCAAATTGCGTGCCCGTGTCCGTTGCTACAACGACGATGGCAGCCCCCGCACGAGCGCGATGCTCCTCGTCCGAGCTGTTGAACCTTGACCGGCCAAGGCGCTGCAACAGGTCGAATGTGCGCGCTCCTGCTTGGGAGGCAAGGGCCTGGAGGAACGGGAGAAGACTCGCCGTGGAAGCAAAGGCAACCCATTGCCATCCCATGTCAACGTTCACGGAACCGCTATGCCGTGGGCCTACGTAGCTGCCCTCCCCGGAAGCACCCTGGACCATGTCGCCTCTCCTCCAGTTAGCCGTTGAGCGGTCGGAGCGGCAAAACGACTACCGGCCCGTGCCTTGTCCACGCCTATGGCCTCTCAGCCGACAAGTATCGTGGCGAACCGACTCCCAGGCGCACCACCGGAATGCCGTCTTCCGGCGAATACGCGGTGAAGTTCGCTGGACGGCTCAACTCGCGCTGGCAAAGACAAAGGTCAGAGTCTTGGTCCACCACGAGCACCCGCGTCCCTTCTAAGACACCGTTTCTTATGGCGTGATCGTTCGTTGAGCCGTGCATGACGGATCTGGTTGAGCGGCTGGTGCCGGATGAGTTGTGGGTGGTGTTCCGG
>NZ_JBHWCC010000124.1:0-1193 GCF_042735715.1 Streptomyces sp. NPDC059582
CCGGCCGCGTCCCGGCTGGCGGCGGCGTTGACGCCGGAGGTGGACGCGGTCCTGGCCCGTCACCCGGTCCGTGAACTGCTCACCGCCTCGGCACCGTTGCCGCTGCTGGTCGAGCGGGAACGGGCCCTGTACGGCTCCTGGTACGAGTTCTTCCCCCGCTCCGAGGGCACCCCCACCACCCCGCACGGCACCTTCCGCACCGCCGCCCGCCGGCTGCCCGCGATCGCCGCGATGGGCTTCGACGTCCTCTACCTGCCGCCGATCCACCCCATCGGCACCACCTTCCGCAAAGGCGCCAACAACACCCTCTCCGCCGGACCCCAGGACGTCGGCGTGCCCTGGGCGATCGGCTCCCCCGAGGGCGGACACGACGCCGTCCACCCCGACCTGGGCACCCTCGAGGACTTCGACTGGTTCGTCGCCCGGGCCGCCGAGGCCGGCCTGGAGATCGCCCTCGACTTCGCCCTGCAGTGCTCCCCCGACCACCCCTGGGTCGACAAACACCCCGAGTGGTTCCACCACCGCGCCGACGGCACCATCGCCTATGCGGAGAACCCGCCCAAGAAGTACCAGGACATCTACCCCGTCGCCTTCGACGCCGACCTGGACGGCCTCGTCGCCGAGACCGTCCGCCTCCTGCGCCACTGGATGAGCCACGGCGTGCGGATCTTCCGGGTCGACAACCCCCACACCAAACCCGTCGTCTTCTGGGAACGCGTCATCGCCGACGTCAACCGCACCGACCCCGACGTGATCTTCCTGGCCGAGGCCTTCACCCGCCCCGCCATGATGCGCACCCTGGGCCAGATCGGCTTCCAGCAGTCCTACACCTACTTCACCTGGCGCAACACCAAAGAGGAACTCACCGAGTACCTCACCGAACTCGCCGGCGAGACCGCCGCCTACATGCGGCCCAACTTCTTCGCCAACACCCCCGACATCCTGCACGCCCACCTCCAGCACGGCGGCCGCCCCGCCTTCGAGACCCGCGCCGTCCTCGCCGCCACCCTCTCCCCCACCTGGGGCATCTACAGCGGCTACGAACTGTGCGAGAACACCCCCCTGCGCCCCGGCAGCGAGGAATACCTCGACTCCGAGAAATACCAGCTCCGCCCCCGCGACTGGGACGCCGCCGCCCGCGAGGGCCGCACCATCGCCCCCCTCATCACCCGCCTCAACGACATCCGGCGGCG
>NZ_JBHWCC010000125.1:0-1080 GCF_042735715.1 Streptomyces sp. NPDC059582
CCGGGTGCGGACCATGAAGTCGTGGTTGGCGGGGTCGTAGGAGATGTTGCCCGTGCCGTCCTGCTTCTCGATGCCGCCGATGCGGTGCTCCAGGCCCGGCGTGCCCGGGATCGCCCACGGCCGGGCCAGCGTCTCGGGGTCGCGCTTGTACGGCCAGAAGACCTCGCTGCCGTCCTCCAGGGTGTGGTTGGGTCCCTGGGCGAACCGCACCCGCAGATCGGGCAGCTCGTCCACCTCGGGGATCCGCCACGGCTCGGAGCCGTTGGCGAGATAGCCGTCGGAGAGCAGGAACACGGGCGTCCGGTACGTCAGCGCGATCCCGGCCGCCTCCAGGGCGGCGTCGAAGCAGTCGGCCGGGGTGCGCGGGGCGACGACCGGGACCGGTGCCTCGCCGTTGCGGCCGTACATCGCCTGGAGCAGGTCGGCCTGCTCCGTCTTGGTCGGCAGCCCCGTGGACGGACCGCCGCGCTGGATGTCGATCACCAGCAGCGGCAGTTCCAGCGAGACGGCGAGCCCGATCGTCTCCGACTTCAGCGCCACCCCCGGACCGGACGTCGTGGTCACCGCGAGGGAGCCGCCGAAGGCCGCCCCGAGCGCCGCGCCGATGCCCGCGATCTCGTCCTCGGCCTGGAAGGTCCGAACGCCGAAGTTCTTGTGCTTCGACAGTTCGTGCAGGATGTCCGAGGCCGGCGTGATCGGGTACGAGCCCAGGAACAGCGGCAGGTCCGCCTGCCTGGACGCGGCGACCAGCCCGTAGGACAGGGCCAGGTTCCCGGAGATGTTGCGGTAGGTGCCGACCGGGAAGGCCTTCGCCGCCGGGGCGACCTCGTAGGAGACCGCGAAGTCCTCCGTCGTCTCGCCGAAGTTCCAGCCCGCGCGGAACGCGGCGATGTTGGCCGCCGCGATGTCGGGCTTCTTCGCGAACTTCGACGTCAGGAACTTCTCCGTGCCCTCGGTCGGCCGGTGGTACATCCACGACAGCAGGCCCAGCGCGAACATGTTCTTGCTGCGCTCGGCCTCCTTACGGGTGAGGTCGAAATCCTTCAGCGCCTGGACCGTCAGCGTCGTCAGCGGCACCGG
>NZ_JBHWCC010000126.1:0-1025 GCF_042735715.1 Streptomyces sp. NPDC059582
ATGACGCCGGTCAGACCACCGAAGACGAAGGTGATCAGGAAGCCCGTCGCCCACAGCATCGGGGTCTCGAAACTCAAGGACCCCTTCCACATCGTTCCGATCCAGTTGAAGAACTTCACGCCGGTCGGTACGGCGATGAGGAACGTCATGAAGGAGAAGAACGGCAGCAGCACACCGCCGGTGACGTACATGTGGTGCGCCCACACCGTCACGGACAGACCCGCGATGGCGATGGTCGCGGCGATCAGGCCCATGTAGCCGAACATCGGCTTGCGGGAGAAGACCGGGATGATCTCACTGATGATGCCGAAGAACGGCAGGGCGATGATGTACACCTCTGGATGGCCGAAGAACCAGAAGAGGTGTTGCCAGAGCAAGGCTCCGCCGTTGGCCGCGTCGAAGACGTGGGCGCCGAACTTGCGGTCCGCCTCCAGCGCGAACAGGGCCGCGGCCAGCACGGGGAAGGCCAGCAGGACCAGCACCGCGGTCAGCAGCACGTTCCACACGAAGATCGGCATGCGGAACATGGTCATGCCCGGCGCGCGCATGCAGATGATGGTGGTGATGAAGTTGACCGCGCCGAGGATGGTGCCGAAGCCGGAGAAGGCCAGACCCATGATCCACAGGTCGGCGCCGATGCCCGGGCTGCGGACCGCGTCCGACAGCGGGGAGTAGGCGAACCAGCCGAAGTCGGCCGCACCCTGCGGGGTGAGGAAACCGCCCACGGCGATGGTCGAGCCGAACAGGTACAGCCAGTAGGCGAACATGTTCAGCCGCGGGAAGGCGACGTCCGGAGCACCGATCTGGAGCGGCATGATCCAGTTCGTGAAGCCGGCGAACAGCGGCGTCGCGAACATCAGCAGCATGATCGTGCCGTGCATCGTGAACGCCTGGTTGAACTGCTCGTTCGACACGATCTGCAGACCCGGCCGGGCCAGCTCGGCGCGCATGACCAGAGCCAGCACACCGCCGATGCAGAAGAACGCGAACGACGTGACGAGATACAGCGTGCCGATCGTCTTGTG